>JAISCQ010000005.1 GCA_031265445.1 Bacteroidales bacterium
TGGCTTTGCCCGTAAAAAATCGCCTTTGGCGCCATATTGACGATTTTCCGTCCAGGCGAAGCGCGTTTAAATCGTCGAGCCGTTTTTGGTTCTTTTTGCGGCATCAAAAAGAATAAGAAGGAAATATAGCGCCTCAAAAAAAGAATTAACCGCAAAATCAACCCTTTGACTTTTGATACGGATCCAGATTTAAACTGCGCTCAACGGCAACTTTTTTTTTCAAGCAAATGGGGGATAACCGGAAATTCGTTTACTTTTGTCGTTATTTTTCTCATGGACAGAATCCATCATTTAACCCGATATGCACGAAAAGATCATCATTCTTGACTTCGGTTCTCAAACGACGCAACTCATCGGCCGCAGGCTGAGGGAGTTGAACGTATATTGCGAAATCGTTCCGTACAACAGGTTTCCCGCGGATGATACGGATGTGAAGGGTGTAATCCTTTCAGGAAGCCCGTTCTCGGTGAACGACAGGGAGGCTTTCAAACCCGACATGTCGACCGTCAGGGGCAAATATCCCATACTGGGGATATGCTACGGGGCACAATACCTGGCATGGCTGGCGGGCGGCAAAGTGGAAAAAGGCGATTCGCGCGAATACGGCCGGGCAGTGCTTACCCCGACCGACAGGAGCGACCGGCTGTTTGTGGATGCAAAGGATACATCGCAGGCATGGATGTCCCACGGCGACACCATTACCTCCATCCCATCCGGTTTTAACGTGATTGCGACAACGGACGATGTAGCCGTCGCCGCCTACAGGATCGACGGCGAACCCACATGGGGCGTACAGTTTCATCCCGAAGTGTTCCATACGGAGGACGGGCTGCTGCTGTTGGATAACTTCCTGACGATTTGCCGGATGAAGAAGAACTGGACGCCGGGCTCATTCATCGAGGACACCGTGGAGGCGCTGAAGCAGCAACTGGGTGACGACAGGGTGATCCTGGCGCTTTCGGGAGGCGTAGATTCGTCGGTGACGGCAGTGCTCCTGAACAGGGCCATCGGCAAAAATCTGACCTGTATCTTCGTCGATCACGGGCTGTTGCGCAAAAACGAGTTCGAAAACGTGCTGCGCGACTACGAACACTTGGGACTGAATGTGAAGGGAATCGACGCCAAAGAACGTTTTTACAGTCAATTGGCCGGCGTATCCGATCCCGAAACGAAACGGAAAATCATCGGCAAGGGCTTTATCGACGTATTTGAGGAAGAAGCCCGCATGCTGGATCATGTCAAATGGCTGGGACAGGGCACCATTTACCCGGACATCATCGAGTCGCTTTCCATCACGGGAACGGTGATCAAATCGCACCACAACGTGGGCGGCCTTCCCGACAAGATGCGCCTGAAACTTGTAGAACCGCTCCGCCTGCTGTTCAAGGACGAGGTGCGCCGCGTCGGTCGCGAACTGGGCATGATGCCGCACCTGCTTCAACGCCACCCTTTCCCCGGGCCGGGACTGGGTATCCGCATCCTGGGCGACATCACCCCCGAAAAGGTTCGCATCCTGCAGGATGCCGACGATATATACATTCAAGCCCTTCGTGAATGGGACTGGTACGACAGGGTTTGGCAGGCGGCTACCATCCTGTTGCCGGTGAAATCGGTGGGCGTGATGGGAGACGAACGCACCTACGAAAACGCCGTCGCCCTGCGCGCGGTGACCTCTACCGACGCCATGACGGCCGACTGGGCGCATCTCCCCTGCGAATTGCTTGCAAAGGTATCCGGCGAAATCATCAACAAGGTGCGCGGCGTGAACAGGGTAGTATATGACATCAGTTCCAAACCGCCGGCAACCATCGAATGGGAATAGGCGGAGCGTGAAGAATGGAGCCGGAAAAACATCTGTCCTGCCCGATGCAGAAGACAGCGCGACCGGAAGAAGGTACATTAAAATGAAATACGGGATAAAAATCAGTACATGCAGAAAATATTAAAAGGCCTGATCCTTACAGCAGCAATATCCACGATATTGATAATAACAACCCATGCGCAGCAATTGCTTACCATTGACGGGGCTATGGATATTGCTCAGGAAAATAACCCCACGCTGAAACGGTCGCTGATGAATCTTGAGCAGTATCGGCAAAATCTGCTGGCCGAACGGGCTTCGCTGAAATCACGCTTTTCGCTGGAGCTTACGCCGGTCGACTACAGTAAAAACCGCAGATTCGACAACCGCTTTTCGCAATGGTACACCAACGAAGTACTCAATTCCAACGGTACATTTCAAGTGGAGCAACCGATCCTCTGGACAGACGGAACGCTTTCGCTGATCAATCTCCTTGGATGGCAGGACAACCATTCGGAAATTGAAGGAATCTCCAACAACAACCGGGCGTTCAGCAACAACCTCTACCTGCAGCTTTCGCAGCCCGTCTTTACGTACAATCGGCGTAAAATGGCGCTGAAACAGATCGAATATGACTACGAAAACGCCAACATCAGCTACGCTCTGCAACGGCTGAGCACCGAACAGCAAATCACCGAACAGTTTTACGCAGTATACATGGCACAAAGCAACCTGCAAACCGGCAAAGAAGAACTTGCCAATGCGGAACAGAGTTACGACATCATCAGGAACAAGGTAGAGTCCGACCTGGCCGCGCGGGATGAACTGTTCCAGGCCGAACTGAACCTTGCCACCGCGCAGTCGACCACCGACGAGCGAAAGGTATCGCTCGAAAACGCCAAAGATCGGCTGAAACAGTCATTAGGCATGTTACTGGACGAAAATGTTGCTGTAATCGCCGAAATCAATATCGAACCTGTAAAAGTGAACCAACAGAAGGCTATTGATCATGGGCTGGCATCACGGTTAGAACTTCGCCAGCGCGAGATACAAAGTGCTGAACTTGATTTCCAGATGACCCGTACCAAGGCGCTGAACGAGTTCAAGGGAAACATAACGCTGTCATACGGTCTCATTGGCGACCATAGCACTTTTGGTCATATCTATGATAATCCCACGCAGAATCCCCGCGTAGCCATCAATTTCACCATCCCGATCTTCGACTGGGGCGAAAAGAAAGCCCGTATCCGTGCGCAGGAAGCTGCGCAGAAGGTGAACCGGCTCGACTATCAGCAAAATAGAGCGGATATAGAACTGAATATCCGTCAGGTATGCCGGAGCCTCGAAAATCTGTGGACGCAGATTAAGATTGCCGAACAGAACGTTCGCAATGCCCAGCTTACCTACGATCTTAACCTGACACGCTACCGTGAAGGCGATATTAACGGGATGCAAATAAGCCAGTTCCAGACGCAATTGTCCACCAAGAAGGTGGCCTACACGCAGGCGCTCATCAATTATAAAATCGAATTACTCAACCTGAAAATCCTTTCGCTGTACGATTTTGAGAAAGATACAGAGGTTGTGCCCTTAAAAGAAGTGAAAGAGTAAAGAATAAATGTCTTCGTGTATAAATTCGAAAAATTAAAAATTGAAAATGAAGAATGTAATGAAAGGATTGAAATCAATATGCGCCGTAAGTTTGTTGTCGCCTGCTGCCTGTAGCCTGTCGCTCGTTTGTCTCCTCCTTGCTGCCTGCAACAGCCAGCCGCAAGGTTCGCAAAACGATATCGCCACGCCGGTTTCGGTACAGGAATTGAAAAAGGGATCTATCAGCAAGCTGATCAACACCACCGGTACGGCCCAGCCAACGTACGGCGTAGACCTTAACTCGCAGATGAGCGGCAAGTACCGGCTGCAGGTGAATCCGCAAACCGGTAAACCCTTCAGGCTGGGCGATAAAGTGGATAAAGGCCGTTTAATTATCCATTTAGAGGATCAGGAATATGAAAACAGTATCGCCATTGATGCCAAAGAACTGAACCTGGAAATTGCACAACAGGAACAGAACAAACAGAAAGCGCTTCACGAAAAGGGCGGCGTAACGCTGCTCGAAATGCGCAACACCGAGGTAAAAGTAACCAACGCCCGCCTGGAAGTGGAAAACGCCCGCCTGAACCTCGAAAAACGCGACATCCGTGCACCGTTCGACGGCGTGATCGTTAACTTGCCGCACTACACCGACAACGTGAAAGTGGAACAGGGAAAACCGATGGTCGGAATTATGGATTACGCCCGCATGTATATGGACATCAACCTGCCCGAAAGCGCCATCAGCTACGTAAAAGCCAACCAGCCGGTTTATGTGACGCACTACACCCTGCCCGACGACACGCTACAGGGTGTTATCAGTGAACTTTCTCCGGCTATCAGCGCCGAAACGCGTACTTTCAAGGGAAAACTGCTGATCCGGAACGACAGGCTGCTGTTGCGACCGGGCATGTTCGTAAAAGCCGACATCGTGGTGGATAAAGCCGACAGTTCCATCATTATTCCCAAGGACGTGGTGCTGTCCAACCGGCAACGGAGATATGTCTACATCATCGAAAAGAATACAGCCATACTGCGCGACATCAAAACCGGCCTGGAAGACGAAAATAACATGGAAGTGCTCGATGGCTTAAAGGTAAATGACAACCTGGTGATCAAGGGATTTGAAACCTTAAAGGAAAACAGCAGGGTGAAAGTGCAGAAATAGGGGGAGAAGTCTGATAAAAGGGAGTATCAGTGCAACCGGCAAAAATTAAAAATCAAAATGATCAGACCGTATATTTTAGCGGAAACCAATTGGAAAGATGTGAAGGACGCCGGTTTTGAACTGGCTGTTCTCCCGTGGGGCGCTACCGAAGCGCATAACTATCATCTGCCGTATTCCACCGACAATATCGAGGCGGAAAGTATTTCGGCCGAAGCGGCCCGGATCGCATGGGAAAAAGGGACAAAAGTGATTGTGTTGCCGAATATTCCTTTTGGCGTGAATACCGGTCAAGCCGACATCAAGCTGGATCTCAACATATACCCGAGTACGCAATTGGCGATCCTGGCCGACATTATCGAAACGCTTAACCGGCAGGGAATTTACAGGCTCGTTGTACTGAACAGTCACGGGGGAAACGATTTTAAAGCCATTGTGCGCGAACTGGGAGCAAAATTTCCCGCTATGTTCATCTGCCTGTGCAACTGGTTTCAATGGCGTGGAAAGGAAGGCTTTTTCGAAACCGCAGGCGATCACGCCGACGAAATGGAAACCAGTCTTCTTTTATACTTAACACCTCATTTGGTACGTCCATTGGAGGAAGCCGGCGATGGTAAGGATAAAAAATACAGGATCGAAGCATTGCGACAAGGATGGTTCTGGGCTGAAAGACGCTGGTCGCAGGTAACGGAGGATACAGGGATCGGTAACCCCAAGGCGGCAACAAAGGAAAAAGGCGAAAAATATTTCAAAGCAATCACGAAAGAGGTAGCAAAAGTATTTGTAGAACTGGCCGGAAGCGATATTGGTCGTCTTTACGAGTGAAAACCTCCCTGATAGAATAGTAATTCCTTTCCCTTCATAAATCCTGATTCCAAAGGCGCTAATTTAACCCTTTTCCTGGACTTGCCCGCTGTCCGTTTGCGATAAACCCAACTGCTGACCGTATCTCTGCTTATATCAAACCGTCGGGCTATCATAGACACGCCGGTGCGAAGCGCTGACCTGTCAGGCTGCGCAGCTGCTGACAGGGTCAAAGATGTCGGCGGCGGATTCTATCACCACTGTCAGGGTCAAAGACTGCTGACAGGGTGTGTACGGCTAATAGATATTTTGGGCTAATTTGTTAACTTTGTATTTTAAATCGAAATCATCAACCGAATGATCCGCATGTATGCTCCTTCCGATCTGGAAGCGATTGTCAATCTTTTCACACAAACGGTGCGCCTTGTGAGCAGCCGTTATTATTCGCCCGAAGAAGTGGAGGCTTGGGCGCCTTCGCAACCCGATATGGCGACGTGGACTCGCTTTTTCGACGAGCGGTATACGCTTGTGATGGATTCGGAGGGCGGGATTACCGGCTTTGGCTGCTTGGGAATCGACAGCGGTACGGTGGATATGCTGTTTACGCATCATGCACATCAGGGCGAGGGTATCGGATCGGTCATCCTGGAAACATTGGAGAAAGAGGCCATACAACGCGACAAAACCGAGATAAAACTCACCACCAGCGCTACTGCGTGGCCTTTTTATCAAAGGCGCGGTTACCGCTATCATCACAGCGAAAAGAAAGCATACGGGCCGGTAATATTTGACTGTCAGGTATTATGCAAGGCATTACCGGTGTTTCGCGACATACGCCGCAAGGACAGGATTTCGGACAACGAAAGGGCTGTGTCGTTGCTCGAAACGGGCGAATACGGATTCCTGGCTATGTGCGGCGTTAATGGTTATGGCTATGGCATCCCCATCAATTATGTGCTTGAAGGCAAAAGCATTTATTTTCATTGCGCTCTCAAGGGGTTCAAATTAGATAGCCTCCGGCAGAACAATCACGTGAGTTTTTGTGTGGTAGGCCGTACCCGGGTACTTCCGGGACAATTTTCCACCACCTACGAAAGCGCTCTGGTATTTGGCCGTATCTTCTGCGACCTTTCCGAAGAAGAACGCTATAAGGCGTTGAATTTACTTGTAGCCAAGTATAGTCCCGATTTTACGGATATTTCCAAAAAGTATATCAGCAAATCGTTCCATCAAACCAATATCCTGCGATTGGACATGGAGCATCTTTCGGGAAAAGCAAAAAATTGAATCTTGATCATTGATTATTAAACAAGCATTGAATATTACAATTTTAGGCATCGAATCATCCTGTGATGACACCTCGGCAGCGGTAATCCGCAACGGGTACATGCTTTCGAATATCATTGCATCACAGGAAATACACCGGAAATACGGTGGCGTGGTTCCGGAGTTAGCGTCGCGGGCGCACCAGCAAAATATCATACCGGTAGTGGATACTGCACTCCGGCAGGCCGGCATTGAGAAGGATATGGTAGATGCGGTGGCCTTCACGCGCGGTCCCGGCCTGCTTGGTTCATTGCTGGTAGGGACATCGTTTGCCAAAGGTTTTGCATTGTCCACAGGAGCAAAACTTATTGAAGTAAACCATTTGCATGCACATATCCTGTCGAACTTCATACAGGAAGAAGGGAAAGAGAAACGATTGCCACGGTTTCCCTTCCTGTGCTTGCTGGTATCGGGCGGACATACGCAGATCGTCGTCCTCCGCGATTATTTCAATATGGAAATCATCGGGCAAACCATTGACGATGCTGCCGGCGAAGCTTTCGACAAGTGCGCCAAGGTGATGGGACTCCCCTATCCCGGCGGACCGGTAGTCGACCGTTATGCGAAGGAAGGCGACAGCAGGGCTTTCCGTTTCAGCAAACCCGGTATTCCCGGACTCGATTACAGTTTCAGCGGCCTGAAAACCTCGTTCCTGTATACGTTACGTGACCGGTTGAAGGAAGATCCGCAGTTTGTGGAAAAGAATATTCCGGGGTTATGCGCATCGTTGCAACAAACCATTGTCGATATCCTGACAGACAAGCTCATGAAGGCTTCCGTTGCGACGGGCATTACCGAAGCAGTGATCGCAGGAGGCGTTGCCGCCAATTCGGGCTTGCGCAATGCGATGACTGCCCTGGCCGATGAAAAGGGCTGGACGGTTCATTTACCCGAATTCCGTTTTACCACTGACAACGCTGCCATGATCGGCATCACCGGTTACTTCAAATATCTGGAAGGAATGTTTACCACACAGGATGTGGCGCCTGTCGCGCGTTTCGACGATAGATGCAACATACGCTTATGATAGGCTCAAGTACTGATGTATCCCGGCAGCAGCCCGTCGTCCGTCGCCCATGGCCAGGATCACTGTAGCGCCGCCCCGCACAATATCGCCGCCGGCGAACAGGTCGGGGATGGATGTTTGCATCGTTTCGGGGTTGACTGCCAGCGTTCCCCAGCGCGTCAGTTCGAGCGACGGCAGCGCGTTGGCAATGAGCGGATTGGGCGATACGCCGACGCTCACCACCACTGTATCTACATCTATCGGGAACTCCGAACCTTCAACAGGCGTCGGACGGCGACGTCCCGAAGCATCGGGGTCGCCAAGCTCCATTTTCTGTACGATCATCCGGTTAACGCGGCCTTTCTTATCGGCCCGGTATTCCACAGGGTTGTGCAGGCACATGAATTCTACGCCTTCCTGTTGTGCATGGTATATTTCTTCCGCACGAGCAGGCATTTCGTTCATCGACCGGCGATAGACGATCATGGCGCGTGCAGCGCCGAGACGTTTAGCCGTGCGGACACTGTCCATAGCCGTATTGCCGCCACCGATCACCGCAACATGATGGCCGCTCAGTACCGGCGTATCACATTCGGGTCGTGCGGCGCCCATCAGGTTGATGCGCGTGAGATATTCGTTGGACGAAAAGATGCCGATACAGTTCTCTCCCGGGATATTCATGAAGTTGGGCAAACCGGCGCCGCTCCCGATGAAGAATGCCTTGTAACCTTCGGTGCGCAGCGCGTCGAAACCGCTGGTTTTACCCACGATGAAATTGGTTTCGAACCGAACGCCCATCTTACGCAGGTTCTCAATTTCCACATCCACAATGATGTTGGGCAAGCGGAACTCCGGTATCCCGTATTTGAGCACGCCGCCGATTTCGTGTAACGCTTCGAAAACAGTAACATCGTAGCCGTACCTGGTCAAGTCGCCGGCAGCCGCCAGGCCCGCAGGCCCCGATCCGACCACTGCTACCCTGATCCCATTGGGCGTAGCCACTTCCGGTACGGATATTTTACCTGATTCGCGTTCGTAATCAGCAGCAAAACGTTCGAGGTTGCCGATGGCTACAGCATGTTTCTTCAACTTTTGCGTGTAGAAACAATTTGCTTCACATTGTACTTCCTGCGGACACACACGTCCGCAAACCGACGGTAAGGCGTTGGTTTCTTTCAACGCTTTTGCCGCTTGGAGAAATTCCCCGGCCTCGATACATTTGATAAATTTCGGAATGTTGATATTGACCGGGCAGCCTTTGATGCAGGTAGGATCAACGCAATCCAGGCAACGGACAGCTTCGTTCATGGCCTGCTCCTTGCTGAGTCCCAGGTTTACCTCTTTCTGGTTAGTTGCACGTACCGCCGCGTCCTGTTCGGGCATGACCACACGCTCGCGTTTGGTTCTGTCGGCGTTTTTTACGGATTTACGCAATTCTTCGCGCCAGGGCTGGCTTCGTTCGGCTTTTAAGTATTCGGAAATTTCCATTTCTTGATTTAAGATTCAAGTTTTGGGTTTGACGTTTCGAGTAACGGTTTTGCGCCGACTTGAAACGTCAAACTCCGGAATTAACTGTTGAGATATTGTTGGTATGCAGCCATTTCGTCGTCCTTGTAAGCTCCGAGGCGTTGCAGCATTTCGTCGAAATTCACCTGGTGGGCGTCGAATTCGGGACCGTCCACACACACGAATCTGGTTTTGTCGCCTACCGAACAACGACATGCGCCACACATACCCGTACCGTCGACCATGATGGTGTTGAGGCTGACCATCGTAGGAATATTGTACTTTTGGGTAGTTGCGGCTGCAAATTTCATCATCACGGCCGGACCAATCACTACCGCCTGATTTACCTTTTCGCGCAGAATCACTTCTTCCATCCCGGCAGTAACCAGACCTTTCTTCCCGTGCGAACCGTCATCGGTCATCACGATCACATCATCCGAAAACTCAGTCATTTCCTTCTCCAGGATCAATAGATCGGCGCTACGGGCTGCCAGTACGGTGATCACGCGGTTCCCGGCACGCTTGAATCCCTGAACAATGGGATACAACGGCGCAATGCCGACACCTCCGCCGGCACAAAGCACCGTTCCTGTTTTTTCGATATGGGTAGCGTTACCCAACGGGCCTACCACGTCGCTGATGAAGTCTCCCTCGTTCAGTTTCGAAAGTTTGGCCGATGTGCATCCCACTTTCTGAACGATCAGCGTGACGGTTCCACGCGCAGCGTCGGCATCGGCTATGGTAAGCGGGATACGTTCGCCGCCTTCGCCAATGCGGATCATCACAAAATGTCCCGCTTCACGGCTTTGGGCAATACGCGGCGCTTCAATCTCCATCCGGAATACGTTTTCGGACAGGAATTCTTTTTTGATGATTTTATTCACCCGAATTAATTTAAAATCCGACGGGAAACACACCCATCCAGGGACTTGTTCATATTTTGAATGACAGGTATCACTCTCTTCGCTATTCTTGGCCTTCCGCCATGTTTGGGTTCACGGTAAGCGCCTGGCGTATCTTTTCTTCCAGTTCGGCAGCCAGTTCATCGTTATCAGCCAGCAATTGTTTCACGGCTTCACGGCCTTGCCCCAGCTTGGTGTCGCCATAGCTGAACCACGAACCGCTTTTCTTGACGATGTTGAAGGTAGTGCCCAGGTCGATGATTTCGCCGATGCGCGAGATACCTTCGCCATAAATCACGTCAAATTCGGCGCGACGGAATGGCGGGGCCAACTTGTTTTTCACTATTTTCACCTTCACGCGGTTGCCGCTTACATCTTCACCGTCCTTAATGGGAGTCGTTTTGCGAATGTCAATACGTACCGACGCATAGAATTTAAGCGCGTTACCACCGGTTGTTGTTTCGGGATTGCCGAACATGACGCCGATTTTTTCGCGCAACTGGTTGATAAAGATACAGCATGTATTGGTTTTGCTGATGTTTCCGGTTAGCTTGCGAAGCGCCTGCGACATCAGCCGCGCCTGTAATCCCATACGCGAATCGCCCATATCGCCTTCAATTTCAGCTTTAGGCGTAAGTGCGGCCACGGAGTCGATCACCAATATATCGATAGCGCTGGAACGGATCAGGGCATCGGCTATTTCGAGGGCCTGCTCGCCGTTATCCGGTTGCGATACGTACAGGGCTTCCATATTTACGCCCAGCTTTTGCGCATAATTGCGGTCGAAAGCGTGTTCGGCGTCGATAAATGCTGCAATACCACCCAATTTCTGTGCTTCGGCAATAGCATGGATCGCCAGCGTGGTTTTCCCTGACGACTCGGGTCCGAATATTTCGACAACCCGGCCGCGTGGCAATCCGCCGATACCCAAAGCCGCATCAAGCGCGATAGAGCCTGTAGGGATGGAGGGAACCTGTTCGACAGCCTTGTCGCTCATCTTCATGATGGTACCCTTGCCAAATTCTTTGTCTAACTTGTCAAGCGTCAATTGTAACGATTTCAGCTTTTCCTTCTGAATATCCTTCGCTGCATTATCTTTCTTTTCTTCCATGAGTTACAGAATCTTATATTTTTTATTTGAACGGCAAATATAAAGTTTTTTGGCGTGATTCCGATGATAAAATTTGGCCATGTTATTTTTTTTATATCTTTGCGCCCGAATTTGAATTTTGTCCCGTGGTGTAATGGTAGCACAACAGATTTTGGTTCTGTTTGCCCAGGTTCGAGTCCTGGCGGGACAACAATAAACATTGACTATCAGAATTTTGAAGAATTAGTACACGAAGGTTTTTTACTTTCTCCGCCCGAACACTGTTCAAATGAAATTCGGTTGATGCCATAAATATACGTTTCTAATGAACTTGTTTTTACGAAAAATATGGTTGTAATAAAATGAGATACTGATGATTTCGATGATTTCTTTTGCATAAAGTTCAAATGAAATTCGGTTGATGCAATAAATATACGTTATCTTTGCATCAACAAATCTTTTTGAAATATGAGAACAGCAAATTATACCGATTTAAGAAACAACCTGAAAGGGTACATAGATTCTGTGATAGAAGATTCCGATACCGTTATTATCAACCGTGGCGGCGGCGCTGGAGTTGTTCTTATGTCGCTTGATGAGTATAATGCCTTAAAGGAGACAGAATACATCATGTCGTCCCCCCGGATGATACAAAGAATCAGAGAAGCTCAAAAAGAAATGCAGGCAGGAAAGGGTAAGACTGTCAACATAGACGATTTATGGAAATAACATTCTCGCCAAAGGCGCAGGAAGATATTGAATACTGGAAAAAAAGTAGTGTAAATTTTTGAATTATGACTCAAAAAGAACGCAATGTTAATTTTGGCATGTAAACAAAAACCGTTTTGGCGTATTTTTTGTTTTCCATTATAAAATATAGCGTATATTTGTAATTGTCAAAATCAACCATCAATCATAACCGTCATGAAATATCTGTTTGAAGCAATTTGCGGAATGCGGGGCGTTTTCCATCCGAAACAAAACATGCCCCTGCCGGCCCCGTTAGGGGTATCTATCAATGAGGGTGATGACATTATATATATAGATCACACCATTGACAAAAAAATGATTGCCCGCGACATGTCCGCAGTCTTAGCCGATTTGGATCTTGCCATTACTGACGCTAAAAAAGGACATAGATAATGTCAAAAACGGGACATCAAACCAAGATTAAAATGGCCAATGGCGAAGTCCATGCTGAAGAAAACGTTTTTCAGGATAATAGTCTTTTGCCTCAGTCGGAAGAACTTGCCAGGTTGAAAGATGTTGACCCGACAGTCATTGACTGGTTGAAAGCCCGCACTGAAAAAGAACAGGATGCCCGTATAGATTTCAATACAAAGCGGATGGATGAATACCAACTGATAAAGCTTATTCACAAGGCTCGCACTGGCCATTACAACCAATGCACAGGGCATAACCGTATATTACCAGGCTAAAGCCAAAATGATTTAGGCTAAAGCCAAAATAGTTCAGGCTAAAGCCAAAATGATTTAGGCTAAAGCCAAAATAGTTCAGGCTAAAGCCAAAATGATTCAGGCTAAAGCCAAAATAGTTCAGGCTAAAGCCAAAATAGTTCAGGCTAAAGCCAAAATGATTTAGGCTAAAGCCAAAATGGTTTAGGCTAAAGCCAAAATGGTTCAGGCTAAAGCCAAAATAGTTTATCTTACGACAGGCGGGACGGCGCGGGAAAAAAAAACCGCTCATTGTGAGGAGCGGGCGCGAGCGGTGTCAAAACAAGTTCTTAGAATCTTGTAACGCTCAATTTTGATGCAATAGCATGTATGCTTTCTTCGATGCGTTTTTTCTGCCTGTCGGATGCTTTGGTTATTCCTGATTTATATCTGCGCATCATTGACGGATTAAGTCCGATATGATTGGCCAGTGAACTCACATCAAAAAAATCGAATGTTTTAAAAAAACCGGACAGGTCATAGACATATTCGATATCTATATCTCCTTTTAACGGAGCATAATCATCCCACGATCCCACTTCTTCCGCGTGTTCACGAGCCATTTCGATGGCATCCATCAATTCGGACTTTGCCTCATCCTCCGTTTCTCCTGCTCCATACAATCCCGCTATGGATGGAATATAAACGGAATAACACCCGTCATCTCCGGTTTCAATAACCGCTTTTATCTTTTTTACTTTCATTGGTTTGATTTTTTAGATTGTTCTTTAAATGCAGGGTTTATTTCAGCCCCGCTCTCTTCTTCATGCTTTCAAGAGTACCGGTCTTTATTTCCTGACTCTGGTGTTTACCTACCGGGATTAATAATTTCACCGGAACTAAAGATCGACCGAAGGAACTTTTATCCTGACACCTTCGCTGTGCGCATTGAATTCGGGCGCATACATGCACTGGAATGTGGTGATGCCGTTGGAAAAATCGCCTGCATTGGCCACCCGCAGGTCATACTCGAATACATAGGTTCCCTTGCGGAGATAGCTGATGAAGAAGTTCACCGAAGCGTCTTTGATGCTTTCGTAATATCCCAAACCGCTTTGGAAGCGATAACCCGACAGCGTATTAACCGGCTCAAATCCTGCTGCACGCATATCTTTCAGGTGCACATATTCAAAATCACGATCGGCGCGTAACTCCATGCGAACGGTAATCACATCGCCTACATGCGGACGATTGCTGCCGGTAACAGGTTCCAGGCTTTTTCCTTTAGCCGTACTCCGCTTGATAAACAGTTGCTTGGTCATCTTCAGGTTGGTTTCGGCAGAGGTGATCTTGTCCATATCCTCAAAATATTGCCAGTACAGGGCGCCCCACATGATGTTGCTGTTGGGATTGGTAATGCGCAGGTTGGCCAAACTCCTTTCCACATCGTTGCCGGTCCACGAAGTATTTACATAACCCGTGCCCGCTTCGGGACGCAATGGCTCCTTCAGTACTTTTTTCAAGGGCTTACCGCTGATGCGGATATCCAACGGTTCATTTTTATTGCCGAACAGGTCGTCATCGGTGGACAGTAGAGCATAAATGGCTTCGGAAGTGGCCTTGGTGGTTTTCCAATCGGTGGTTTGCTTGTTGCGCAACAGCCATATCTTCATTTCATTGACGGCGTGCGTGTCGCTACCGGCTTCGTTAAATGCTTCGATGAGCATGGCCTGTGTTTCCACGGGCGACTCGTTCCAGAAGTATCCGGCGCGGTTATTAGTCCAGTACATGCCCCCGTCATTGCCTGTCTGCGCACGTTCCTTGAGCGAACGCAAGATATTCTGCGCCACATCGGCTTTGCCGAAACGATGCATCGTCAGTGCGATCATCGCCTGCTCGTATACATTGAATCGTGTCCACGATCTTTCGGCTTGCTGCATGTAGAAGTCGAACGACTGCTGATCCGGCGAATAATGTTTCGAGAAACTGCATGCATAGAGGTAATGCAGTTGTGTGCGGTTAATTTGCAGGCGCTCGCCCCGTTCGCTCCCATCACTGCGTTCAGGATAGTCGGAACGGTTGCTGCGACCAGTACGTCCGGCGCGTTCTTCCACTCTCTTTTGCGCATTCCTGTAATCTTCCCTGATACAGACATCGCAATATTCCATTGCCCGTTCTATCAGGGTATTGACATCCTCGGTGCGGGGTAATGCATTGAGTTTGCGCAGATGTTCCAATCCCGCTACAATATGCTGTGTAACGAAGCGGTCTTCGGGTTGCCCGGCAAACCATGGAAATCCGCCGTTGGCGCCCTGCATCGCTTTCAACTTGTCCAATACGGTCTTTTGCTCGTTGGACATGCGGTTGAGGTCGAATAACAGGCCGATGCGTTTCCTGCGTTCGGTTTCATTGCCGGCCTGCATCACCCAGGGCGTTTCTTCGAGTAATGCCTGTTTCAGTTCCCGGTTCTTTTCAAGGTTCGACATCAGCGCTTTGCTGTCGGGCAACGAACGCCACTGATTGAAGATCTGCTTCACTTTGGGCGTACTGTTGGCCACGGAGGTCGCCAGTGCATTGGCGTAGAAGCGTGCAAAAGTCTGCTCGGTACATTCGTAGGGATATTCCATCAGGTAAGGAAGCGCCTGTACCGCATACCACGCCGGGTTTGATGTATATTCGAGCGTCAGGCGGCTGTGTCTCAAGGTGCCCGAGCTGTAATCGGCTAAACGGTCGAACCGGAAATCCTTACGCTGGTCGCCGCGCACCATGAAGGGCATGGTTTCGGTTACCAGTATACGGTTACTGAGTACCGGCGCGCTTCGTTCTTCGCCATCCGTATGATTACCGGCCTGTGCAGTGAGGCGGCAGGTGACGGCCTGTAACGTGGCAGGAACTGTCAGGTTCCATTTTACGGCTGTGCTTTGCCCGGCCTTTACAGCGAACGATTGTGTCCCGTCCGTTTTTAGCATCCAGGCATCCACCGGCTGCATGGTAAAAGCGTCGTAGAGGCGCAACAGGGCCTTACCGCTCATATCTTTTTCGGCGAGGTTGCTCACCTTGGCCGAAAGCGTCAAGGTATCACCCACACGGAAGAATCGCGGCAAGCTGGCGCTGATGGCTACCTGCTTTTGCGTGATGAGGCTGTTGGTGACGCTGCCGGTTTTGAAATCCCCGGTATGGGCAAAACCAAGCATATTCCACCGCGTCAACGCTTCGGGAACGGTGAATTCTACCAGTATCTCGCCCTTTTCGCCGGTGCGAAGTTCAGGATAGAAGAATGCGGTTTCGGAGAAATTGGTGCGGAGGGGAATATCGGCAAGAGGCGGGGTCTTTTTTTCCGCGATATTCAACGATTCAACCACAGAATCGGATGAAGTTTCACTTTCATTCCTCCCATTTCCGTCACTTGCGATTATTGAAAAAACCTGTTCTTCATTTTGTTCAACAGATCCCATCTTATATTTTAGCTGCATGCCCCTTATTTGCATGTCACCCAAGTTCTGCCTGATCAGCCGCTCGTAATCCGGCTTATAATTACCTGCATGGTAATCATCGCGAATCATCATATTTTGTGAATCGGACAAAAGATGATACGGTCGTTTCCAGCCAAATCGACCATGCGAACGGTTTGGATAAAAATAATTTTCCCAATGGAGCTTTGCAAACTGATCCAATGACGCATCATACAAAGTTGCTACCATTTCGGCCGCCTCGCGTTCACCTTTTTTATTCTTCACAGTCAGTGTCCATTTCTCCTTTTCGCCGGGCAACAACTGTCCCCGAAAGGAAGTAAATGCGACATCCAGTTCTTTGTTGGCGTAAGGCAGTTTGATTTCCTGCAATGCAGTATATTCACGGTTATCCTGTACCATGGCAAAAGCCACAGCAAATCCGCCGCGGCAGGTTTCGGCAATCGGGAAACGCAATTCCTGCGGAATACGTCCTACGGTCAGCCATTTGCGCTCCACCACCCGGTTCTTGAAAAGTACATCGTAACGGATCAAGGATGAATCGTTTCCTCCGGCAATACGAAAGACGGCCATTTCGCCCGGTTCGCCATCAACTTTCACAGCAGCAAGCCATTCCTTCATGTTCATGATGGGCGCATTTCCCTGTTGCAACTGTATATAAATCGAATCGGCGACCACGGTATTTGAAGTCCCGGTAGTTTTCAGTTTAATGAAATACCAACCCGATGGCGCATCCTGCAAAATGCGGAGATCAATCCCTGTATCTTTCGGAGTAGTTGCCTGGAGTGTAGCCACCCGACTTTCCTTTTCGTAAGTTGACGGATCATCTTCGGCAACATACGGATCGTTGGGAAAAAGCGCTGCAAATTCCTCATGCGGCATCACAAATGTGTCGGGTTGTGTCCACAAACGGTCACGGAGCAAGCGGGCAGGACTTTTGAGCGCCCATACTTCCACCTGTACATCGGCAGGTACGTTATTCCCGTTCAGGTTGGTTGTTTTTAAGGGGTATTTCAAACTGTCGGGTTGACCTGCAAAGATCTTTTCCGGAATCCGGCAGTCAACCAGTAAAGGTATGCGACTGAGCGGCACTTCCAGCATTTCGTATTGGGTTTCACCGTTATTGTCGGTTACATCCACGGATACCCGGTAATGATAAATATGGTGATCATCCGTTTTAATATCTTCGGCCTTGGCCAGAAACTTGACAGTGAACCGGCCCTTGCTGTCCGTGTGCAGGTTACCTGTTGCAACATGCCGGTTCGTTTCATGCAGCGGATTGATTCCCCGTTTTAAAGTACGGTAGCGCTGATAGCGTACCACAGAGAATTTAACCTTAGCGCCATCCACGGGATAACCGGCCAATGCCTGAGCGGTACCGGTTATTGTTACCGTGTCGTCCAGCACATAACCGGCAGTGATCGGATCCGTCGTTATTTCAAAGGTGGGGCGCTTGTATTCTTCCACACTGATGGCTACGGCCCCGTATTCATTTTTAATGGTCATCCGCCCGTTGAGGATACCTTGCGGAAGTGTGAAACTGCCGTTGAATGAGCCGTACTCGCTGGTCGTAAATTCCTGTTGGACTATTTTCTTGCCGTTGACATCCATCAGTTGGGCGGTCGTCTTTGTTTTTGTCTTGATGGAGTTGTAGCCGTCGTTATCGGTCTCGTATAACAAGCCTTTGAAATAAACCGTTTGCCCGGGACGATAAATGGCACGGTCGGTGAAAAGCGCCGTGCGTAAAACAGCCTTCTGTTCCTGTCCCGAATAAACATTGATCATCGGTTCGATCAATTCATTATGGTTGTACGAAACGTGAAGCCTGGCGCCTCCGTATTTTGGCAGGGTGGCGATACCGCAGGTATCCGTATGCAAACTGTCGCCGGGTATAAATATATATTTACTTTGCTCCTGATCGTACTTGTGCTGCATCACTGTTATTTGTGCTCCCGGCAGTGGCTTTCCCGACCTGGCATCTACCGCGTATGCTTCTATTTTGTCATCACCTTGCAGGCGTTGCAACAGTTTAATGCCGGTTACCTGTACGGGATTACAATTCAGCACCGCCATCCTGTCTTTCGCCGGATTGGGCTTGTCCGACACCACCAGCAGGTAATTTCCCGGAGGCAGTGTGTCGATCTTTGTTTCGAACGAATGGTGTCGATAATCGGTTTGTATCGGTAAGACAATGGTGCGCGAAGCTATCCTTTCCTGTTTCGACAGAAATTGCGGAAGATCGTCCTTCACATTCTCTGATTTGTATTCTTCCGGATGGTAACGATAGATATTGAGGCATACGGTATGCAGGTTCCCGTAGGAAACCGCTACCAATGCCGGTATATGTGGGATAACAGTCTTTTCAATGTGAACAGTTGCGTACGGTTGCGTCAGTTCTTGGAGCATGTTTGTCGCCAGCTTACGATCATCCCCCAAAGGTGCGGTTTTTTCTATCTCGCGGCACAGGTTCACTGCATTCACCAGGTAATTATTCTTTTCCAACAATTCCGCTCCACGTTGCCTGTAATATAGCGCCAGCGTATAGGCCGCCTTTCCCCATATTTTTTTCCCGACGCATGTTTCTACCAAATTTTTCATCGCATCCTCATAGAGCGCATTCACATCATCAAAACCTCCATAATCTTTCAGATATGCATATCTTTTCAGGCTCACGTCAGTCAACGAATTGACATCATTTTGCGACAGTCGGAATACGGTAAGTTCTCGAAAAAGATTCAATATCAGATAAGCTGATGTCAGCGTGTCTGTTGCCGGGATGGCTATTTGAACGAAAGATTGTGCATCGCCGAAACAGGCAGGATTGTCAATCACATATTCCTGCGAAATATCAGTAATCCGGAAATTGTTATTGGCGTAAGCATCAATGGCGCGGTGTGCCAGAAAGTCATACAGCGTGGGGCGCAGATAACGTGTGGAAGCATCGCCTTCGAGCGCTTCCTTGAAATCGCCGATGGATATTTTCTGCAACAGCGCCGGATCCAAAAGCGAAAGCCGGTAATAATGCACCGCTTCGCGGATCAGCCGGACGGCATTCCATGTTTCGATGTCGTCGCTCTCCGTATCTTCTGCCAGGGCGGTTCGTCCGTATATTTTCCAGCGATTCCGGCTGTAATAATTCAGGCAGGCTTCGGCAGTAAGCGAATATACCACAGCCTTGGCAGGGAAAGGAATCGTTTCGGCATCCTTTTTCAAACTGTTGATCACAGCGACCTGTGGCTTTTCTTCGGTTTGCTGCAAACAGGCGTTCCGGGTCATCACCGCCTTGATCAGTTGCCCGTAAGCCCTGTCTTTTAACGCGGCCTGCTGCAGTTTGTCGATTTCGGGCAATGCCGATTGCGGTAAAATACCATCCATCAGTTTGTCGATAGCTTTCCATGAGTCGGTATAATTGAACTTGCTCTGCGCCTTCATATTGGCCACAGCAAAAAGCAAGACAAACGAAAAAACAAAAAAACGTCTCATCTCTTTAGTGATATTTGTGACCTCTCCCCCTCTCCATAAGGGAGGAGAGGTTGATGAATAATAACAATAACGATCAGGATACAAATATAGTGTCTTTATTGATCAACAAAAATATCGATATTTGCAAAAAATAAATTGAAAGATGGCAGAAGATATTTCTTTGGCAGCATATAAGCACAGTGTGGATATTCAGGTGCGATTCAGCGATTTCGACCTGCAAGGCCATGTGTCGAACACGGTGTATCAAACCTACTACGATTACGGCAAACAGGATTATTTCGACCTGGTGCTTGGCGATATTCATTGGGATGTAGAGGCTATTGTGGGCGCTTCCACGAAGATCGACTACCTGAAACCGATATGGATGAAAACCCGTATCACCGTGAAAACCCGTGTAACCCACATTGGCAACAAAAGCATGACCTTTGAACATTGCATCATCAACCGCGATAACAGAGAGTTGATGTCGACCTGTACGGCTGTGCTGGTATGCTATGACCCTGTCTTGAAGCAAAGTATGCCTGTGCCTGATCAATGGCGGAAGAAGATCCTGGAATATGAAGGGTAAAACGCCCTGTCAGTGTCGGAAACCTCCAATTTCGGCGGGGTGGCAGGGTACAGGCGAAACTCCCGAATATCAAATAGCGCCTCAAAAAAGGAATTAACCGGGTACGGAAAAATGGACAAAATTCCTTGAATTTTCGTAAATTTGCACGGTGAATGTGGCTTGTTGATGTTACATTCTGGTTTTTAAATTATTGAAATGGCAAAAGTAAAGGGAGCAATTGTAGTAGATGCCGAACGTTGCAAAGGATGCGGCGTTTGCACAGTCAATTGCCCGCAGAAAGTGGTTGAATTGGGTAAAAACGTCAATTCAAAAGGTTATTATTATGCTTACATGGCGCAGCCGGACGATTGTACCGGATGTACCAACTGTGCAATTATATGTCCCGACGGAGCAATCACAGTATATCGTGTAAAAGTTTGACGGAACGCGGACGACACGGATGCCGCCGGAAGAATCCGTGATAACCCGTTCAGTTACTTTCGGCGAGACCGCTTACGCACAGTTTGTCGTCAGCGTTCGCACCAAAAATATAAAATCAAAAATCAAACATGAAAGAACTTCGATTAATGAAGGGTAACGAAGCCATTGCCGAGGCGGCTATACGCGCCGGAGCTGACGCCTATTTCGGTTATCCCATCACCCCGCAGTCGGAGATATTGGAATATTTAGCCGACCAAAACCCTGTAGAAACAACCGGGATGGTTGTATTGCAGGCCGAAAGCGAAGTAGCCGCCATCAACATGGTGTATGGCGCAGCTTCTGCCGGCCGCCGTGTAATGACCTCTTCATCAAGTCCGGGCATTAGCCTGATGACGGAAGGCATTTCGTACCTTGCAGGCGCCGAGCTCCCCTGTGTGATCGTTAATGTAGCGCGCGGAGGGCCGGGATTGGGAACCATACAGCCGTCGCAGGCCGACTATTTCCAGAGTACCAGGGGCGGAGGCCATGGCGATTACCGCCTGCTGGTCCTTGCGCCCGCGTCGGTGCAGGAAATGGCCGATTTTGTGGCGCTTGGGTTCGATCTTGCTTTCAAGTACCGTAATCCCGTACTCATTCTCTCGGATGGCGTCATCGGACAAATGATGGAAAAAGTGGAACTGCCGGAATTCCGTCCGCGCAGAAAGGAAAACGAATCGTGGGCCACTACCGGAAAAACGCCCGGCAGGGAACGCAACATCATTACTTCGCTGAATCTGGATGCATGTATACATGAGCAGCACAACATCAAGTTGCAGGCAAAGTACCGCCGCATGGAGGAAGAAGAAACCCGTTGCGAGGCCATCCTTTGCGACGATGCGGAATATATCGCAGTGGCATACGGCGCCAGCGCGCGCATCAGCCGCAAAGCAGTGGAACAGGCAAGGGAACAGGGCATCAGGGCCGGTTTGTTTCGTCCCGTCACGCTGTTCCCGTTTCCCGCCAGGGAACTGAAGACCGCGGCGAAAAATGCGAAAGGCCTGCTTTCGGTGGAGATGAGCGCAGGCCAGATGATTGAAGACGTCCGCCTGGCCGTGGACTGCAGAATACCCGTGAAGCATTTCGGACGTTACGGAGGCGTGGTGCATGCCCCGGGTGAAGTTTTAGAAGCGATTAAAACGTTTCAGGTTTGATGCTTCAAGTTTCAGGCAACGCAGCTTTGCCAGCTTGAAACTTTGAAAAAGATACCTTAACCTTTTGAAAAAGAAATGGAAATCATCAGTAAAGAGAATTTAGTATACAGGCCCAGCGAGTTATTGACGGGCGCCACGTTCAATTTTTGTCCGGGATGCGGGCATGGCACGGTAGTGCGTCTGGTAATGGAAGTGGTTGAGGAAATGGGCATACAGAGCGAAACCATCGGCATATCGCCGGTCGGATGCTCGGTATTGCTCTACGATTTCTATAATATCGACGTGATACAGGCTGCCCACGGGCGTGCTACGGCAGTAGCCACCGGGATCAAGCGCGTATTGCCCGAAAAGTATGTATTTACCTACCAGGGCGACGGAGATTTGGCCGCCATCGGTACCGGCGAAACGATTCATACCTGCAATCGCGGCGAAAATATTGCCGTTATCTTCATCAACAACGGTATCTACGGCATGACGGGCGGACAAATGGCGCCCACGACCATTCCGGAGATGAAAACCTCCACCTCGCCCCGCGGACGCAATACCGATACGATGGGATATAACCTGAGCATCACCGAGATGATCGCCCGTCTTGAGGGTGCGTATTATGTCACAAGGCAGGCAGTGCACAATTCGGCGGCGGTACGCAAGACAAAACGCGCCATCCGCATGGCATTCGAAAATCAGAAGCTGAATAAGGGGACTTCATTTATCGAAGTAGTATCCAGCTGTAACTCGGGCTATAAGATGACCCCGTTGCAGGCCAACCGGTGGATGGAAGAAAATATGTTCCCGTATTACCCGTTGGGCGATATGAAAGTAAATGGAGTGTTGAAAGTTTAAAGGATCAAATTGCACTGACAATCGAGTCCTTAGCAAAAATCAAAAAATCAAAAATGACTGAAGAAATCATCATAGCAGGTTTTGGCGGACAGGGCGTCCTGTCGATGGGTAAGATTCTGGCCTATTCGGGTATCATGCAGGGTATGGAAGTAAGCTGGATGCCGTCGTACGGGCCAGAGATGCGTGGCGGAACAGCCAATGTAACGGTAATATTGAGCGACAAGCCTGTCAGTTCACCGGTGCTCAACCATTATGACACGGCCATCATCCTTAACCAGCAGTCGATGGATAAATTCGAACCGATGGTAAAGCCCGGGGGAATCCTGCTGTACGACAACAATGGCATCACCCGCCATCCCGAACGCGCCGATATTGCCATCTACTGCGTGGAAGCCGCAGTGGAAGCCGCTAAAACCGATCCGCGGATCTTCAACATGATCGTACTGGGAGGCTATCTGGCAGTTCGCCCGATCCTGAAACTGGAGAATGTGGCAGCAGGTCTCAGGAAAACGCTTCCCGAACGCCATCATCAACTCATCCCGCTTAACCGGCAGGCTATTTCTACAGGGATGGAGTTAGTGAAGGAAGTGAACAAAAAATAAAACGTGGAATCAACCTGCTCCGCCGCAATCAAGACCGCTGACAGGATTAGGTCTCGAAATCCGAAACTCGACCATCTGCCGCAGATGGGACGGCATGTCGCGGATCGATGCGGTACAGACGCTCAAAAAGGGTACCTCGCTAAAAGATGTTAATATTTGTGCGGTTCCTCATTTAATTCTTCCGTTGAAATCTTCTTTTGATTCATTGCCCGCCATGCCCATGCGATATAGGCAATTACAAACGGTACAAACAACGACACATAACTCATTGCGACGAGCGTATAGTGACTCGAAGAACTGTTTTCAATGGTTAGCGAATCCTGTATGTTATATGTGGAAGGATAATAGCAGGTGTGATGAAATCCTGCAATCAGGAACAGCGACAGTACCGCCAGTACGGTGCCAAAGCCCGTATACCATATCCCCCGGGTGAAGCGGCGATCCATCAGCGTCCGGACGATGCCGAACAGCACGAGAACGACGCCCGTAAGCAGCATGACCAGTACGACAGGCATCGCCAGCAGGTTGTGCAGGTATTTGTACGGCTCCATGTTCACTATCCTGGTATCGGTAGCGGGGTCGTAGTTGAAACCATCTTTTACCAGCAGCATTACCAGAAAGGTGACGAAACACACTACGAACACGATGGCGTTGCGGAGTAAACGGATTCTGGAACGGGTGATTATTTGCTCATTGTTGATATTATTGAGGAAATAGAGCAGCGCTAAAACCCGGGCAAGAAGAAAGACGGAAATCCCAAGCAAAAGATTGTGCGGGACCAGGGCGGCCTCCAATCCGTGATATGGCACTTCCCAACGGGAAAGATTCATATCGTTGACCGAGAATACGGCGCCATTGAAGAAAGTCCCCACGGCTGTCCCCACCAATACCGTACCTGCGATGCCATTGAACAGCAGAAAATATTCATAGGTTCGCTGCCCCAGGAAGTTATTCGGCTTCGACCGGAACTCATACGAAACGGCCTGCAGCACGAAACAGATCAGGATCAGCATCCATACCCAGTAGGCTCCGCCGAAACTGGTGGAATAGAACAGCGGGAACGAAGCGAAAAACGCGCCTCCGAAGGTGACCAGTGTGGTAAAGGTGAACTCCCACTTACGCCCCAGCGAATTTACGATCAGGGAACGCTCTTCTTCGGTTTTGCCGACAGCGTATATCAAAGTCTGTCCGCCTTGTACAAACATCAGAAATACCAGGATGCTTCCGAGCAACGATACGATAATCCACCAGTATTGCTGTAATGCCAATTGTGATAAAGATTCGAACATCATTTTTGATTTTTGATTGTCAATATTAAATTTCTTTCGGACCCTGCTTGATCTGCCGCAACATAATAGATATTTCGGCAATCAACAGGGTGGTGAATATTGCAGCAAACAACCAGAAGGTAATCTGCACGGCGCCGGCATCAATTTGCGATACGGCAGCCGCTGTGGGAAGGTAATCCTGTATGGCCCACGGCTGGCGCCCCACTTCGGCGACGACCCAACCGGCCTGCCCTGCAAGATAGGGTAAGGGTATCGATAACAGCATCAGCCACAATAGCCAACGACGCTTGCCGAGCCTGTCCTTGAATACCAGCCATAGAACAACAACAAACAGCACCACAAAATAGAACCCCAGCCCAACCATTACACGGAATGACCAGAATGTGAGCGGAACATTCGGCACCAGACTCTGCGGATTATTCAGGAACCCATAACCGAAATATTTAAAGTATTCTTCCTGAAAAACAGGATCATCGAATTTTGCACGGAGTCTTTTTTCTGCCGGCTCGTCGTTGTTTTTCTTTGCATCTTTATAGTCTTTCAATACCTGGCGCGCTTCCTTGCCCCGTTTGATCTTTTCGGCTGCCGACATAACGCCCTGCGCCGCATTTCCTTCCAATATGTCGTTGATGCCTGTCACATAAGCATCGCGGTCATAATAAGTCATGAACGAAAGCAAACCGGGTATTTCTATCTTCATCGAAGTTTCTTCGGTTTGCGACGGGATACCGAAAACGGTCCACCCGGCGTTGGATGTTCCGGTATGAAGGGCTTCGGTGGCGGCAAACTTCATGGGTTGATACCTGGCAATGGTACGCGACGAAAAATCGCCCGTAACTACCAGGAATATGGAGGTCAACAGTCCGAATACAGCGGCCACGGACATGCTGCGACGGGAAAAGACCTGTTCGCGCTTTTTGAGGAGAAACCATGCGCTGACCCCGATTACAAAGATGGCTGCTAAAACAAATCCTGATGTGATGGTGTGCAGGAACTTATGGATAGCCATGGGCGAAAACAGCACATCCCAAAAGTTGGTCATCTCGTTGCGCGCCGTGTCGGGGTTGAAATGCATGCCGGCAGGGTACTGCATCCATGCATTGGCTACCAGAATCCACAATGCCGAAAGGTTTGCGCCAAATGCCACCAGCCACGTGGATATCAGGTGAGTTTTCCTGCTGAGTTTGTTCCAGCCGAAAAACATCATCGCGATAAAGGTGGACTCCATAAAGAAAGCGAAAATACCCTCGATGGCCAATGGCGCGCCGAAAATATCACCCACAAACCACGAGTAGTTCGACCAGTTGGCGCCGAACTCAAATTCGAGGATGATCCCTGTTGCCACACCAATGGCAAAGTTGATTCCAAAAAGGGTCATCCAAAACTTGGTGATGCGTTTCCATTCAGGATTGCCGGTTTTCACGTAAATGGTTTCCATGAAAGCCAGCATGAACGACAGGCCGAGCGTAAGCGGCACAAAAATCCAATGATACGCGGCCGTCAAGGCAAATTGTGCCCGCGACCAGTCGACTAACGATAAATCAATATTTTCAATCATAACCGGACTTATTTGGTGAGTTGCTC
The DNA here is from genome assembly GCA_031265445.1 of Bacteroidales bacterium. Taxonomy (GTDB): domain Bacteria; phylum Bacteroidota; class Bacteroidia; order Bacteroidales; family UBA4181; genus JAIRLS01. Next base: position 26,034 of record JAISCQ010000005.1, read on the forward strand.
AATCACATATTCGGAACGCTCCGAATCATTGTCGAAATTTGATTTCAGAAAATCAGGAAAGAAAAACAGCTTTAGGACGACAAACATAATGAACAGTTTAATGCCAATGATCATCCAAAGCGTTTTCCCAACGGTCATACTGCGAAAACCGTCGACATAGAACTTAAATACCCTATATAATATATGCGAATTCATAAAAAATTTGTTCCGCTCAAAAGTACAAACATTATTGAAATAACATACAGGAAACATTAAAAAATATTTTTATATGTTATCGCGTGGTAACGTTTTTTTATGGCGACATCGCATCCGCAAAATCCATAACAGCGATGTTATCCATCGTTCATGGAGATTAAAAATTCTTCGTTTGAGTGGGTTTTGCTTAGTTTTTCGCGCATAAAATCCATTGCTTCCACGGATGTCATATCCGTGAGGTAGTTGCGAAGCACCCAGATACGGCTCAATTGATCCTTGTTTACCAGCAGATCCTCGCGGCGGGTACTCGAGGCTGTGATATCCACAGCCGGAAAAATGCGCTTGTTGGCTAATTTGCGGTCTAACTGCAATTCCATATTACCCGTTCCCTTGAATTCTTCAAAGATCACTTCGTCCATACGCGAACCGGTGTCGGTAAGGGCTGTAGCCAGAATGGTAAGCGATCCCCCATTTTCGATATTACGGGCAGCTCCAAAGAACCGTTTGGGTTTGTGCAGTGCGTTGGAGTCGACGCCGCCTGTAAGCACCTTGCCCGATGCAGGGGCAATCGTGTTGAACGCCCGGGCCAGGCGGGTAATAGAGTCAAGCAGGATCACTACATCGTGTCCGCATTCGACCATGCGCTTGGCTTTTTCGAGCACGATATTGGCTACACGGACATGACGTTCGGCAGGCTCGTCAAATGTGGATGCGATCACTTCGCCGCGGACGCTGCGCGCCATGTCGGTTACTTCTTCCGGACGCTCGTCGATGAGCAGGATCAACAGGTATACTTCGGGATGATTCTTGGCAATGGCATTGGCGATGTCTTTCAGCAGTACCGTTTTACCGGTTTTGGGCTGCGAAACGATCAGTCCGCGCTGTCCTTTACCGATAGGCGAGAAAAGGTCGACAATACGGCATGACAGGTTTGCCGGCTCGCCAGGCTTGGCCAGGACGAATTTTTCGTCGGGGAAAAGCGGCGTAAGGAAGTCGAACGGGATACGGTCACGGATATAGTCGGGCCTGCGTCCATTGATATCCTCCACCTTGATGAGCGGAAAATAGCGTTCGCCTTCTTTCGGCGGACGGATCGGACCACGCACGACATCGCCTGTTTTCAGCCCGAACAGTTTGATCTGCGATTGCGACACATAAATATCGTCGGGTGAACTGAGGTAGTTATAATCGGCCGAACGCAGGAACCCGTAACCTTCCTGCATGATTTCGAGCACGCCTTCGCCCATTACAATGCCGTCAAAATCGAATGACTTATCGTGATACTTATGTTCGAATGCTTTACGCCGTTCCGCCACAAGGGAATCATCCTCCAAAGGCAATGACGGTTCCTGGTAATTCGATGGTTCCGATTCGGCTGTCGCATCCGGTATTTCTATTTCATCGGCATCCGGTAATTCGTCTATAAAAGATTCTGCCATTTTTTCACTTTCCCAGCTCGCAGCGGGCGCTGCAACAGGTTCAAATACAGGTGCAGCAGGCCCCCCCGTTACGGGATTTACCTGTTCCTTCGCTTTCCTGGGAGGCGGAGGCGTCCCCGGTGCAATTGCTTTAATGGCTTGCTGGTCAAGAATCTTGAAAATCAATTCCTGTTTTTTCAGTATCTCAACACGCTTGATTTCCATTGATTTGGCGATTTCGCGTAATTCGGTTAAGAGTTTGGTATTCAACTCAAGAATATCATACATATAATAAAGGATATAAAATGTGGATGCCGTTTAAAGTATTTCGCTGTCCTAAAACCCAAAATGATTACAATTTTAAAGTAAAGTTGTCTGAATGTTCAAAGAGCAACGATCAAAATCGGGTGCAAGTATATACAATTGATTCCAGACTACCAAATAAAACGTCAAAAAAGAATTTTTCATCCGAACAGCGCGTATCATCATTCGAGCATTTTTTTCAGTTTGTCCATGCTTTTATAGCAGGTCATGTCTATTTGCACCGGGACAATCGAGACATAGCCATGTTTCAAAGCCCATTCGTCGGTATCCACGGCATCGGGTTCCTCGTTGAAGAAATCGCCGGTTAGCCAGTAATACTCCCGGTTATTGGGATCGATGCGGTGTTCGAACTCTTCTATCCAGTATCCGCGCGCCTGCCGGCAAACACGGATGCCCCGGATGTCGCCGGCTGGTATTTTCGGGATATTGACATTCAGGCAGGTACCGGAACACAAGCCGTTTTCAAGTACGCTTTCGATCAGGGCTTTGACATGTCCGACACAGGGATCGAAATCGGCTTCAGGCGAATGATCGAGCAGTGAAAAGCCGATGGCGGGAATATGGTACATGCAACCCTCCATAGCTGCCGCCATGGTACCCGAATACAGTACGCTGGCCGACGAGTTGGCGCCATGGTTGATGCCGGTGAGCAACAGGTCGGGATGCCGGTCAACCAGCCTGTTCAACGCTATTTTGACGCAATCGACAGGCGTACCGTTGCATACATACAGGGTGAATCCGGGTTCTTCGGCATATTTCTCCACACGCAGGGGTACTTTCACCGTGATGGCATGCGACATGCCCGACTGGCCTTCAATGGGGGCCACTACCAGCAAATCGCCACAGGGACGGGCAGCCTCGATGAGCGCCCGGATTCCGCCGGCATGGTAACCATCGTCATTGGCAATCAGGATAAGAGGACGTTTATTCATGTTCATTAACAAGCTAAGGGCAAGCCGGATTTTACAAACTGTTTGATCATCAGTCCCGACTTACAAGTTTAAAACCCACCAAATATGTTAAATGATACATATCCAGTGGGTTTCTTTTATCTAACCCTATTGATGCGATTACAAAGATATGAAAAATTACCGTAGTTCAGACAAAAAATCATCATGAAATTTGTTATGCTTTGACCCTGACAGGTCTGGCAGACCCTGTCAGGGTAGACGCGATGCATCGCGTCTCTGCATCGCGTCTGTACATCGCGTCTGTACATTGCCCGTCAGGACATTCATATCCATAGGATCAAAAAAGGAATAACCACGAGAACCGATTCCTGTAAGGGATATTGACGCGTCACCGGTCATATATCGTGTACATTTTTTGACCATTGACGCGTCACCGGTCATATATCGCGTACATTTTTTGACCATTGACGTTGTGACGGTCATTTATTGCATACATTTTTTGACCATTCACGTTGTGACGGTCACTTATTGCGTACATTTTTTGACCATTCACGTTGTGACGGTCACAAATCGTGTACGTTCTTTGACTGTTAACGCGCCATTGGTCATCTATCGCGTACGTTCTTTGACCATTCACGTTGTGACGGTCATTTATTGCATACATTTATTGACCATTCACGCGTCAATGCTAAAAGCGTGTGCACATTTTTCGACCATTCACGTTGTAATGCTAAAAGCATGTGCACATTCTCTGACCATTCACGTTGTAATGGTCAAAAATCGCGTACATTCTTCGACCAATCGCGTGCCATTGGTCATATATCGTGTACGTTCTTTGACCCTGACAGGTCTGTCGACCCTGTCAGGTCACTTTACGTAAGCTTACGTCAATGACCTGTCGGGTGGGGTATCAAAAAGACAGGAATATCGGCAGACCTGTCAGGGTCAACAGGGACAAAAGGGGACAACATCGCCCTGATGCCTGCCGCCGCTGTCAGGGTAGAGACGCGATGCATCGCGTCTCTACGTCGCAGCCTGACAGGTTAGCGCTTCGCACCGGCGTGGGAGCAGCGCCCGACCTGACAGGGTCGGCAGACCTGTCAGGGTCAACAGAGACAAAGCGGACATCGCCCTGATGCCTGCCACCGCTGTCAGGGTAGAGACGCGATGCATCGCGTCTCTACATTCTACTGTACGATCCTCCGCTCCGGCGAGCCTGTCGTTTCCTGAAAGACGATCCACAGCTTGCCGTCCGCCGCCTGTACGATTTCAAGGTGGAGCGGCTCGACGCCGGACGGGGTGCGGAGCGCGGGGTTCGCAGGATTGCCCTCCGCCGGTGCGCCGCTGAACTCGATCAGCTCGTAATCGCTGCCGTCGGCGGACATGCGGCCCGTTTTGTACCTGTCCGAATCGAAGAGTTTCCCGCCCCCGTCGGTAAGGAAGACGTACGCGCCCTGTTCGTTCTTCTCCACTGCCGGGCCGTTTTCCCAGCGCGGGGTGGCATCTGCCTTGAAGGTCGCACAGGGATCGACCGGAGCGTCTTTTTTGCAGCCCGTCAACGTGATGGCTGCTAAAACCGCGAGTGATAATATCTTTTTCATGTCTGTCTTTTTTTGTGGTTTATATCCTTATTTTACTTGCACGTATTTCCAAATCCGCAGTTTTCCGTCGTCGGAGGCGGCTTCAACCCGGTAAATTCCTGCCGTGGCGGGGTTCAGCTCGGTAGCTGCCGTCCCGTTTACCTTGAAGACGATAAGCGATTCCGAGCCTGTGCCCGCGACTTGCAACGGCACGGCGGGAGAACCGGCGGTATATTCGTCCGCCAGACCGTGGAATACCGGCACGGGCAGAGTGACGCCGCCCGCCGTAACCGTAATCGACAGAGCCTTTGTCGCGTCGGGCGAAACGCCGTTCGTGGCCTTGACGGTGAAGGTCGCCGTTCCCGCCGTTGTGGGGGTACCGGAAATCACATCGCCGGTAAGCGTCAGACCGCCCGGCAATGTGCCGCTGTCAATGCTCCATGTGATGGGCGTGTCGCCGGTTGCCGCGAGGGTTTGGCTGTATGCCGCGCCTACTGTGCCGTTTGGCAGGGAGGTTGTGGTAATCGTCGGGGCGACGGAGACTGTCGCCGTAGCCAGGTTGTCTGTCGTTACATTCACCGTGCCGGAATAGGTTTTACCGCCTGCCGTGAGCGTTATGGTCTGGTTGCCCGCCGGAAGCCAGAAGTAGAGTTTGCCAGACATGTCGCTAAGCATTCTTTGAACGCCATAGCCGGATGCCGGAGCGCTGATGGCTGTGACAACCGTATACGAACTGACGCCGGTAAGCGTGATTGTGGCGAGGTAAACCTGCGTTCCGCCAATATTCACCGTTCCGCCGGTGATGTCAGGTACTGTGAGCGTAAAGCTGTTCATGGGATTGCCGGTGAGGTTCACCGTGCCGTTTGAGATACTGAACTTGTAGGGATCATTTCCGATAACCAGCGCGCTGCCAGCGCCGTTGCCGTTTGCCGTGACTATGCCGGTGGTGGAAATGGTTATATCGCCCACTTCTACCCAAATACCGCTGGCGTCGCTTCCTGTGGCGTTTGTCGTCAGACTTGCGCCGCCGCTGACGGTA
>JAISCQ010000193.1 GCA_031265445.1 Bacteroidales bacterium
AGAGCCGACGCGGTAGTAAAAACCGCCGGCAGCATTTATGTTTTCGAGTTCAAAATGGACAGCAAGGCCACTGCCGAAGCCGCCCTTGCACAGATTAACAGCAGGGATTATGCGATCCCGTATTCCGCCGACCACAGGAAAACGGTTAAAATAGGCGTGGAATTTTCGCAAACGGAAAAAGGCGTCAAACGGTGGCTGATAGAATAACGGTTTTCAACCCTGTCGGCAAAGACGCTATTTTTTCTCCAAAATACTACCTTTGTACATTCTTCAGTGGATAAAACGAAGGCAAAAATGAAAGTTAGAATTTAAAAATAATATCATCATGAAGACAGTAAAATATATCTGGCAAGTGGCGTATGCACATACAATAGCATATTTTCTGGCAGGATCGGTCGCTCTTGTTGCGTTCAATTACAGAGAACTGTTCGCAACAGATATCATTTCAACTTTTATGCTGTCGTTAGACGAGCCGGTTGTGGCATTGGGACTTTCTCTGCAAATATTCCGCGGAATAATAATTGCATTGATCATGCTGCCTTTACGGAAAGTATTTTTTGAAGAAAAGCATGGTTTGCTAAAACTGGGACTCATCATTATCGGCTTTTCGCTATTGTCGACAATTGGCCCTACATCGGGTTCATTTGAGGGATACATATTTACAAAAATACCGTATATGTATCAAATCTGGGGATATCCGGAAGCAATAATTTATGTATTATTATTTATTGGAATATTAAAAGTATCCATCAAATATGAACATAAAAAAATAATCGCAATATTATCAATCATCATGGTGTTATTGATCATACTGATGGGTATCATGGGATTCATGGCAGCAAAAGGTTATTTGAATGCATGAATATAAAAAGCTAAAGTGAAGGATCTTTTCAGGATTCTGGATTACCCGCGCAAAACGTTATAGAACCATAGTTATTTACTTAAAAAAAGATAGAAGAAAATATGAAAACCGTAAAAAATTTAGCCTGCGCCGCCCTTTTCGTCGCGCTGGCATCGTGTGTATCCGCTCCGGCGGTGGATGTTGAAACCGTTGCCCGACCGGCGACTGCAACGGAAAATACGCATTATACCGGCAACCGCGCCCCGCTGCAACCCCTGCATTTTGTAAAGCTGCCCGTAGGCTCCATACAGCCGGACGGCTGGCTGAAGGAATACCTCAACCGCCAGCGCGACGGCCTTACCGGGCATCTGGGCGAGATCAGCGCGTGGCTGCAAAAAAGCGGCAATGCATGGCTCAGCCCCGACGGTAAAGGCGAATACGGATGGGAAGAAGTGCCTTACTGGCTGAAAGGATACGCCAACCTGGGATATATCTTAAACGATGAAAAAATAATTGCCGAAGCCAAAATATGGCTGGAAGCCGCATTGAACAGTCAGCGCGAGGACGGCTATTTTGGCCCGTGGATCGAAAAACGGGGAAAACCCGACCTGTGGGGCAACATGATCATGCTGTGGTGCCTGCAATCGTACTACGAATATTCCGGCGACCAGCGGGTGATCCCGTTCATGACCCGGTACTTCCGGTGGCAACTGGCGCTCCCCGACGATCTGTTCCTCAGGGACTACTGGGAAAACAGCCGCGGCGGCGACAACCTGTACAGCGTCTACTGGCTGTACAACATCACCGGCGACCGGTGGCTGCTCGACCTTGCCGGGAAGATACACCGTAACACCGCCAACTGGCGCCAGGATACCGGGCTACCCAACTGGCACAATGTGAACATTGCACAGTGCTTCCGCGAACCGGCCACCTGGTGGATGCAAAGCAGGGATTCGGCTGACCTGCACGCCACGTACAACGATTTCTGGCTGATACGCCGAACCTTCGGGCAGGTTCCGGGCGGGATGTTCGGCGGCGACGAGAACAGCCGCCTCGGGTACATCGATCCCCGACAGGGTGTGGAAACCTGCGGAATGGTGGAACAGATGGCTTCGGACGAAATGCTGCTCCGTTTTACCGGCGATCCCTTCTGGGCCGACCATTGCGAGGATGTGGCCTTCAATACGTATCCGGCAGCCACCATGCCCGATTTCAAATCGCTGCGTTACATCACATCGCCCAACATGGTAACCGCCGACGGTAAAAACCATCATCCGGGCATCGACAACCGGGGGCCTTTCCTGATGATGAACCCCTTCAGCAGCCGTTGCTGCCAGCATAACCACACGCAGGGATGGCCGTATTATGCGGAACACCTCTGGCTGGCGACGCCCGACAACGGACTGGCGGCGGTACTGTTCTGCGCAAGCGGGGTAACCGCGAAAGTGGCCGGCGGAACGGAGGTAAACATTATCGAAGAAACCGATTATCCGTTTGACGACCGGGTGCGGATGCGTATAGCGGTGCGCGAGGAAGTCGATTTCCCGCTGTATGTGCGTATTCCCGCCTGGGCGGGGAATGTCCGCTTCACGCTCAATGACCGTCCTGTCGATGCGGCGTTTACCGCCGGCGCGTATGCACGCATTTCGCGGACATGGAAAGACGGCGACGTGCTGACGGCGCATTTCCCGATGGAGGTGAGCGTCCGCCGGTGGGCCGTCAACCGGAACAGCATCAGCGTCGACTACGGGCCGTTGACCTTCTCGCTGAAGATTGACGAACAGTATGAAAAGCGCGACAGTAAGGAAACCGCTATCGGCGATTCGCGCTGGCAGGAAGGCGCCGACGCAACCAAATGGCCTTCGTGGGAAATACGCGCCGGCAGTGCATGGAACTACGGGCTGCTGTGCAACGCGGCCAACCCCGCATCGTCGTTCACCGTGGTGAAAAAGGCATGGCCAAAGGATAATTTCCCGTTCACGGTTGAAAACGTTCCTGTAGAGATCAAAGCCAAAGGACGAAAGATTCCTTCATGGGGTATCGACCGCTTCGACCTCTGCGCCGTGCTCCCGGACGATCCGGCAAAAGCCGCCGGCCCCCCGGAAGATATTACCCTGATCCCGATGGGCGCGGCCCGGTTAAGAATTTCAGCATTCCCGGCATTAGAAAAATAGACGAACAATACCTTGAAAAATTTCCTATGAAGGATAGAAATGCTATTTTGTTTTTTGGTTGGGCAGACAGGGAAACCTGGGATACAGTCAACGAATTGTCTTATCAATTAATCAAATAAGAAATGAGCAAATATTCGTTTATATTCGTGTTATGCTTCCTCCTTTTATCCTGCAAACGGGATAAAGAGCCTGAAGCGCAATGTGAAACAGCATGCGAATGTGTGAGCGAAGAAATGACCTGCTATTGGGAATTGGCATGGAATTACCCGGTGGAACCGGGTACCGAAGAATGGAAAGAACTCGGCATTCAAGGAAGGTTAGATGCCTGTCAAATTCCCGAAGATGTATTGTCCTCTTTGTCAACGGCAGATTTGACGGAGATATGCCTGCAGTATCCGTTGCTTATTGATCTCCTTGCCTTCAACTGCAAGGATGAGGGTATTGACCGCCTGTTCATTAATTTCAATGGCATCAGGGAACTGTTCAAAAGAGAGGAAGCCTCAAAAGAATTGTTGAAACGATACCGGTGCCTGATGCAAAGCATTTCAATATTAGGCGACCCCAACGCCGACGGAAAAGGAAAGTTGGTCATCAATATTGCGATCATGAACCTTATATTAAGTCGTTATCATTCGCAGAATGATAATGCAATCGGCAATTACAGGGATATATTACGGCATCTTCTTTGCTGTCGCGAAAAAGTATCCGTGTACTCTGATGAATTCATCTACCTGGGGGTTGAAGACAATTACTTTTCCAGAGCGAATATCATCGTCAAAATGAGTCCGCAAAGCATGGAAAAATTCCCTAACGGTGATAAATACGGGGTGTTTTGTTCCGGCGCTGATGACAAAAAATATTTGGATATCGTCGACGAGTTGTCTTACCAGCTAATCAAATAGGGTCATGAAAAGAAAGTTTATTATTCTGTTATGGGCAGGTGTTGCTTTTTTACATTTTCTAAAAGCGCAATGCCCCGAACAAAAGGATGACATTTATACTCCCAACAATAGTCCGGTAGTAACATGGGCTATGTGTGAATTATCATTGAGTGGAAGGAGGGAACTTGATGACAGTTGGGCGATATTGCATCCTGCAGCGCAACAGATCAAAACGTATGATAATCTTAGTTCTACGTACAAATTTAATTGCCATGGATATGCCTGGCTTAGAACGGAAGAGGGGATAGATCGGTGGATAGGCCGCATTTATACAACGGATGAAAATATTTATATGGAAGACGGCAGCTATACGCAGGTATCTCAACCGATGTATCCGGGAAAAGTGTCATGGGTTGGGGTAGACCACTCTGCCGTAACAACAAGCCATCCGGATACCTTCATATCCAAATGGACTATGGGCCCGCTAATGAAGCATCATAAAAACGACCATCCCTATGGTTCAAATTCTGTAACATATTGGGTGCGTACCCCTACTATTTCCGGGCCATTATCCCCTATACTTCTTCCGATTACCTATTACTTAGCTCATGGTCAGGTGGCTTCGTGGAGTATAAGTAACGGGTTTGTCATTACCGGATCCACAGCTACTTCGGCAACGGTGAAAGCAGTGTTTCCGTTTAACGGACAGGAAGGTACTCTTACGGCGGTGGTGAATGGGATAGGAAATATTTCGCGTAACATCCAGGCAAGTCAGTTGTCTATTACGGGTTCCCATACTGTTTATTCCGGTTCTCCCGGCATTTACGGATTGAATGATCCTATGGGTTCGCTGTCGGGAACTCCGCAGTGGTCCGTAAGCGGGCCTTTTAGCGTAACACACAATCCTGGAGGGCTTTCTGCAACTGTTGCCCACACGGGGTCAAACTACGGCGAGGGGACACTGATTGTGAGCCTCGGAGGTTCGATAATTGCCAGCAAAACCATCACAGGCACTCCTCTCCCGCCGACGATCGCCGGTTCTTCCTCTGTTTGTTTCTATTCTCCCTCTACTTTCACTGTAACCAATGCACCGGCAGATTTTACCTGGGATAAGAGTTCCAATCTCACATTATCCGGTACGGGTACATCTGTTTCAGTTACTGCTACAGGAAGCGGCAATTCAGGGTGGATCAGTATTAAATCGGGTACAGTTGAGCTGGTAAGGCATAATGTGTCTGTACTTGTTGGGCCTACCATATATGGTATCGACGGTCCCGATAACGTTGGTTCGTCTGGAAGTTACAGCGTTATCACATCCGGAAATTTAAATGATTATACCACATATCAATGGAGCATGTCTAACGCACCCTCGCATTATTATCATATTTATAACAATGGTTCGAGTGTTGTTGACATCAGCTTCGATTACAGGTATTCATACTACCTGTGTGTAACGGCATATAATGTGTGTAACTCGTATTATTATCAGGACAAGCTCATACACGCCAACGGCACAAGCCCTTCTTATGCTTATTATCCTAATCCGGCGTTCGATGTTCTCAATATCGAAATAAATCCGCAAGCATTGGCCAAAACCCACGGACAGGCCGGTGGTGATGTTACCAGGCAGGACATTACCTACGATGTTCGTTTGTACAACGGACAGGGTAATTTGTTGCGCCACGCTACCGCCAAAGGTGGTAATCTGCGATTCAATGTGGCCAACCTCGTCAATGGCATTTATTATCTGCATGTTTACGATGGGACAGGTAATACGCCTGAAATACGGCAGATTGTAGTGGAACATTAAAAAATGATCAACCTGTCAGGCCGCGAAGCGACTGACAGGGTTGATATAAACATAAATCAAATCTCTATATAATTCAAACCAATAAAAAAAAGTCAACATGAAGAAAACAGCAGTAAGTATCGGCTTGGCGCTGGTTGCTTTGGGCGCCTTTGCCCAGTGGAAACCCGTCGGCGACAAAATGAAAACCGCATGGGCCGAAAAGATAGATCCGGCCAAAGTATTGCCCGAATATCCGCGACCGATGATGGAGCGTACGGACTGGCAAAACCTGAACGGGTTGTGGGATTATTCCATATTGCCCGTGGGCAACAGCGAACCGTTGCAGTTCGACGGGAAGATACTCGTCCCTTTTGCCGTGGAATCTTCGCTTTCGGGCGTACAGAAAACAGTGGGCGGCGAAAATGAATTGTGGTACAAACGTACATTCGTCCTGCCTGCCGGATGGAAAGGAAAGAACGTACTGTTGCATTTCGGCGCCGTCGACTGGAAAGCCGAAGTATTTGTCAACGATGTCAAGGTGGGCGTCCATACCGGAGGGTACACGCCGTTTTGCTTCAACATCACCCCGTTCCTGAAAACCGGCGAGCAGAAATTGACCGTCAAGGTATGGGACGGCACCGACAGTGGATATCAGCCGCGCGGTAAACAGGTGAGCAAACCGAACGGCATCTGGTATACCTCCGTTACCGGTATCTGGCAAACCGTCTGGCTGGAACCCGTTGCCGATAAATACATCTCCGGCGTCAACGCTGTTCCCGACATCGACAAAAATAAGCTGACCGTGAATGTTACCGGCGAAAATACACAGTACGGCGACATTGTCGAAGTACGCGTCCTCAACGGGAAGGACGTAGTAGCAACCGCGAAAGCATCGGCAGGGCAGGCCCTCGAGCTGGGTATCCCCAACGCCAAACTGTGGTCGCCCGAATCGCCCTTCCTCTATGATCTGGAGGTGAGCCTGTACGCGGGCGGAAAGGTGGTTGACAAGCTGAAAAGCTATTGCGCCATGCGTAAAATATCGACCAAACGCGACGACAACGGGATCGTAAGGATGCAGTTGAACAACAGGGACTATTTCCAGTTTGGCCCGCTCGACCAGGGCTGGTGGCCCGACGGGCTTTACACCGCGCCCACCGATGAGGCTTTAGCCTACGACATCCGAAAAACAAAAGACTTCGGATTCAACATGATCCGCAAGCATGTGAAAGTGGAACCCGCGCGCTGGTACACGCACTGCGACCGTCTGGGCATCCTTGTCTGGCAGGATATGCCCAATGGCGACCGCTCGCCCCAGTGGCAGAGCCGGCAATATTTCAGCGGATCGGAACTGCAACGTTCGCCCGAGTCGGAAGCCAATTATCGAAAGGAATGGAAGGAAATCATGAACTGCCTGTACGGTCATCCCTCCATTGTCGTGTGGGTTCCGTTCAACGAAGCCTGGGGACAGTTCAAAACCGGGGAAATCGTCAACTGGACAAAAGCCTGCGACCCCTCGCGCCTGGTGAACCCTGCCAGCGGCGGCAACCATTACCGCGCAGGCGACATGCTCGACCTGCATAACTATCCGCCTCCGGCCATGTACCTGTTCGATGCCGAACGCGCCAACGTGCTGGGCGAATACGGCGGCATAGGCTTTCCCATGGAAGGCCACCTCTGGCAGACCGACCGGAACTGGGGATACGTGCAGTTCAAAAGCCCGAAAGAAGTGACCGATGAATATGTGAAATTTGCCGAAATCCTGAAAAAGTTCATCGGAACGGGCTTCTCAGCGGCTGTGTATACCCAGACTACCGATGTGGAAGGCGAAGTAAACGGCCTGATGACTTACGACCGCAAAGTGGTGAAGATTGAGGAAGAGCGCGTGAAGAAAGTGAACCGGGAAATTTGCCGCTCGCTGGATCAATAAGTTTCGAGTTGTTCCCACCCTGTCAGTGGTCTTGACCCTGACAGGGGTGGAAATGACTTGACAGTGATGGAGATGACAACCCGATCAAGCAACCGGGGTTCAATTCGTGATCAACAACAAACCTCATTTCAATAACAAAACAACCTCAGTAGATGGTATGAAATATTTTAATGTAGCAGGCCCCTGCATAGAAGGCGAGCATTATATGCTTGATGCAACGGAACGTTTGCACAGCGAGTTGATGGAGCTTATTGACTCAAAACAGTATTATGTCATTCACGCTGCACGGCAGACAGGAAAGACTACCCTGTTGCTCAACCTTGCAAATAAAATCAACAAAGAAGGTAAATATTATGCCGTTTACTGCTCACTGGAAAAAGCGTATGTTATCACCGATCCGGAAAAAGGCATACCGGCAGTCATTAATACCTTTGCTATTGCGCTGGAAAATTATAATTTGCCGCAGTTTGAAAAATTCAAAGATAATTTGGACGTTTCGGACTATTCGAATGCATTTGGACTGGCATTGTCGAGATGCTGCAGACGGCTTGACAAACCGCTTGTCATCTTTTTTGACGAAGCCGACTGTTTGAGCGAAAGAATGCTTTTATCGTTTTTGCGGCAGTTGCGGGACGGCTTCGTCAACAGGACTGTTGCACCTTTCCCGATGTCCATTGCCCTGGTTGGAATGAGAAATATCCGGGATTATAAGGCACGAATCAGAGCCGACAGGGAAACGCTCGGAACGGCAAGCCCGTTTAATATTATAACGCAATCATTGACGCTTCGCAATTTTACGGAAGAAGAGGTTGAGGCGCTTTACAGGCAGCATACCGGCGAAACCGGTCAAGTTTTTGAGGACAGCGCCGTAAAACTTGCTTTTGAACAGACCCAGGGACAGCCCTGGCTTGTAAACGCGATTGCAAGGGAAATTATAACAGAGCAGCTCAAAAAAGACTTCACAAAGCCGATCCTGGCGGAAATGGTTTCCGAAGCAATACAGACCATCATCCTTCGCCGCGACGTGCATATCGACCAGCTGCTTGACAAGCTGAAGGAAGAGCGCGTACGGAAAGTGATTGAGCAGGTAATTATCGGCGAAGGCGAAGGCATTGAAACCCTGTCTGATGATTATAATTATGTGAAAGATTTGGGATTAATCAGGGAGATGAACCGGGTCATCGAACCGGCAAATCCTGTTTATACAGAGGTGATCATCAGGACGCTGAATCACGACGAACAGCGAATATTGAGTTCCGATGTACGCTTTTCCGATTACGAAATGCATAAATACTACAAAAACAACAGCGTCGACATGAATCTGATGCTGCAGGATTTTCAGCAGTTCTGGCGGGAAAATTCGGACATCTGGGAAGAACGCTTTCAATACAGGGAAGCCGCGCCGCATTTGATTTTACAGGCATTCCTGCAAAGAGTATTCAACGGCGGCGGCGATGTAAAACGGGAAATGGCGACCGGTAAAAACCGCCTGGACTTGTGCATTGCCTATAAAAACAAAAAATATCCGATCGAGCTGAAAATTAACCGGGGTAAGAAATCGGTGGAAAAAGACGTTGAGCAAATACTGGGATACATGGATACGCTTGCCTGCACGGATGGATGGCTGATCGTTTTCGACCGCAGAAAAGAAATATCCCGGGATGAAAAAATCTATCAGAAAACCGAAATTGTCGACGGGAAAACAGTAAATATTTTCGGATGTTGAGATAAAGAATTGAAAATTTTAAACGTTGCGCCCGACACGAATTCAGGGATAAAAAAATGAAAGAAGTTATAGTATTTGTCAGTATCATTATTGCTGCTTATTTGGGACTCTGTATTTTGTACAGTCTTCTTTTAGACATGTTTCTTCCGCCTATGTTGTACAGGTTTCATTACGCAGTGACGCTGGCTGGAATAACCACTTTCTGTATTTTTTTCAGGAAGTCAAATGGAATCGTATTCAAGGTAATTTGCGCCATTTTTGCCGGATATTTTGCAGTTTACGGGGTAAATCATACAATAACTGAAAACAGAATGAATGTGAAAATGAAAGAAGCATTTGGCTTCAATGCGGAAAAACTCTATGCAACAAAAGGGGCTGCCTACAGGGGAAAAATGTATACCTATGTGGCAGATACAAAAAGATATTCGGATATATTTATACCATTCGGGCAGGCGGCAAAATCACCGGATGAAGTTAAATATCTCGTTATTGTGGAGAGTGCAGGATCGCGTTTGAGGGGACGATGGTCTTCCGGAGGTAAAGAATATACCTATGGTTATGATGTCAGGGTTGTAGATGTCGAAACCGGAAAGACAATGATCAATGAAACTTTCTCCACAGGTCATCGGGATTCATCGCTTAGTAGGGAGAATACCAATACAGCAACCGGTCTTGAACATTTTTTGCTCGAAGAGGTCGTGCAAAAAAAGGGTAGAATTACGAACAGTATCTTATCCTGTGTGCCATTGCTCAGGCTATAGTTACAGAGTTGAATCCGATGCTGCAGGATTTTCAGCGGTTCTGGCGGGAAAATTCGAGACACGGTACCGGTTATTTTTTCTGCCTTTCTCCTGTAAAAACTTTTTCTCATTGCACGCGCTTGGAAATCATAATTTTTATTTAATTTTGCCTCTGTAAAAACGCTCAGGAATACACTGGTTAGCCCGGACAGAATGTAGCTGACCGCGGCGAAGCCGTAAAAAAGCCGATCCGTGAACGATTCGGAATACGTATAGCCCGCGCACAATCCAATTTTAACAAAGCAACCGGGGTTCAATTCGTGATCAACAAACCTCATTTCCACCTCATTTCAATAACAAAACAACCTCAGTAGGGGGGCATGGACAACAATCACATATACAATAACCTCATAACCTTATTAAAATGAAAATAGAATACAATACCTGCATGATTTATAAAAGAAAACAATCATGAAAAAGTTTTTTTTAACATTAGCTGTCTCTGCTTCGATGTTTCTGACAGCAAGCGCACAGCGGATTTGGCGCGCTTGGAATTTCCACGAAGGATTTGCGATGGTTCAGGCAGCCGAGCAAAAGGGATACTGCTTTATTGACAGGACAGGCAAGCGGGTTACTGACTTTTATGAATCGGCAAGCGATTTCTCAGATGGCGTGGCTATTGTCGAAAAGGAAGGTAAATGGCGTATTCTGGATACAGCCGGAAAAGAATCAGTAATTCTTAATTACGAACAGGTCAGGTACAGGGGATTCAGAGAAGGATTGTTGCCTGTACGTCAAAACGGTAAATGGGGGTATGCGGACAAAACAGGAAAACCGGTTATCCCCTGTATTTATGAAAACGCAGGTATTTTTCATGACGGCGT
>JAISCQ010000229.1 GCA_031265445.1 Bacteroidales bacterium
ATTGGTAATTCGGTCACGTCTATTGGATCTTCTGCTTTTTTCGGTTGCAGCAGCTTAACTGCCATAAATGTTGATGCAAATAATCCCGGTTACACTTCTGTAGATGGAGTATTATTTAATAAATCGCAAAGCGAACTGATACAGTATCCTGCCGGTAAAACAGGAAATGATTACACGATCCCCCATTCGGTGGAGTCTATTGGAGATGATGCTTTTTACGGTTGCAGCGGCTTAACATCCATAACGATTCCTGATTTGGTAACGTCTATTGGAAATTATGCTTTTCGCGGTTGCCGCAAATTAACTTCCATAACGATTCCCGATTTGGTGGAGTCTATTGGAATTTATGCTTTTTTCGATTGCAGCAATCTTGCTTTGGTTACAGTCGGCAACAGCGTGGAACACATTGAAGATTATGCGTTTTTCAATTGCCCCGCCCTTGCCTCGATTACCAATCTGAACCCGACGCCACAGGCAATAGATTCTTACGTATTTGTAGATGTTGCTATCGGCAATATCACCCTTTACGTTCCCACCGAATCCGTAGAAGCCTACGAGGCAGCTTCTGTATGGCGGGATTTCGGGAAGATTACGGCTTACACGCCATCTGTAATCAACACGCCGGCAGTAACAGCCGCCATCCGCATCTCCCCCAATCCGGTGGCAGAAAGTTTCCGCATCGAAGGCATCACTGCCCCGTCGACGGTTAACGTTTCGGACATCAACGGGCGGATCATATTTAAGAAGATTATTTCCGGAGATGAATCCATCACGCTGAATCATTGGACAAAAGGGATTTACCTGGTACATGTGAACGGGATGACAACGAAAATCATCAAGAACTGAGAACCAAGAACTAAAAGATAAAAACTAAAAACTAAAAGTTGGCTAACGCCTGTTTGCTGCGCTTCGCGCAACTTTTAGTTTTTAGTTTTTAGCTTTTAGTTTTCTTCTGTCCATTGCACAGGGAGCCACAGTGTTTTATGGACAGATTTATGCCTCAACGGCCGGCAAACGGGCTATTATTCGTTTGATGTGAACGATTTTCATTTCGTCGTTTTAGACCTGAATTTTGGAATGAAAGACGGAGTATTGCAAGCCTGCGAAAAAAATAACCTGCCCAGTCCGCACCTATTTGTCGAACAGCTCCTTTGCTTTGCCTCTGAAGGCGTTGAGCGCTTTCGACGATCCGTCGAGCCTGTCCTGCTGTATAAAATACATGCATATCAGGCCGGTGTTTTTGTCGACGCGGGTATCTGTTCCGTAAGAGCCTCCGTGGCCGTACTGCCTGTCTGTGACATCCAGGCAGAAGCCGTAGGATTTGCCCATGCTTTCCGCGGTTTGCCTGCGGGTCATTTCCCGGACGGAACTTTCCTGCAATATGCGGATTCCTTTGTATACGCCGCTGTTTGCAAGCATCTGATAGAATTTTACCAGGTCGCGGGGCGTGGAGAAAAGGCCGCCGGCGGCTTCCGGATGACGCTTCGTCTTGTCGCTCAAGGGATACTGCAACTGGTTGATGGCTGTTTCGGCGAGGATTCCATTGTCGCCTTTTTTATAAGGAATTGCGAGGGATTTGAGTTGCACTTCCGAAGGCCAAAAAGCAGTATTTTTCATTCCCAGGGGATTGAAAATGCGTTTTTGCAGAAACTCCTCGAAAGGCATCCCGGATACCTTTTCCACAATGGCGGCAGCAATGTTGACGCCCTGGTTGGAATATCGGTAGACGGCGCCGGGCAAAGTATCCAGAGGGGTGAGGACAGTCGCGCAGACGCCCGATTTTAACGGCAGGCAGTCGATGACGCCCATCTCTTCCTGCATCCCGTTCACCCATCTCATGCCGCTGGTATGGGACAGGAGATTGCGCAGTGTAACAGGCTTTGTCAAAAGCTCTTCCGTACGGGTATTTTTCGTCTTTTCGCGCGTGACCATAAGCTTTTTCAATTCCGGGAGCCAGGCGGTTACCGGTTCATCCAGGTTCAGTTTCCCTTCTTCGACCAGTATCATCACAGCCGCCGCCGTAACGGGTTTGGTTTGGGACGCGATCCAGAAAAGGGCGTCGGGAGTCATGGGCTTTTTCGCGGCAATATTTTGAAAGCCAACGGAAACGATGCTTTTGATTTCTTCTTTTTGCGCCACTATGGTAACGATGCCCGGAAGTTCCCCCCTGTCGATATAGGGCTGGAGCGTTGCCTGTATTTCCTTGTCGAAAAGATGCTTTTCTCCCCGGGCGGAGACGGTGAGGAGAACTGTCAGGAGGACAATCCCCGTCAGATGAATTTTTTTCATGATTAAACCTGTTTTAATTTTAAATTGCTGCAAAGATATATCTTTTATTTGAGATACAACTGTATGGAAATAATATATTTACTGATGCGATTGCTTCCGTTGGCGGCAGGAAATTTCCTGTCGGCGGGCGGAAAAATATATGTCGGCGAGCGAAACGTATATGTCGGCGAGCGAAACGTATATGTCGGCGAGCGGAACGTTTATGTCGGCGAGCGGAACGTTTATGTCGGCGAGCGGAACGTTTATGTCGGCGAGCGGAACGTTTATGTCGGCGAGCGAAACGTATATGTCGGCGAGCGGAACGTATATGTCGGCGAGCGGGAGCATATATGTCGGCGAGCGGAACGTATATGTCGGCGAGCGGAACATTTTTTATATTTACTGCGAATCAAGCCTTCTTATTTTCTTCCACTGATACCAGAGAAATATCCCCGTCAGTATGGCCGACAGGACGTCTGAAACGGGCAGCGCCATCCACACGCCGTCCAGCCCGTATATCGGCGGAAGTATCAGCAGGCAGGGCACGAGCAGCAGGCATTGCCGCGTAAGCGTGAGGAAGATGGATTTCCCCGCCATGCCGATGCACTGAAAAAAGTTGGTCGCCACCGCCTGGAATCCGACAACGAAGCAGGCACACAGCATCAGTCGCAACCCGTGCGCGGCAATGTCGATCAGTTCCTCATCGGGCGTAAACATCCGGATGATGAGCCTGGGAATGAGCGTCGCGCACAGGGCGCCCATCATGGCAACAATACTCGCCGCGGTGATTGCTTTTTTCGTGGCTTTCAATACCCGGCCGTATTTTTTCGCCCCGTAGTTGTATCCGACAATCGGTTGCGCCCCCTGGTTCAGCCCGACGATGAACATGATCAGCAGCAAGCTCAGGCTGCTGTTGATGCCGTAGGCCCCTACCGCCAGGTCGCCGCCGTGCTTTTTCAGCGAAGTGTTGATGATCACGTTGACCATGCTGGCGGCAAGCTGCATGAGGAATGGCGACAGGCCGATGGAGACAATGCTCCGGACAACGGCCCCGTCGAGGCGGATATGCTGTTTCCTCAGCCGGAGGAAAGCGTTTTTGCTCGTGAAATGCGCCATCACCCACGCCGCCGAAATCCCCATGGAAATAACGGTTGCAACGGCCGCCCCTTCGATTCCCCATCCGAACCGGAATATGAAAACAGGCGCCAGCAGGATGTTGGCAATGGTGCTGATAAGCATGGTATACATCGCTTTTTTCGGATAGCCCGACGCCCGCATCATGTTGTTAAATCCGAAACTCAGCGTGGAAAGGATGCTGCCGGGTATCGTTATCCGGAGGAACTTCTCCGCATACGGGATGGTTTCTTCGCTGCCCCCGAAGGCATACAGTATCGGCTTTATGTAAATCATGCTCAGGACGATGGCCGTTCCGCTGAGGATAAAGGTGAGCAGCAGGGCGCTGCCCAGTATTTTTTCCGCGTGCTCCCTGTTTTTTTGTCCCAGGCAAATGGAAATGCGCGACGAAGAGCCTACGCCGATAAGCATCCCGAAAGCCTGGAGCATGATCATAACCGGCAATGTCAGCGCCAGTCCGGAGATAGCCATCGGCCCGACGCCCTGTCCGATGAATATGCGGTCGATAACGGTATAGGTAGAGTTCACCATCGTCCCGACAATGGCGGGCAAAGAATACTCCCAAAGCAGCGAGCCGACGCTTTGGGTTTCCAGACGGCTGACGGTGTTATTTTGCATAAGTGCTTGCAAAGGTATTCATCAAAGGAGTCAAGCCATTCCGGATGCAATTGAAGTTTTTTTTGCTCCGCCGCCTTCCTTACGGATACGTTTTGACGGAGCATCGGGCAAATCCAAAAGTTCCTGTCTGCCTTTGCGAATCGTTTTGG
>JAISCQ010000234.1 GCA_031265445.1 Bacteroidales bacterium
GCGTTCAAATCCGTCCGCTGCTTGACGGCCAGCGCAATCAGCTCGTCCTTCTTGAGCGAGCCTGTGGATACTACCCTTCCGAAACGGTCGTCCTGACGTTTCGTCAACAACAAATCGTAAAGTTCTACGATTACTTTCCATACTTTTTTCATGTTACTTCGGTTTTTGGTTAATTGATTGATACTTCATATTTATATTTTATTATTTTATTATTTCTGACCCTGTCAGGTCTGCCGACCCTGACAGGTCATTTACATAAGCTTACCTCTACCGCCGCGAAACACCCTGTCAGCGGTCTCCGACCCTGACAGCGGTAGTAAATCCAATCCGGGAGCCGACACAAACACCTTGTGAGCATAGGCACAAGCATCTTGTGAGCATAGGCACAAGCACCTTGTGAGCATAAGCACAAACACCTTGTGAGCATAAGCAAAGACTGTCTTTGAGGAAATGCGCTTTTTCCATACTTTTTATACCTTTTATTCTCTTTTACAAAGTATTTGCAATTCCGGGAACAGGAATCTGTCCCTCGTGATAATCGGTATTGTACCCATTTCGTAAGTTGCAGGGCCGTATCGCAAGCCGGAAGCCATTATTTCCTGCCAGGTCAAAGGTTTACCGGAATAAGCGGATTCGCGTCCCAGAATGGCAACCAGCGTGGAATAAGCCAAAGGTTCCGCCTGATTGATTTTTTTATTTTCCCGGATAGATTCCACCAGATGGATATGTTCCTGTTCGTATGGATTTTTTACCGGTTTTTCGGCATAATTGTACTCCCACAATGTTTCTTCGCTGTAATCCGTTATTTTTATTTTTACATCGCTGTTCGCATCATTTAGCCGGATTATTCCTTTTGTGCCGTAAATCTGATCGGAAAAATCCGCATCACAACCGTCAATCTGGCGGGCTTCCGTCCACATCCGCTTACCGCTTCCACAGTAATAGTCAATGGCGAAGAAGTCGTATATGTCTCCCGTCAGACGCCGTGCACGTCCGCCGTAACCGACAGCCCGTTCGGGACGCTCGTCCATAAACCATAAGGCGATGTCGATGTAATGAATAGCCTGGTCAACCAGATGGTCTCCGCTCAGCCATTTTATATTGAAAAAATTACGGATGCAGTATTCCATATCGCTCCATTCCGGCCGGTGCAGCTGGTGCCACATGGCTCCCTGATCGGCATGGGCCGAGGCGCAAATCACATCGCCGATGAGGCCGTTGCGCACGTGCATGTATGCCTCCCAGCAATCGCGGCGATGACGAAGATGCGTTCCCGCCACTACCGTTAACCCTTTGCTTTGGGCGGCCCTTGCCGCGATGATTACGGTGCGTACGCCGACAGGGTCAACGGCGCAGGGTTTTTCCATAAAGACATGTTTACCGGCCTCCACGGCTGCGGCAAAATGTTCGGGACGGAAATGCTGGGGCGTACAAAGCAGGACAAGGTCTATTTCAGGCATGGACAGCACCCGTTTGTATGCGTCAAATCCGATAAAACAGTTTGCGTCGGGAACTTCATTACGAAACTCCTCTTTTAACACCTTCCGGCAACTGTCCATACGGTCGGGGAAAACGTCGGCCAGCGCTGTGACGGATAATCCGTTCCCTGCTTTTAGAAATTGCCCGGCCGCTCCCGTCCCGCGTCCTCCGCAACCGATAAGCGCCGCCCTGAGAGGTTTACCGTCAGGGGCCTTATCTACGAATGAAAACATGCCCGCTTTTTCCGGCGTAACTTTAAACGCCGCGTTATCCTTACACGAACCGAAAGCGACAGAGGAAACCAAAGGCAATCTCATTCCCGACAACGCCGCGCCTGTTATAAAATCTCTCCTTTTCATATTTTACATTAATGTTCAGTCTTCGATCCCGGCTGTTTTCACATCATTTTGCAGTTCGGAAATAACCCGGACGGCCCGGTCCCGAAATTCCACAACATCCGGAACATGCTGCTCCGATTCGATAGACGACCGTACATACGCCTTCATTTCTTCGCAAAATGCCCGGTGAGCCTTATACACCGGCTGTTCTACATTATTTTTATCAATCATCCAGTAACCGCGGCCTTCGTTGTCGTATATTTCCCAGTAAAGGATAAAGGGACACCCCCATTCTATGCCGGCTTTCATCACATTTAACGAACAGTACGCCTGTTTTTCGGGATAGTAGCCACCGTCCTGCGGAAAACCGTATTCGCCGATAAACACACGTTTCCCCTTGATGCGATCTTTCACTTTCATGTTTTTTTCGATACAGTCGAGAACATGAAACAAAGTATCCTTCATCTCTTGATAGGCGTATCCTCTTTCCGAAAGCGCTTCAATGGTTGATTCCCACGAGGAATAAGACACATAATCCACATCCGCATAAGGCAATACCCTGTTTACGATCCGGTCAAATCCGTTCTTCATAGCCGGTATCACGCGGTTCAGTTCCAGGTACTGGAAAACCTCCACATCGGAAACCACCGCATTCACGGCGTCATCCACCGCTTTCTGCCGGATGTTATACCAGTCGATCATCCCCTGAATTCGAGCAGGATCAATGCGTTCCTGCGTGTCGTCAAAACTGCCCAACAGGAGCCAGTCGCCTTCCCAGTGACCGATATAAAACTTTTTCCCGGTTCCCCGGAAGTGAGTTTTGAAATATTCGACCAGTTCCCGGATGGACTGATATTCCATATCCGACTCTTCTTCAGACATGCCGTCCGTCCAGTCTACACCGGGGGTGGTTACCCAAAGCAGATGATAGGTGAAATCCATCTCCAGCAAAGCCTTCATGGTCGCCTCCTGCGAAGCAAGCGTTAACGGCGAGGCCTGCCTGAAACTTTCAGGGGTTTCCTGATCATACGCATTTTCCTGCCATGCCGGATTCAGGGATATTTTCAGGATGTTGGAACCCATGGCAAGAATACGTTCCGCCGTTTCTATCAACACCGGTTTTTCCGTAAACTTGTACTGACTGCCCGCAGCTATGGTCTGAGTTCCAACCACAAAATTATATTCCCCGAGCGTTTTCTCCGTTCGCTCAGGCGATGTCTTACAGGAAGTAAAGACCATCGCAAAAAACCATCCAATCCATAAAATCCTTTTCATAATGATCAATCTGTTTTTTAAATTTTTTCTCCGGAATACATGCTTTTGTGCCGTTGCCGTTTGAGCGCGGCAACAACACAACAAACATGTAAAAACCCTTTTCCCGGGTTTTCAAAGCAAACAGGTTGGGTATTACTTTTCGTAAAAGCGGATATTGTCTATTTTTATGACCGCGGGAGACGACAAATCGCCAATAAAGCGAAGGAAATTAACCCTCTGGAGATCGATGAGGGGAACTCCTCCTGCTTCCGACAGTTTCAATTCCACTTCATTCCATCCGCTGGCTAATCCCAGTTGGGGTATACTCCACTGGAGTTCCTCGTCGTCTTCATGGCCGGAACTGGTAATTTCGAACGCTCCGTTGGGGCTTTCTCCAAATTTTGCTACATCATCCATATATAAAGAAAATGCCAAGTATCCGTCCTCTAAAGAGACTTCCGCATCGAAAGACTGAAATACTTTTTGAAAAAATAACACGCCACCGTCGCCGGCCCTTGGATTCATCACACAGGCAGCACCTTCCCGGGGGTCGCTCTCGTCCAGTGCGATTTCCCCTCCCCAGCATATCCATTCGTAGGTTGATTCGCAGTCATCCCACAATTTACCGTGCCGGCTGGGGTCGTCAACATAAGCGTCGTATATCGTTGGCGCCGTAATAAAAGTATCCCGCGCGGCCGCTTCCGGCAAAATATGGGTTTTGAGTTGAAATCCCTGTCCATAGTCTTGAATATCGTTTATTTCCGCAAGGTTTTCGGCCGGCAGCACTTCCCTTTCCGTTTGCGTTCCCTGCTGATTCGTGTAAATCACTACCGTTTTCACTTCGGTTGCCTCAGCAGGCGCCCAGTAGATGCTAATGTTGGCGGCGCCATAGTAATAAACTTTTGCTACGCTACGGGCGGAACTGGTTTCTGCAAGGCTCGCAGCGCTGTAAACGGTAGCCGTAGTCGTTTTAGCGGAAGTCGATTCCTCCCCGGCGCTGTTCACCGGAACGAGGGTAAATTCGTAGCTCCCACCGGCCAGTCCTTCTACGGTTGCCGTATAAACGCCGGACGGCTGCCCGCCAATGGGTACATCCTGCGATCCCTGCCGGTTGTTCCAGTAAATACGAACCTTTTCTATCGCAGCATTGGAAACGGTTATTTCGAAATACGCCCTGCCGATACCTGCGTACGAAACGACCTGGTCTATTTCGACTACATTCGGATCAGCTGTCACCGTCACCGACACCGACTTTTCTATCTTACCGCTGGCTACTTTTACGGTAGTGTTACCCGC
The DNA here is from genome assembly GCA_031265445.1 of Bacteroidales bacterium. Lineage (GTDB taxonomy): Bacteria > Bacteroidota > Bacteroidia > Bacteroidales > UBA4181 > JAIRLS01. The sequence continues at coordinate 4,368 of JAISCQ010000234.1, forward strand.
TTTTACGGCGGTTACCAGACCGCTTTCCGATACGGTGGCTACCGCGTCGTCGGCCGACGACCACTCAAAGGCCACATCCGCCGCATCCTTCGGAACCGGCGC
>JAISCQ010000245.1 GCA_031265445.1 Bacteroidales bacterium
GGGCCCGGAGGTTATGTAGCAGCAATCAGGGCCTCGCAGTTAGGAATGAAAACGGCAATAGTGGAGTGTGCCGAACCTGGCGGAGTATGTCTCAACAGAGGATGCATACCGGCAAAATCACACTGAACTGCAAAGCAGGAGCTTTGCTTTTATCACGACGTAGTCTGGAGACTGCGCCGAGCCTGTGTTTGTTATTGTATGCAAGCCTTAAGAGGCTTGTAACGAGAGGTAGACGCTTTTGTTTTTAACCTAAAATATGTCCATAGCACCTCAAAATAATATTTCACCATGCATCACCCCGTTTCAATTGACATCCGGCACTACCGGAGTATTTTTCTCGAAGTCGAACAGCGAGATGATTTTCATATTCAGCAGTTCTATCCGGTAATTGATCAGCGCCTGGGTGTACCGTATTTTTTCGCTCGACAGCTGTGTCTGGAACTGATTGATCTGCATGCCTGTGATATCGCCTTCGAGGTATCGCGTCATGTTCAGGTCGTAAGTGAGCTGGGCGTTTCGCGCGCTCTGTTCGGCGATGGAGATTTGAGTGCGCAGGTTTTCGAGGCTGCGCCATATCTGGCGGACATTTAACTCGATGCCTGTCAGGTCTTCGTCTTTGTTGATATCGTAAACCTCCTGTGCGATTTTCTGCGCCCTGATGCGCGCCTTCTTCTCGCCCCAGTCGAAAATGGGAATGGAAAACCTGATGGCGATTCTCGGATTCTGGGTAGGATTTTCGTATATCCTGCCGAAATTGCTGTTGTCGCCGATCAGCCCGAACGAGAGCGACACATCGCCGGCAAACTCGTTGAGCGCCTTTGTCCTGACGAGTTCGAACTTGAGGTTTTCGCCTTCGATTTCCCGCTGGCGCAGCTGCAGCCTTGTATTAAGTCCGTATTCGATAGCCTTGTCCATGTCGATATCCACGGGCTTGACATTCACCTCGGCGAGGATGTCGAAATCCTGTCCTATCGGCAGTCCGAGCGTACGTTTCAGGGCGTCCTTTGAGTTTTCCAGCTGCACAATATTCGCTTCCACCGACGAGCGGGCGGTGGCGAGATTCAGTTCCGCCTGAAACAGCTCGTCCCTCGGAGCCAGGTCTGCCTCGACCTTGTCTTTGACAATATCGTGGCTTTTCTGCATGTTCTCGAGTTCTTCCCTTCTGATCGTCAGGTTGCTCTGCGTTACATACACGCTGTAGAACTGTTCCGTTATCCGCTGTTCCATTTCCAGCCGCTGCAGGGCATAGCTGATATTTGCGTTTTCGAGGTTCAGTTCCAGCTGTTTCAGAGCCATTTTGCGGCGATTGTACGTAAAGACCGGCTGCGAAATCTGCAGGTTGAGATTGTTGGTGAAGGCGTCGTTATAGTTTTTCAGTCCGCTGATATTGGAACTGTTAGTCTGCCATCCGAAAGAGTTCACCAGGGACACCGTTCCGTCGGTACGCAGAATCGGCTGCGAGACCTGAAGCACTCCGCCCGTGGCGAAATTCTCGTTGGTGTACCACTGCGACAGGCGGGCGTCGAACTGCCGGTTCCTGCTGTAAACGGCAGGAGACAGGTCAAGCGAAAAGCGCGATTTCATCGCCGCCTGTTCGGCTACAAGCATCTGCTTGTATCTTTCAAGATTCAGGGCGGAGCTGCGAAGGGCGGGACTGTTTTCCCGGGCAATATCCATCGCCTTTTCTATTGTCAGCGTCAGCTGTCCGTGAACTGCGGCAGTCATCAGCAGGCTGGCAAGTGTAGTGAGCAATATTCTTTTCATAACTATAAAATGTTTTTATCTTTTTACTATTTTAACGGCATCGGCAACGACAGCGAAATTATTGGATTTACATTCATTGGAAAGCGTTACCCTTACCGTGTCGGACTCAAAATAATAGACGCCCAGGCGTTCCCAGCCGCCGTTCGATTTGGTGATCGCAAGATATGCATCCTCAGTCTCCTTGCCGTATTCCACTTTGAAGCGGTATTCGGCATTTTTGTAATAGTGGCGGTTATATCTCATGTTGTCATCCACGTACGTGTGATAATACAGTTCGTACTGACCGGACGAGGGGACGGGTATCTTCCATGTCGCTGCCTGGTCGCCCCCCTTGCTGCGGATGCTCCGGACAACGTATGCCGAGCGGATATGATTGCCGTGAAATTTGCCGTTCGTGCTTGCCGTCCACTGAAGGGGCGGTCTCCACCACCAGAAGCCGTAGTACTTGAACTGTTTGTCCTTCGAATCGTCCAGCAGTTTCGGCAGCAGGCCCGGGACGGTTTTCTCCGATAGAACAAACAGCGCCGAATCGTCGTTATCGACAATAACTTCGTCCGGCACGACGGGGGACCAGTCTTCGGGCAGGATAATGTCCGCGTCAATTTCCGACAGTTTCCTGTTTTCCTGATGGATATCCGTATTCACAGGCTGGCTGACAATATTGGGAAGATTTCCCGAAATCATGGTATTGACGGTCATGTTCTCGGGCGGACTGTCCCATACGGAAACCATCTGCAGGCTTCGTCGGGCAGGTATCATGACTTTGCGCTCAGCCCTCGGGTCGTCGCGCGCCAGGGACACGTGTATAATCCCGTCATAATCCGAATGGTTGCTGACCGTAACTTTAAGCACAAAATCCTCGACGCCCCTGTTATTTACGCGGATCATTTCCGTTCCGTCAACAGTGTACACAGGAAGCTTCACCGGCTCGTTCCACGAAGCCAGGCTCCGGAGAATATCCGTCCCGCTTATCCTGCCAAGGGTATCCAGAAGGCTCTCGAACTGCACATTGCGGAACGTGTATTTCTTTAGCGCCGAATACAGCGAATCGCGGAAAGCGCCGGCGCCGATATTCATCTCCGGAACGGCAAACAGCTGGAAGGTTTTCTGTCCCGTAATGCTGTTCGTCAGGCTGCGGTGTTTCGGATCGGACAGCAGATCCTTGAAGGGACGCTGCTCAAGCAGGATATTCGCCTTTTCCGAATCGCTGATACCGTTTGTTTCTCTTTCCCAGGATGGAGAGCTCATGCCATTTTGCAGGTATAACTCCACCATGCGGTTGGCAACAGTCCATTCCGGAGAAAATATATTGTAGCGGAAATTGTAGAACTGGGGGAACACGAAATACCGGTTTACATTCAGGTTCAGATTGTACGATCCGCGGTTGGACCTAAAGTTTACATCTCCTACGGGATTTGTAAACATGCTTGACGCCCAGTTGAACGCGTTGATTTGCGCTTCTTTGGGATTTGTCTGCCCTCGCCTCCATCTCTGTTCATTTTCGATGATTCTCGGCAGATACATCTGGTAGTACTTACAGCCTCTTTCGATAAAGAGCACCATTTCGGGCTGTACGGTTTCCTGTGCCTGCGACCATGTTCGGGCATGGCAGTAAAACTGTGCCGGGACTTCGACAATCGAAAAGCGCCTGAAGGGATAGTCCAGCCTGTACTGGCGCTCCATGTTTTCCCTGATATTCTGTACAAGAGCGGGAATAGTGTCGCGTATCGAATCCAGCGCCGTGGCATAGAAGTAGTCGTTTCCCTCGATATGCCATATACTGTAGCGGACGCTGTCGCGCTCAATGCTTTTCTGCCTGTAATTGCCTATTGCCAGGGAGATTGCCTGCACGGGATATTCGGGAGCAAAGCTGTAGCTGCCGTCCGCGTTTTCCACACCCTCGCCCTGCGACAGGGGGATCAGTCCGCGCCGCGGAGTAACGTTCAGCGTGAAACGGCTGAAATATGTCTGCTGCCAGTCGGGGCTTTCGTCGCTGTATCCGGTTCCGGGACGCGGGTACCAGAATGTTTCGGGCGTAACCAGCATGTAGTCCGGGGTCTGGAAACTGTACTGCTTGTCGATGTTGAACATGAACATGCTGTTTATCATGTTCAGTTCCTCTTCGGGGACGTCTAAATAGCAGAACGAGTTGTCCGTTTTCCCGCTGTAGCTTATTGAGAGCGAGACGGTGTCGCCCGCAGGGATTTCCCTGCCGAAGTCTGTCAGTATGATCTGCCTGTCGCGTACAAAGTCCAGCGTCCTGCCTTCGGATTCAATCTTTTCCACTTTCAGTCCCGGATTCAGGCAGAAGGTAAATACCTGCGAGGCGGACAGGGCTGTCCCCTTCATCCTTACCTCCGAATCGAATGTTTCCGGGTTCTGTTTCACCGAAATATCGTACTGCTCGACGGTCATTTTCGGCGTATGCACGTATTTATTGTTGACCTGCGTGTACAGCAGGCGGATTTCGTTCTGTCCGAATATCCTGCTTATATGCCTGTATCCCGCGCCGGCGCACGCCATGAATGCGCAGATCGACAGTATTATCCATGGATAGCTTCCGCGCGACGAGTTTGGCAGCCTCCCGAACAGCGAGACGGTCATGAAAATGCAGGCAAGCCCGGCAAACAGGTAGATCGAGCGGTGTACGATTATCTCTTCCATGTTCGGGAATCCGACGATCGTGGACTTCATCAGCGGCAGATAGTATGCCATGTAGTCGAAAAGATAATAGTACTTGCCCTTTATGTAGAAAAGCGTTACGCCGATGTATCCCAGAAGAACTACAAACGTGATTGCCTGATTGCGGAATATCAGCATCAGGAAAACCGAAAGCCCGATGATGTATATAAGCGTCGGGATGCTTATTGTCAGGAAATAAAAGGCGTACGCTCCCCAGTCAATCGTAACGTCCCGCGAAGCTGCGGTAAACACGATCGATATGACTATCGCCGTCAGGTTCAGGATAAAGAATATGCGCAGGTTTCCCCATATTTTCCCGAACACGTATTCGGCATTGCCGAGCGGGCGGACGTAGAATATCTCGGATGTATCGAGTTTCCTGTCCCGCTTCAGGAAGTCGGAGGCGAGGAATATCGCAATCACTGCCTGACCTACGTTAAGTATCAGCAGACTGGCGTATGCGACATTCGACGGGAGGGCGACAACCTGCCACATATCCTGCATCAGTACCGACTGTATGTTCTGCAGAACCAGGGCGGCTATCGAAAGCAGTGCGAAAATCCTGAAAAACCAGCTCCTGAACAGCAGCTTGCTTTCATATTTCGAGACGTAGCGTATATTTT
>JAISCQ010000266.1 GCA_031265445.1 Bacteroidales bacterium
CTCTCTCTCTCTCTCTCTCTCTCTCTCTCTCTCTCTCTGCAAAAGCCGTGCCACTCGGTGATTTACCGAACGTTACACCGGACATTGCCTGTAACAAATTTTCGAGAGATTTCGACATGATAAAGGATGCTTTTGATATGTTTTTGAATGAAAAATCCGGGGACAAATATAAATGCTTTTTGAACAAAAACAAAAAAATATTTGTTATCTATCACTTTTTTTTATTTTTTTTATTTTTTTTCAAAAAAACGCACATCCCTCTTGTAAATAAAAATAAGTGCGTACATTTGCAGACGTGTTGTACAACATAAAAAGCATTAAAAATGGCATGTAATTTTCTCATCCTTAGCGCCATTGTGGTGGTGGTCATTAGTTAAAACTGATGTGAGGATGGTGTATTGACATAATCGTAAAAGTAAAAAACCCTTCTCACATCAAGTGAGGGGGGTTTTTAGTTTGAAAACCGATTGACCCGACCGATTTAAAAACCTGTCGGGTCTTGAAAAAGAAATCAACCTGTAGAAAAAGACCTGTCAGGTTTTGGCAAGAAGCCAGGCCGAACGGGTCGGATTCGTCTAAATAAATCGTCTAAATAAATCATCATCATAATGAGCGAATATAAAAATCCATTACGCAGCGCCACCTGCATTCAAGGGCGGCGGATGGCCGGAGCGAGAAGCCTCTGGCGCGCCAACGGTATGAAAACCGGGCAAATCGGAAGGCCGATCGTCGCAATAGTGAACTCGTTTACCCAGTTTGTTCCGGGACATGTGCATCTGCACCACATCGGGCAATTTGTGAAGGCCGAGATAGAGGCGCTGGGCTGCTTTGCCGCCGAGTGCAACACCATCGCTATCGACGACGGCATCGCCATGGGGCACGACGGGATGCTGTATTCCCTGCCTTCGCGCGACCTGATTGCCGACAGCGTGGAATATACGTGTAACGCCCACAAGGCCGACGCGATGATCTGCATCAGCAACTGCGACAAAATCACGCCGGGCATGATGATGGCTGCCATGCGCCTGAACATCCCCGCGGTATTTGTGTCGGGCGGCCCGATGGAAGCCGGAAAGTTCGGCGACGGCTATTATGACCTGATCGATGTCATGGTGAAAGCCGCCGATGAAAACGTGAACGACGACGATGTACAAAAACTCGAATTAGCCGCCTGTCCCACCTGCGGCTCGTGTTCGGGCATGTTCACCGCCAATTCGATGAACTGCCTCAACGAAGCCATCGGCCTTGCGCTGCCGGGCAACGGGACGATCGTCGCTACACACGTCAACCGCAGGCAGCTGTTCAAAGATGCCGCCCGGCTGCTGGTCGACAATGCATATGCATATTACCGGGACGGAGACGAAAGCGTCCTGCCGCGCAGCATCGCTACCCGCGCCGCTTTCCTCAACTCCATGACGCTCGATATTGCGATGGGCGGCTCGTCGAATACCGTATTGCACCTGTTGGCTGTAGCACAGGAAGCTGGCGTTCGCTTCGCCATGGACGACATTGATACGCTTTCGCGGAAGACGCCATGCCTTTGCAAAGTAGCGCCCAACACGCAAAAGTACCACATCGAGGATGTGAACCGCGCCGGCGGCGTCATCGCCATCATGGGCGAACTGGCCCGCGCCGGATTGGTGGATCCTTCGGTGAACCGCGTCGACGGGATGACCCTTGCCGATGCGATCGACCGTTTCGACGTCATGAGTCCCCATGTTTCGTCCGACGCCAGATCCAAATACACATCCGCGCCGGCCGGCCGTTTCAACCTGGAGATGGCTTCGCAGGATACCTGTTATCCCGGATTAGACAGGGATCGCGCCGCCGGATGCATCCGCGATGCAGCGCACGCCTACACCAGGGACGGCGGACTGGCCATCTTGAAAGGCAATATCGCGCAGGACGGCTGCGTCATCAAGACTGCCGGCGTGGACGAAAGCCTGATGACCTTCAAAGGCCCGGCCAGGGTTTTCGACTCGCAGGAAGCAGCTTGCGACGGGATCCTCGGCGGGAAGGTCGCAGCAGGCGACGTGGCGGTGATCACGCACGAAGGGCCAAAGGGCGGGCCGGGCATGCAGGAGATGCTCTATCCCACGTCGTACCTCAAGTCGAAGCGACTGGGAAAGGAATGTGCCCTGATTACCGACGGACGTTTCTCGGGCGGCACATCGGGCCTGTCCATCGGGCATATCTCACCCGAAGCGGCCGCCGGTGGCAACATAGGACTGCTCCGCGACGGCGATCTTATCGAAATCAACATCCCCGAAAGGAAAATCAATGTGCTCCTGACCGACGAAGAGCTGGCCGGTCGCCGTAACGAGGAACTGGCGCGCGGCAGCCGGGCTTTCACGCCGCCGCAGCGCCGCCGCGAAGTATCAAAGGCATTGAAAGCGTATGCTTCGATGGTAAGTTCGGCGGATAAGGGCGCTGTAAGGATTGTAGAGTAATATAATAAATCCATCATGTCTGAAAAACAAATTACAGGTTCCGAGGCCCTGATGCGCTCGCTCATCAGCGAAGGCGTCGACACGATTTTCGGATACCCCGGAGGCGCTATCATGCCCGTATTCGATGCTTTGTACGATTACAAAAAACAGTTGCGCCATGTGCTGGTGCGCCACGAACAGGGCGCCACACATGCGGCGCAGGGTTATGCGCGGGTGTCGGGACGAACCGGCGTGGTGCTGATCACCTCAGGCCCCGGAGCAACCAATACCATCACCGGCGTTGCCGATGCGATGATCGACAGCACCCCCATCGTGGTTATTGCAGGACAGGTAACATCGTCGCTGCTGGGTACCGATGCTTTCCAGGAAATTGATCTGGTGGGCATCACGCAACCCGTTACCAAATGGGCTTACCAGATCCGTTCGGCCGAAGATGTGGCCTGGGCGGTAGCGCGCGCATTCCATATCGCCTCTACGGGACGCCCGGGGCCGGTAGTGCTTGATTTCGCCAAGGATGCGCAAATCAACAGGATCGAATACAGGCCGCAGAAGGTGACGCATATCCGCAGCTATATCCCTGTTCCCGAACCGGACGAGAGCGCGATCGCCGAAGCGGCGCGCATCATTAACGGCGCCAAAAAGCCTTTGGCGCTGGTCGGACAGGGCGTGATCATCGGGAATGTCGAAAAGGAACTGCTGGCTTTCCTGAATAAGGCCGACATACCGGCAGGATCGACCATCCTCGGACTGTCGGCGCTTCCGTCGGACGAGCCGCTCAACGTGGGGATGCTCGGCATGCACGGCAACATCGCGCCCAACCTCAAAACCAACGAGTGCGATGTGCTGATCGCCATCGGCATGCGTTTTGACGACCGTGTGACGGGCGATCTGAAAACTTATGCCAGACAGGCCAGGATCATCCATTTCGACATAGACCCGTCCGAGATCAATAAAAATGTGAAGACAACAGTTGCCGTACTGGGTGATGCGAAAGAAACGCTTGCCGCCGTCACCCGCCTGCTGAAAGAGAACAGGCATACGGAATGGCGCGACAGTTTCAAACCGCTGTATGATACGGAAATGGAGCGGGTCGTCAAATCCGAGCTTTATCCCGTCGAAGGCCCCGTCAAGATGGGCGAACTGGTGAACAGAGTGACCGAAGCAACCGGCAATGACGCCATTATGGTAACCGACGTGGGGCAAAACCAGATGATGGCGGTACGTTATTTCAAATATAATCGTACCCGTAGCGTGGTAACTTCCGGCGGACTGGGAACCATGGGCTTTGGCCTTCCGGCGGCCATCGGCGCCAAGATCGGCGCGCCCGACCGCACGGTATGCCTTTTTGTGGGCGACGGCGGACTGCAAATGACCGTCCAGGAGCTGGGAACCATCATGCAGTCGGGCGTCGAAGTAAAAATCATCCTGATGAACAACAGTTACCTGGGAATGGTGCGCCAGTGGCAGGAACTGTTCCATGGGAAGCGTTATTCCGAAACGCCGATGCTGAACCCCGACTTCGTGAAGATTGCCGAGGCCTACCGCATCCCCGGAAGGAAAGTAACCGAACGCGCAGACCTCGATGCAGCCATCGCCGAGATGCTGGACGTCAAGGGTTCATACCTGCTCGAAGTAGTCGTCGAGAAGAAAGGCATGGTATACCCGATGACTCCCGCAGGAACCTGTGTTACCAATATCATGCTGGGAGACGAATGATTCTAGCCGGCTGCTGATGACCGGAAATCGAATTACGCTCCGTCACCAGTGTGCCATCATCATCAAAAACAATCATCAATGAATATGGAAAACAAGACCTTATATACAATCACTGTTTTTTCGGAAAATACAGTCGGTTTGCTCAACCAGATCACCATCATCTTCACGCGCCGCCGGTTGAACATCGAGACGCTATCCGTATCGCCGTCGGCCATCGAAGGGATCCACAAGTTCACCATCACGGCCTTTTCCGATCCCGATACCGTCGAAAAGGTGGTGAAGCAGATCGACAAGCGGGTGGGCATCATCAAGGCCTACTGCAACGTCAACGAAGGACTGGTGCATCAGGAAATCGCCATGTACAAGGTGGCTACCGACAGGCTCCTGCAACTCGGTTCCATCGAAGATATTGTGAGCCGCTACAATGCGCACGTCGTCGAAATGACCGGGGATTTCACCGTGTTTTCAAAAACAGGGCATTATGCCGATACGCAGGCGATGTTCAAGGAATTGAGCGAACGGGTGGGCGTGCTGCAATTCGTCCGTTCGGGACGCGTGGCCATCACCAGGGAGAAGGTGGAGCGGCTGAGCGATATGCTGGCCGTGATGGAAGAAAAGGTAAAGCGCGATCAGTTGCCGGATCAGTAAAAAGGTAAACTCCACATAAGCGTCTTGCGCATGCGAAGGTCTTCGCACGGAACAATCACCCCCTGCAGGACGCATTCCCTCCAAATGTGATCCTCAAAAATCGAAATAATCCATTCCTATCGGTTGGTTCCTTCGAACAGATCGTGCGTATTTTTCTCTTCCTTTTTTTGTGATTTGAAGTTGTTGAACGTATACGCAAGAGTCAGCGTCACTACCGGCGCCTGCGGGACAATCCCGGTAAGCGATTCGACATTGATATTCGACTGCGTGCTGTTGTATCGGGCAGTAGCCAAAAGGTCGCGCACCGAGAGGCTCGCCGTTAGCCGCCGATTCAGCAACTGTTGCCGTATGGTCAGGTTCATGTAGAAAAAATCATCGATTCTTCCCTGCGTACTCACCGACGGACCCACATAGTATGCTTCGAGCCGCATACGCGTATTTTTGGCCAGGTCGAGGTTGTTATTCACGGACAGTTGCCAGTTCCAGCTTTCTTCATCTTTACCGTCGACCTTGTATTCGTTCTTGATCCGGTAATCATACAGGCTCCCGTTGGCATCGAGGTTCCACCATTTTTTCAGTTGGAGCGTTGCGGCCAGTTCGGCGCCCGACGCGTAATCGTTACCCACGTTGGCCATAGAGTCGAGCGTCACCCCGGTGTGATAGGGTACCCGCACGCGCTCGATCTTGTCCTTGCGGGCACGGAAGAATAATGTCCCCGTAAGGGTATTGTCCCCGAAGCTTTTGTTGTAACCCCATTCCACCGAATTGGTATATTCGGGGAGGATGGATGGGTTGCCCCGCTGTGCCGTGTAATAATCCACATATACCACGTAAGGTTCCATGTAAAACAGTTGTGGCTGCGTGATCCGGCGCGAATAGGCGAGGCTCGTCCGTCCGCCGCCGGTCAACTCCAGCGCCATGTGAACCGACGGGAACAGCCCGAACCTGTGCCGTGTATGGCGCGCCCATTCTTCGTTGCTACCCAGGTGGCAGTATGTATATTCGCCGCGCAGGCCAAGCTGGTAGCCGAAACGCGACCTGCTGTCGCTCCACATGGTATACAATGCATGGACGTCGCGGCGGAAGAGGTATTGGTTGTACAGGTCGTCACGCCGCACAAAGTCCCCTGCGACCGGGTCGAACATGTCGATCCGGTAGTCGCCGTCCTCGGTATACGAGAAATACTGGTAACCTGCTTCCACCCTGTTTTCCGGTTCATCCATCGGCAAGACGTAATCGACGTTTGCCTGCGCCGTGAAACGGTATTCATATTCCCACGCCTTGTGCCCCTGTACCTGACTGCCGGCCATGTCATAGAGATTGGTTTCGAAATATTCCATAGCATTACCCTGGTACAGTGCATATAATGCGCCGGTGAGCTTGTGTCCCGCTTTCGCGAAACGGTGATCGAAACCGGCATCGCCGCGAAGATTCCACTCGTAAAGATGTACGTAATCGTCGCCATTAAAGGAGGCGGCGGTTACGGTTTCCTGTTCCGGTACGCGGTAGGTATCCTCGTAGTGCAGGTCGCCGCCGCGCCACCTGTCGCGATATCCGCCTTCCACAGCGGCAGTCCAGGTGGTGTTGCCCCTGTACCAGTCGATTCCTGTCCGCAGCGAATAGACGTCGGTATGCCGCACACGGTCGCCGGTGGAATGGTCGGTAGTGATCAATTCGGGCGTGGTGATGGTTTTCATCTGGTCGAAATCGCTGTTGAGGTATCTGCGCGAAGCCTCGCCCGACACCTGCCACCGAATATCTTTCTGCCGGAGGGCAACCAGAAAATCAATATTTCGCGAAAGCGCCGTGCTTCCCATCACGTTCACCATGCCGCTCCACCCTTCGATGTTTTGTTTCCCGGTATTGATGTTGATGATGCCGGCAGTACCGTCCGCATCGTTACGCGCCGACGGGGTAGTGATCACCTCGATGTTTTCAATCTGTCCGGCCGGTACCTGTTCCAGCGCCGCCGTTCCTTCCAGCGAACTTGGCTTGCCATTGATATACACTTTAAAACCGCTGCTCCCGCGGAAAGTTACCTCACCCTCGGCATCCACACGTATCGAAGGCGTCTGCGCCAGGATGTCCACCGCAGTGCCTCCCGCTGCCGAAAGGAAGCCGGAAGCCTCAATGACGCGCTTGTCTAATTTGTAAACGATCCGGCGTTTCCGCCCGACCACCTCTACCTCCGACAGTTCCATCCGCGACGGCTCCAGCAGGATATCATCCAGTGTGATGTTTTTCTGCGATTCGGCGAGCCGCAGCGCAACCCGTTTTTTCTCAAACCCTATCGAGCCGATCACCAGGTAATATTCTCCCGCCCTGCTATGTTCCAAGACAAATGCTCCTCCGGCGGCGGTGGTGGCGTGGCTTGCCAGGGCGCTGTCGCCTGCGTTGTACAGCAGTACGTTGGCATATTCCACGGCTTCGTTGGTCTGCCGGTCCAGCGCTTTTCCGGCAATCGACCATTTTGCACCCTGCCCCCAAGCCTGGATGCCTGTCGCCAACAAAACAAAAATAATTCCCGTAACCATCTTTTCTTTAAAAAAAACGATTCCTCCGGTAAACGAAATCAAAACACGGCTACGCCTGAATGGAATAACGGATATGATCGTTCCGGTACACAAAAAACAAATCTTTTTTATCTTTTCAAACAACTCTATATTCATGCAAATACTTTCTAAACTGAATTTTCCATAGACATGATTACTACTGATGAACGCACGTTCAAGGCGCGTCTCGCTTCTTATACTCGCTTGGCGACATCCCCGTAGGGCTGCATATTCACGCTCCCTTTCATGGTTCCCTTAAGGCAGAGGATGGAAATCATCACGTCCAGCTTGAAAGGGAAATTCAAAACCTCGGCAATCACCGGCTTCTCAAGCAGGATAAAATCATTGCCTGCCGAATAGTGTTCCGTGTTTTCCAGCCTCTCGCGCCAGTCGAACGGTAAGATACGCTGTTTCATATATGTTTCTTTTTACCGTCACAAAGGTAACGATTATTTATTGCATCAACCACTTGTCATTAAAATACAAAACCCGACTCTCCATGAGAATCGGGCAAAGTGGTACCACTCGGACTGATTAATGATCTTATTTTTAATAAGATATATATCCATTTTGCCTACATTGTTTCTACATTTGTATCATTCTTTGTCGATATTTTCGGCAAGAAATCCGATTCTGTCGGCAAGATCATCAAATCCATCCTGCAAATCTTGAATACATGCCCCTATGGTGGTGCCGTTTAATTCAATAGCGCTGGCTTGGAGAAAGGCCCCTATTAATTCGGGATGTGCCTTTGCATAGTCTTTACCAAATTTTTTATCAATGACTTCTATTGCCTGATGAAAATTCGTTTCTGTTTGGCTAAATGCATCTTCCGCCAATTTAACCCATCCCGCGCCTATTTTGTCTGCCATATTCTACCTAATTTTAAATTGTTTGATATGTGATATTTTACTTATAAAAAATTGTTCCTACATTGTCTCTACATTTATATCATCATCTTCACGTTCTACCTTTTTTCGTTCCGGTTTCTCTGTTGGAGATAATTTTAATAACTCCTTTTTTACAGCATTAAACCCTTCGATTCTCCTTTTGAATTCCCTATCATCAATAATTACATAGTTCCCTTCGTAATAATAATCTATATCATTACTTTCTAACTTCTTACCACTCAACGATTGTATCAATTCATTATACCATTTGGCAAGCTCCCTTTTTTCTCTCTCTACATCATCGTACAAATAACAGTTCATTTAATCTTCTATTTTTTTAATAATTCCAAATCATTTTCGCCAAAGACAATTTTCAAGACCTCATCTTTGATTTTTGATTTTGATCTCCCATCACCATTTTTAGTAAATAATCCCTTTTATCTGGTGATACTTCAAACGTTACGGATACTCGTTCTGACTGTCCTTGCGTACAATCCTTATCTGTAAACTCTTTTGGATAAGTGATTATGTCAATGTCTCGCATTTGCAACTTTTCTGCGATTTTAGAAAGATCAATAACACTTAATGCCTGTTTGCCATTTGATATTTTATTCCACTTGGTTTCGATAAATCCAATTTCTTCGGCAAAGGCAGACTTTGTCAAATTTCTGTCTGCCATTATTTTAATTAAATTCGTTACTATATAATGTATCTGAGACATTGATTGTTTTTATTATTTAAAATTAACAATTGAAAATCAAAATATTACACCCATTTTAGAAATAAAATTTCGACTTTAGAACATTTTTCTTGCTTATTTAGAAATTTATTATCTATCTTTGCGGTGTTAAAATTTCGATTTTAGACACCTAAAACAAATAAAGTACCAAAAAAGATGATTTATGGAGATTAGCAGGGATGAATATTTGAAGGCCTTGGATACAGTGGTAAGATACCACGAACAGCTAAAGCAGGAAGTTAGGAATGCTGATCCGGGTGCGATCCATGCAAGGGATTTTTTGGTATGGCTTACCGGGGATTTCTCTGATAATGGACTGGAAAAAGGCAGCGTTACCAAAGTTTGGTACGCCATACGTGGATGTACCGATCCGTTGGACGACATCAATTACATTGATCGCAATACCGTAAAAGGCTGGACAGGGTGCGGCAATAAATTCTGGGCAACATTTGAGAAGCTAAGAGAACTGTATAAAGGGAATCAATAATCAATAACCGAAATGAAGAATAGAGTAAAAGAAATCTTAACCACTCGTGGATTCAAGGGGGTACAGCTCACCGATGAACTCCTGCGGAAGCTGGAAGTAGGAACCCCGCACCGTTTCAACAAGATTTGGCACAACGATGCCGAAATGACGCAACGCGAGATCATCGCTTTTAAAAACTGGCTTGGCCTGGATTCGATTGATGAGTT
>JAISCQ010000268.1 GCA_031265445.1 Bacteroidales bacterium
ACCCGTACCCCGCACATCCTCGAATTTACGGAGGAAGAACGCGGAAAAACGGTGTACATCGCTATCTGCTGGCAGAACGAAAAGGGCGAACGCGGCCCGTGGAGCGAAATCGAAAGCGCCATTGTACCGTAGATTGCCTCCGGTTCAGAGAAAGAAGGAGTTTGCCGTTCGCCGGCAAGCTCCTTCCTGCGTGTATTGCCTTCCGGTTAAATCCTCCCTCACGGCTTGAATATCTAACAGGGGAACGCTATCCTTACGGACAACATATTTCAGGTTGAGTTGAAATAATTTTATTTACTTTTGCAATCAGGAACAATGATCGCAGGAATCTTATGAAAACAGTTGTAAAGTCGGATAAAATCCCCGATAAATCTATCATCGCAAACGAATTTGGGAAAACGGACTATTGTGATTCGTACCGCATCGTCAAGCAGACAAATGAAACGGTGGACGAGATTACAACACAGATTTTTAAAATGCCGCAATGGGTGATTGGACTGATGACAATCAGGAACAGTATTGTCAAGATATTCGGATTGAAAACCGGCAAAAACCAAAACCTGAACGGAGCGGCATATTATCCTGTCGGCTCAAAGGCCGGATATTTTACAGTGACAGAACGTAATGCAAACGAAATTGTCATGGGTGAAGACGACCGGCATTTATACTTCAGAGCATCCGTGATGGTTGACAGGGAGCCGTCATTTATTTATCTCACAACCATTGTCCGGTTTCATAACGCATGGGGTAGAATATACTTCCTGCCCGTTAAACCATTCCACAGGCTTATTATTAAATCGCTGATGAAAAGACAGGTAGCGGAAAAAGACACGTTCTTGACCTGACAGCTCAAACTCGCAGCCCGATAGAAAAAGAAAAATAACGCTTAATTTTGCGCTCCGTATTGCATCAAATTATTCAATTATAAATGCCTCAAATATCGACCAAAGGGCGGATCATGCCGCCATCGCCCATCCGTAAACTCGCTCCTTTTGCCGAACAGGCCAAAAGCAAAGGAATAAAGGTATATCACCTGAATATCGGCCAGCCCGATATCCCTACGCCCAGGATCGGCATGGAAGCCGTACGGCATAACAGCCTGACAGTCGTTGAATACAGCCACTCGATGGGTATCGAATCGTTGCGGAAACGCCTGGCGCAGTACTATCGCGAAAGGAATATCGATGTGGATCATAACCGGATCATGATCACCAACGGCGGTTCGGAAGCCATTTCGATGACCATGATGGCGTGCCTGAACCACTATGAGGATGTGATTGTACCCGAACCGTTTTATGCCAACTATTATGGTTTCTCAACGGTTGCCGGCGTAGGTTTGAAACCCTTGAAATCGGCGATCGAGAACGATTTTGCACTGCCGCCTGTGGAGGAACTGGAAGTGATGATCAATGCCGCAACCCGCGCCATCATGATCTGTAACCCGAACAACCCCACGGGATACCTGTATTCGCGCGCCGAACTGGAAAAACTTGCAGAGATAGCCGTCAAGCACGACCTGTTCCTGATTTCGGACGAGGTATACCGCGAGTTTTGTTACGACGGGCACAAGCATTATTCGATCATGGAGATCAGCGGGCTGGAAAAACATGCCGTGCTGATCGATTCCATGTCGAAGCGGTTCAGCGCTTGCGGCATACGCGTGGGGGCGCTGGTAACCCGCAACCGGGAACTGATGGATACCGTGTTGAAATTTGCGCAGGCGCGCCTCAGTCCGCCTACGTTCGGGCAGATACTGGCCGAGGCTGCACTCGATTCGCCGCCGGAATATTTCAAGGCCGTGTACGACGAATATATCGAACGCCGCAACACATTGGTCAACGGGCTGAACCGGATACCGGGCGTATACAGCCCCATGCCCAAAGGAGCCTTCTATACCATGGCGCGGCTGCCGGTGGACGACGCCGATAAATTTGCACAGTGGATGCTCAGCGACTTCCAGTACAACAACCAAACCGTGATGCTGGCCCCGGGATCAGGCTTCTATTCCACTCCCGGGTTAGGTAAAAATGAAGTGCGAATGGCTTATGTTATCAATAAAACCGATATTGAACACGCAGTAGAATGCCTGGCGCGGGCTTTGGAAATCTATCCCGGACGGACGATGAAATAATGGAGGATTGAATATCGAATCATCATCATCAAATGATTTCCAGCTGTGCTTTTGCCGGGATGCATTTCAACTGCCCCGGTTCGCCACCGGAGACGGCAGCAGCGTTATATGTTTTTTTATATTACATTTGCTTCCTGATATATAATTCGATTTTTCAAAACAATCATTATGATACTCAAATTAAAACTCGAAAATCTCCATCATCCGGAGCATGTTCAATTCCCTCTCTCCTGCTTATCCCCACAGGGATTTCCGGAGGCAACGAATTTACCGAATCAGCATTAAAATATTTGGAAAGGGGAATTGTTATTAAGTCTACGGGTAGCTGGTACACTGTACGAAAGGACAGCGGCGCCTGCGTGGAATGTAAGCTAAAAGGGCGTTTGCGTACCGAAGGCATCAGAAGTACCAACCCGGTGGTAGTTGGCGACAGGGTTTTGCTTGAGGACGACCTGATCCGCGACATCGAACCGCGCAGGAATTACCTCATCCGCAAATCGACCAATCTGTCGAAACAGTCGCATATCATTGCGGCCAATGTCGACATGGCTTTCCTGGTGGTAACCTTCCGCCTGCCCGAAACCCCGGTCGAGTTCATCGACCGGTTTTTGGTGGCGGCTGAGGCGTACCGAATTCCCGTTTGTCTTGTTTTCAATAAAATGGATATGTTTTCGTCCAAAGAATTGGTTCAGATGAAACATTTTGAGGCCATTTATCGTACAATCGGATATCGAACCATCGAAACATCGGCGACAGAGCTGATCGGTATCGACGCACTGCAGCAGATGTTTGCCGGTAAGGTATCCGTCATAGCGGGATTGTCGGGCACGGGCAAGTCGTCGCTGATCAATGCCGTCAATCCCGGTTTGCAGGTGCGGGTGGGCGACATGTCCGACTATCATCAAAGCGGCAAGCATACCACAACCTTTGCCGAGATGTTTCCCATGCAGGGCGGCGGATACATCATCGACACGCCGGGCATCAGGGGATTTGGTTTGATACATATTGAGAAAGAGGAATTATACCATTTCTTTCCCGAAATATTTAAAGCGTCGGCAGGTTGCGCGTTCCACAATTGCCGGCATATCCATGAGCCGGGTTGCGCTGTGGTGGAAGCGGTAGAAAACGGCGGGATCAGCAAATTCCGTTATCATAGTTACCTGAGCATGATGGAGGATACGCAAAGCAAATATCGTTAAAGATGAACTTTTAGATTTAGAGAACAGATGAAAAAGCATGTGGTCATACCTTTTGGGGTTTGTTTACTTCTCATTGTTTTGAGCGGTTTTTTCCTGTACGGGAAATACGCGATGCAATTGGAAGCCAAAAAGGAGTTGATGGTGTGGTATGTATCCGATACGAAAACGAAATTAGAGGTAATTGCGTCCCGCGTGAGAGAATTACCGTACATTGTCATGCCTGTCATCGGCGACGGCGGTATGCTGAATAAGGATATCATCGAGCTATATGCCGGTAATATTGCACAACTCGAACGGTTTTACGTCGAAAACAATTACTACATCAAGGGAATATCGGTTTTTGATATGCATGGCGATGTATTCAACCTGTACCGCGATAAAAAAACCGGCGAATTTATCCAGGATACTTACAAGTCGCGCGCCATCAATGCGCTACGATCCGAAATGGGGATTGTCATCGAAAACAATTCTTTTTCGATCGTATTGCCGGTATACCATGACAGCACATTGACGGGCAATGTGGCAGTGAACCTCGATATAGACTCGCTGCACCAGGAACTGTTCAAACCCTATCTTGAAAATAACGATGTATGGTCGACTTCCGTGCTTGATGAGGAAACCGTGCTCACTCTTCCGCTCGACGGCGATTGGGTACTGTCCGGCGAAAAGGATATTTGCCGGGAAATACAGGGGCAAAAATCAGGCTTTGTCACGGGCCGGATCAAAGGAGGCGAATCGCCGGTACACGTCGTGACTTACTACGAAAGCCTGATGTTTCCCGAATATTGCCTGGGCATCGCATTCAGCGGCAATATTTCGCAACTGATCGTTTCATCGCTCCTTACATTTGCCGTTGTCTTTGTGATCCTGATTTCCATAGCCATTGCCGTATCGTACACTCTGAGTCGCCTGGTCAATCGCAACAGGGAAGCGCTCAAAAAAAAGGAACAGGAAATCCATCTGTTACAGACCATCTACGGTTATGCGCCGATCGCATTCATGGTGAATCGAAACGGCAATTTTTATACGGCCAGCCATTACTTTTTCAAGCTTTTTGAAGGTATTTCCTTCCGCGACGATACCGGCAAGGTAAATTTCCCCTTCCATTTTCAACCTGAATTTGAGGAATGGGATACCTGTACGTTTGAACGGGATGGCAGGGAAATATGCCTTGGCAGAAGGCAAATCAGCATGGAACTGGACAAGGCGAAATATGTCATCGACGCCTTCTGGAATGTCACGGAAATGGGGCAACGCCTGAAAGATGCGGTACATTCCGAGATCACCAAATCGGAATTGTTGAGCCGTGTAAGTACCGATGTCAAAAAAACACTGGGTAATGTCCGGGATGCCGTAGCTTTGCTTTTGCAGCAGTTCCCCGAAGAAAAACATATTGCATATATCAATGGATTGACTGCCGATTTATCCGTACTGATCGACGATGTGCAGGATTATGCCGACATCGAGGCCGGGCGGATCATTCTCGATGAGATGCCGTTCAATCTGGTAGAAGAAATCAAAAAAGTAACGGAAGTATACCGGGCCGGATCCTGGGAGAAAGGCATCGAATTGAATGTCCATATTGCCTCATCAGCGATCCGTAATGTAGTGGGCGATCCGCAGCGTTTCCGGCAGGTGTTGAACGAATTGCTGAGCAATGCCGTCAAATTCACCGACGAAGGAGCCATCCGCATATCTTTGGAAACTACCGAACTGCAGGGACGGAAAATACTGATCAAGTGTTCCGTTGAAGATACCGGACGGGGTATGCCGCGGCAAAAACTCAAAAACCTGTTCTCGCTTGACCTCCGTGCCAAAGAGGACGATTCCATCGGCCTGGGCGTCATCATCACCAGGAAATTAGTGAGCATTATGGGAGGAACGCTGCGTGCTGCCAGTCCGTCGCCGATCTCAACCGACCCGTCGGCTCCCGGCATGCAGTTCTCTTTTTCCATGATCTGCTTTTCCGACCAGCCATTTGACAAACAGCTGGATTATTCGTCCATCGTTTCCTACCGCAGGGTCAATATTCTGATCATCACTTCGGACACGCACCAGATGCAATATCTGGCCAATTTCCTGAACCGAAAAGGAATACACACAGATATTTTCATTTACAATAAGGACTCGTCCGAATTACTGATCCATAAACTGATCATCGACAAGAGCCGGTATCAGGTGGTAGTAATTGCAACGGCCAGCAGCGAAATGACCTTTACCATAGCCGATGAAATCAACCAAAAGGATTTAACGGGGCATTGTCTTTATGCGCTGGTTGATACAACAAGTCAAAGAGGCAATTACATCAGGGCAAAATCGTTGAATATAGATTACTACTTCATAAAAAGCAACGACCTGTCCATATATGATTCGATCTTAAAAGCCAATTTTCCCAACCTGTCGGATGACGAGGCGCCGGTAATCGGGCTTGTGCGTAAGGACCTCCAGATTCTGATCGCCGAAAATAATGCCTTGAGTCAAACGGTAGCTAAAGTCATATTCAAAAAATTGGGTTATGAAGTTGATTTTGCCCAAAACGCCTTATATCTGGTGAATCAACTGAATCATAAGGCTTATGACGTTATTTTTATTGATTTAAAATTTCCGCCTACCGACGGTTTCGAAATAGCCGAAATGTTGCGCCTGAAAGGATACAAAATGCCGATTATCGCCATGACCTCCACCCTGACGAGGGAAAATATCAATCGCATTGCTGACAGCGGCATGGACGGACATGTACCCAAGCCGCTGAATCCGGACGCTATCAAGCATATCCTGATCAGATGGTTCCTGTAAAGTTTTTATATGGTAGATACGCACGCTCACTTATATGACAAACAGTTCGACGGCGACCGCGATGCGACGGTTGCCAGGGCCGTTTCATGCGGCGTTGGGCGCATGTTGCTCCCTAACATTGACGCACAAACGGTACAGCCAATGCTGGATACATGCCGGCAATATCCCGGTCGCTGCTTTCCGATGCTGGGACTCCACCCGACCTCGGTCGATAAGGATTTCGAACAGCAATTGGAGGTGATCGGGGCGTACCTGGATCATACAAATGCCGTAGCCATCGGCGAAATAGGCGTAGATCTGTATTGGGACAAGCAATATATCGGCCAGCAGTTGGAAGCGTTCCGCATACAAATCGGCTGGGCAAAAAAATACAGGCTGCCCGTTTCCATCCATTGCCGTAAATCGTACAACGAGATTATGGCCGTACTCAAAAAAGAACAGGACGGTTTGTTGACCGGCGTTTTTCACTGTTTCCCCGGTAACGTGCATCAAGCCGAAGAAGTAATTCGACTTGGGTTCATGTTGGGTATCGGGGGAACAGTAACCTACAAAAATGCAGAAATGGCAACCGTAGTGCAACTTATGGATATGGAACACATCCTTACCGAAACGGATGCCCCGTATCTACCCCCGGTACCTTTCCGCGGAAAACGAAATGAAAGCGCCTATATATATAATGTAATACAGAAAATAGCAGCGCTCAAATCAATGTCTGCCGATGAAGCAGCAAGCATCACCAGTGCCAATGCCGAACGGATTTTTCCCGGAATGATCTGCTGAATACCGATGACTCGACAGAATCATCGGTAAATATTTCAAAAAAAATGATGTTTTTTTGAAATAATACGACCAGCAAAGAGCCAATAAAATGCAGTGATAATAAACAAATTACAACAAATTTGGATAAATTCGAATTTTATTTTTTATCAAAAAACGAAAATTACTTAGGAAGAAAGTTATGAGGTTTGACAATTATTTGTAATTTGGCACTCTGAAAAAAGCCGGGCTTGTAGCGTGAAAACCCTTGCAAGACGGTGATAATTCGGAACGGAGAGATGGCCGAGTGGTCGAAGGCGCACGCCTGGAAAGTGTGTGTACTCCAAAAGGGTACCAAGGGTTCGAATCCCTTTCTCTCCGCCAAACTTGTTAATTAAATTAAACCCAATTTGTTATAACCTAAATTGAATTTTACCATGAAAAAAATTGTCTCATTTGTTATTGTTTGTGGGATGTTCTTCGTAAACGCATCCGCTTTGTTGGCACAAGAAGCAGCTTCAAGTGGCGGCGGTCTTTCGGAGTTTCACAACGCTTTGAAAGAAAAGTTCGTACAAGGCGGCGTGCCTTGGATGACGCCGATCCTGATCCTGCTGATCATCGGCTTGGCCATTGCCATCGAACGGATCATCTACTTGAACATGGCAACCACCAATACCGACAAGCTTCTGAAAAAAGTAGAAGATGCTTTGGAAACCGGTGGCGTAGAAGCTGCAAAGGAAGTTTGCCGCACTACCCGCGGTCCTGTAGCAAGTATTTTCTACCAGGGCTTCGAACGTTATGAGGAAGGTATTGATATGGTTGAAAAATCAATTGTATCCTACGGCGGCGTGCAAATGGGCAAACTGGAAAACGGCATGGTATGGCTCCAATTGTTCATCGCTTTGGCTCCTTCGCTGGGGTTTTTGGGAACGGTTGTCGGCATGGTGCAGGCATTCGACGACATTGCAAAAGCCGGCGACATTTCCCCGACCATCGTTGCTGAAGGTATGATGGTGGCCCTGTTGACAACCATCTTCGGTCTGATCGTGGCCATGATCCTCCAGGTGTTCTACAACTACCTGCTCAATAAGATCAGCAGCCTGGTGAACAATATGGAAGATTCATCCATCTCCATCATGGATATTTTGATGAAGTACAAAGCAGCGGGAACGTCTCCATGCGAAAATCCAACAAAAAATTAAGATGCCATGACTGATTTTATTGTATCATTTGGTATACCCCTGGCGTATCTCGCCTTGTTTGTGGCTGTTATTGCAGCAGTGATATTCCCGTGCATTCAGATGGTTCAGGATCCGAAGGGAGCCAAAAGCGCACTGGTCGGAGTCGGCGCACTGGTCGTCGTTTTCCTGCTCTGTTATGTAGCGGCCGATAATAACGATTTTTCCATCGGTACGCAACAGATTGCCGGAGGGGAAATGAAACTGATAGAAGCCGGTTTGTACCTGTTTTATGTAACATTGGTCGGTTCTGTTTTAGTTATTCTTTATTCAACCGTTTCCCGTTATTTTAAATAACTGATATATGGCAAATCTTAAAAAGACGCCACAGATCAATGCGGCCTCCATGGCCGATATATCTTTCATCCTGTTTATCTTCTTCCTGATGGTAACTACCATGGGAACCGATTACGGGTTGATCAGGCAGTTGCCGCCAATGTCGGATGTTCCGAATGAGGGGACTGAGATCAACAAACGTAATGTTTTTGTTGTCTCCATCAATCAGCACAACAATTTGATGGTGAGAGGCGAATACAAAGACATTAGCCAACTTCGCGAGATGGCAAAGGACTTCTTCGATCTCCGTAATGCCGGAGATGAGTATCCTGAAAAGATCCAGGAAGACCTCCCTCTGATTGGATTGACCACGATCAATAAAACTGCCGTAGTTTCGTTGCAGAACGACCGGGGTACTTCATACAAAACCTATATTCAGGCTCAGAATGAATTAGCCGGAGCGGTACATGAATTACGTGATGAATTTTGTTTGCAGAAATTCGGAAAGAAATATGATGACTGCACACAGGAGCAACAGGATGTTGTCGGTAAAGATGTGTTCCCGATGGCTATTTCCGAGGCTGAGCCTAAAGATATCAGTAAAACAAAGAAATAATGGCAAAGTTTAGAAAAGATACCATCAGTGAAACCCCCGAATTGGCAACGACATCGTTGCCCGATATTATCTTCATGTTAATTTTCTTCTTCATGGTGACCACCAGCATGCGTAAATCAACGGTACTGGTATTGCAGAGAATGCCAGATGCCACGGAGGTTAAAAAGCTGGAGAACAAATCCTTAGTCAGTTATATCAACATCGGCGCGCCGCGTCCGGAACAGCAAAGCCTGTTGGGAACCGCCACCCGTATCCAGTTGAACGACAAATTCGCGGCTGTGGATGAAATACAGGAATTCATCGCCAGCGAAAGAGAAAAAAGGAGCGAGAATGACCAAAAATTGATGACCACCGCATTGAAGATTGACGAAGAAGTGA
Source organism: Bacteroidales bacterium (assembly GCA_031265445.1). Classification (GTDB taxonomy): domain Bacteria; phylum Bacteroidota; class Bacteroidia; order Bacteroidales; family UBA4181; genus JAIRLS01. The sequence continues at coordinate 9,391 of JAISCQ010000268.1, forward strand.
GAATGGGATTGGTGACCGACGTAAAGCAAACCTTACGGAGATGCGGAGCGTTGAGGATCAGTTATACTGCCAGAAAGGCGGATAAGATTTTTTAAATCCCAGCCTCATTGCAATATTTGGAAAAACCTTTGAACTTTGATTCAAAGGTTTTTCTGTTTCTGGAGATGTCATATATTGTTTCGATGCCATCCAAATGTTTTTCCTACTTCTGTATTGCAAACGGATCATTATCTTTATCCCTGTTCCATTCATATTCAATGAATTTTGCTTTTGTTTTTGCCCGTTCCTCTCCAAGACGGTCTGCCAGAAACCCCAAGCTCATGTCAATTCCGGCCGAAATCCCGGACGATGTATAATATTTTCTGTCCACAACCCAGCGGGCTTTGTATATCCAGTTTACATTTTTGCCCGTACTTTTTGCCCATTCAAACGCCATCTTATTTGATGTCGCGCAGTGTCCATCTAAAAGCCGGGTCTTGGCAATCAGTCCAGACCCGGTGCATACCGTCAGGCACCAGGTGGATTTTTCCGCAATATTTTTAAGCCGGCTGATAAAATCGGGATCGTCAACCAAAATCCGGGTAGCCCTGCCGCCCGGAACCAGCAAAATCCCCGATAAATCCATGCTGCTTACATTCTTTGTGACTACCGGCACATGATGCACGCTGTGAATAATGCCGCCGTTCATTGAAAAATATTTTACAGTATATTCTTCAAGCCCTCCAAATACTTCCACAGGTCCAAAAAGATCAAGGGTTTCAAATTGATCAAAAAGCAGACAGTTAATATCCATTTTTATTACATTTGTTTCGAGCACAAAGATAGTCTGGAAAAACAGTATCTTCGTTCAAAGTCCGATAAAAACTTCCGTTTCGTCCATTTTCCAGCTCCGTTCGTCTATTTCCAAAATCCGTGTCGCACAGACCGCTACTTTTGTCCCGAAATAAAAATTATTCAAAGGAAATGACAGCAAAAATTTTATCAAACTCGAAAATCACTCAGATTTTAATCACGCAGCCCCTAAAGGGGGGTCAAATAACGAACGTCAATTTCCTGATCAAACTTCCGGAATGAACGGATTAGAAAATAATATGTATTTTTGTGAGAAGAAATTTAGTATTGTCAACCGATGAAAGAATTTAATACGGCAGGTTCCTGCAACAGTGCAAAGCATTACATGATAGATGAATGCCATTGCCCGCGAAGTAATTGCGAAAATCCTGAAATCGGACTCCGCCCTGCATGTACGGAAAGCAGGAGCTTTCCTTTTAGCATGGCGGCGTCTGGAGACTTCGCCAAACGTACTATCCAATAAATCTTATTTCATCGAAATATATGAAAGTATCCCTGTCGTTTACTTCGTTCATTCTTATTTCGGGAGTGACGTCTTCCGGATTGTTGGCTCAGAAAAGCCCCAAAAAAGTATCAACAAACAAACCGGAAAGGCCGAACATCCTGTTTTGCATTGCCGATGATGCATCGTATCCGCACTTTGGCGCGAACGGTTGCCGTTGGGTCAATACTCCCGGATTTGACCGGGTTGCACGCGAAGGCATCCTCTTTGCAAATTGCTACACGCCCAATGCCAAATCGGCGCCATCGAGGGCGTGCGTGCTCACCGGGCTTTATTCGTGGCAACTTCGTGAAGCAGGAAATCATATCTCGAAATTCCCTGCCGATATTAAGGTGGTAACTGAGACGCTGAAAGAAAACGGGTATGATGTGGCCTTTACCGGGAAAGGATGGGCGCCCGGGATTGCCGTACACAGCGACGGAACCCCGCGCAGGCTGACAGGCACGCCCTACCAGAAGCAAAGGGCCAAACCGCCCGTTCCGCAAATCGGCACAGCGGATTATGCCGCTAATTTCAAGGATTTCCTGGATCAAAACCAAGGTGGAGCGCCGTGGTTCTTTTGGGCCGGATTTACCGAACCTCACAGGGCATACGGTTTTGGTTCCGGCGAAACTGCGGGCGGAAAAACCAGGGATATGATCGACAGGGTTCCGGTATTCTGGCCGGATAACGAAACCGTACGTACGGATATGCTGGACTACGCCTTCGAGATAGAGTATCTGGACAGGCACATAGTGATGATGCTTGATGAGTTGGAGAAAAGAGGAGCGCTCGATAATACGATTGTTATCATAACTTCGGACAACGGGATGCCTTTTCCACGGGGAAAGGCCAACGGTTACGAATTATCCGGCCACATGCCGCTGGCCGTCATGTGGAAAAAAGGTATCGCAAATCCCGGCAGGAAAGTAACCGACTACATCAATTTTGTCGATTTTGCACCGACTTTCCTCGAGGTAAGCCACGTCAATCCTGTACAAAACGGGATGCAACAACCCGCAGGAAAAGGATTGTGCGATATTTTCCGTAACGGGAAAAGCGGAACCGCCACTGATTATCGTAGTTTTACTCTACTGGGAAGAGAGCGGCATGATTATGGGCGACCGGATAACCAGGGATATCCGATTCGAGCCATCATTTGCGATAGCCTGCTATATATTAACAATTTGAAACCATGGCTTTTGCCTGGCGGAAATCCCGAAACAGGCTACCTTGATTGCGACGGCTCGCCCGCCAAAACGGAAATACTGAACATGCAGCGCGAAGGCCGGAATATGTGGTATTGGCAACTGTCGTTTGGAAAACGTCCGGAAGAAGAGTTATACAATCTTGCCGTGGATAAGGACTGCATTCTGAACCTTGCTGAAAATCCGCAATATGCCCGGCAAAAAACGAAACTGCGGGAAGATCTCTTTACCATGCTCCGTCAGCAGGGTGATCCGCGCGCGTCGGGCAATGGTGATGTTTTTGATCGTTACCCGTTTCACCAGGACAGCGCCTGGAATTTTTGGGAACGGGTACAATCGGGTGAAATAACAGAACCCTGGAAACAAACCACCTGGGTTAATCCGACAGATTACGATACCTTCAAAAAGCAATAAACCCTTTGGTTGGTTGTTGCTTGACAGGAATTACCCAAGTTATGTGAATTACAAGTCTTGATAGCTTAAATAAATGACATTGAAACATAAGTTATAATATCTTTAGATTTAAGTCTTATCAATTTTCAATATAAGTCTAAAGGTTGTTTCAATATAAGTCTAAAGATTATTTCAATATAAGTCATTTATAAATCATATCAGGTAATTTGCATCATTTTCACGCGTGGCTTTTAACTTTAAAAAAGGATATTTTCAAATTTTATCAAGGGATGCCAAGGGATGCATATCAACGAAAAAATCAATTTTGGGAAAAACGAAAAAATCAAATCAGAACTTTACTATATTTGTTCCCAAATAAATATAATTATGGTTTTCGATTGGCCTCTCTTACAGCAGTTTTATGATGGATTGGATGCAAAGCAGCAGCAAATCCGCAACCTGTTGAACCGTCCGCTTACCTTGACGGAAAAAATACTTTATGCGCATCTGTCGGATGACATTCCTGTCAAGGATTATGCCCGTGACGCTGATTACGTGACCTTTGCGCCCGACCGTGCAGCCATGCAGGATGCCACCGCCCAGATGGCGCTGCTCCAGTTCATGAACGCAGGCATGGAACGTACCGCCGTCCCGGCAACCGTACATTGCGACCATTTGGTTCCGGCGCAGGTAAATGCCAAAACCGATCTCGAAAAGGCGAAAGAGAGCAACCGCGAAGTGTACGACTTCCTGCAATCGGTATCCGACAAGTACGGTATCGGTTTCTGGAAGCCCGGGGCAGGCATCATTCACCAGGTAATACTCGAAAATTACGCTTTTCCCGGGGGAATGATGGTAGGAACGGATTCACACACGCCCAATGCCGGCGGATTGGGTATGGTAGCCATCGGTGTCGGCGGCGCCGACGCTGTAGATGTGATGGCGGCCATTCCCTGGGAACTGCGCATGCCGAAAATTATCGGCGTAAAACTTACCGGGAAACTCAACGGATGGGCATCGCCCAAAGACGTGATCCTGAAATTAGCCGGCATCCTCACCGTCAAAGGAGGAACCAATGCCATTATCGAATATTTCGGCGATGGCGCGGCTTCCATATCGGCAACGGGAAAAGCCACCATCTGCAACATGGGCGCCGAAGTGGGCGCTACCTGCTCGCTGTTTCCGTATGACGGGAAGATGGCGCGCTTCCTTGCCGCAACCGGCCGCAACGAACTGGTAAAATTAGCCGATGCCAACCGCATGCACCTGCAAGCCGATCCCGAAGTGACGGACGATCCCGGAAAATATTACGACCGGGTGATCGAGATCGACCTGAACACGCTCGAACCTTACATCAATGGCCCGTTCACGCCCGATGCGGCGCATCCCTTATCGACATTCGCCAAAGCCGTTAAGGACATGGATTATCCGCAAAAAATGGAAGTTGGACTGATTGGGTCGTGTACCAACTCATCGTACGAAGATATGACACGCGCCGCCTCCATTGCCCGCCAGGCATTGGAGAAAGGAGTAAAAGCCCGGGCCGGATTTATCGTTACGCCCGGTTCGGAACAGGTGCGTTATACCGCCGAACGGGATGGTTTGCTGCAAACATTCGAAGCCATTGGCGGCGTTACCATGGCCAATGCCTGCGGCCCGTGCATCGGCCAATGGAAACGCCAAACGGATGATCCCGCACGGCGCAACTCCATCATCACCTCGTTCAACCGCAACTTTGCCAAGCGCAACGACGGCAACCCGAATACCTGCGCATTTGTGGCCTCGCCCGACATCGTCACGGCGCTGACCATAGCCGGCGATTTGACATTCAACCCGACGACGGATTTTTTAGTGAACGAACAGGGTGAGAAAGTCCGGCTTGATCCGCCCCGGGGAATGGAACTTCCTCTTTCGGGCTTTGCCGTGGACGATCCCGGCTACATCGCGCCAAGCGAGAATGGCGCTGCGGTGGTTGTACGGATTGACCCACATTCCGAACGCCTGCAGGAACTACAGCCTTTTGCGCCGTGGGACGGCAAAGATTTCAAAGACTTGCGTTTGCTCGTCAAAGTATCGGGTAAATGTACCACCGATCATATTTCCATGGCCGGTCCGTGGCTTCGTTACCGGGGGCGTCTCGAACGCATCTCCGAAAACATGCTGATGGGCGCAGTGAACGCTTTCAACGGGAAAACCGATCATGTGCTCGATAACTCGAAACCCGGAACCCGAAACATATATGGTCGTGTCTCGGAGGTAGCAGCCGGATACAAGAGGCAAGGCATTGGATCCATCGTGGTAGCCGGGGAAAATTACGGCGAAGGTTCTTCGCGCGAGCATGCGGCCATGGAGCCGCGCTTCCTCAACGTGAAGGCGATCCTGGCAAAATCGTTTGCCCGCATCCACGAAACCAACCTCAAGAAACAGGGCATGCTGGCGCTTACCTTTGCCGATAAGGCCGACTACGACCTTATCCGCGAAGACGACACCATCGACATCCTGGGGCTGGAGACTTTTGCGCCCGGCAAAGCGCTCGCCATAGCGCTGCACCACGCAGACGGAACTCACGAGGAATTTCAGGCGCTGCACACCTGCAACCGCTTGCAGATAGAATGGTTCAAGGCCGGCAGCGCGTTGAACCGGTTGAATCATCAAGTCGAACCTTAAAAACAATACTCATGCGATGCCTTTTTACTTTATGGATGCTCATCCTGCCTGCCGCTCGCCTTTCGGCGCAAATATCGCCGGAAGCCCTGCAACAATGGGAAAGCCGTAAATATTCCATGTTCATTCACTGGGGTATCTATGCGGAACTTGGCGGCGTGTGGGAAGGAAAGCAGATTTCACGCGGACTGAGCGAGCAAATCCAGGCGCATGCAGGGATATACAGCGATACATACGCACGGACGGCCAAACGGTTCCATCCTGTTAAATGGAATCCCGATTCCGTAGCGTTGCTGGCCAAACATGCCGGGATGCGCTCCATCGTGATCACCTCCAAGCATCACGACGGTTTTTGCATGTTCCATTCGGAATACACCGATTTCAATGTGGTGGACGCCACGCCCTACAAGCGCGACGTCCTCAGGGAACTTTCGGAAGCGTGCGCCCGCCACGGGTTGAAGTTCGGCCTGTACTTTTCGCTCATCGACTGGCATTACCCGCAGGCATCGCCCATATCGAGCCACAACTCGGATTACATCACTCCCGAACATTTCGAATTGAATAAAAACCAGATCACCGAACTGCTTACCGGTTACGGCCCTGTTTCGGAACTTTGGTTCGACATGGGTTCGCACAGCTTCGAGCAAAGCCTTGAGATGCGTCAGCTGGTGCACTCGCTGCAACCGGATTGCATGATCGGCAGCCGGCTGGGCAACGACATGAGCGACTTCATGGTGATGGGCGACAATCAGGAGCCTGATTACATCATCGGTGCGCCGTGGCAATCGCCGGCGTCGTTTTTCCATGAAACATGGGGATACCGCTCGTGGCAGGAACGCGGCAACGAAGCCGACAAAATCCGCGAAAAGCTCGCCAGCCTCATTCGCGTATGCAGTCGTGGAGGCAATTACCTGCTGAATATCGGCCCGCGCGGCGATGGCTCGGTAGTGGAGTTCGAACAACGCGTACTGCTGGAGATTGGCCGCTGGCTCGATCGCAACGGCGAGGCCATTTACGGCGCATCCGCCGACCCGTTCCACGTGCCTTTCGAATGGGGCGCCATCACTTCGCGCAGCGACAAACTGTACCTGCATGTGCTGGCGCAACCCGGGGACGGCCATATCGTGCTGCCCGGACTGGATGGAAAAATAACAAAAGCGAGCGTATTGGCCGACGGTACGCCCTGTGCCTGCCAAAAGGACAGGAAAGGCGTTACGGTGACGTTGCCGGCAACGGTCGATCCCGCCCGGGAATTTCAGGTGATCGAACTCGTGTTTGAAGGCGGCTATACGGTTCCGCCGGTCAATATTACGCCTTACGCCAAGAATCTGACGCTTGACCGGCACAATGCATTTAAATATTACAGCAACAGCGGCGTCGATTACAATTCGCGCTACCGGAGCGTCATCCGCGAAGAATGGACGCTCCTTCCCGGCGAAAATGCCAAACGGACGCCGGTACTGTACTATACCGACGGGGAAAAAGGCCGGATCATCGACCTGAACCTGGACGGGCAAACCGCAAAGATCGCCCTGGAAGCCGGTACGGAGGTAAAGTTAAAGAACAACATCACCGGCCTGGGCTGGGGCCCGATTTACCTGCAAGGCCCGCTACCGTCCGGCATTGAGGGCATCTACGGCGAAAGCGCCGGCATCGATCCGGCACAACCCTGGGGACGGGCAGGCAAGGCGTGGGAACGCACCAACTGGAAAAACAACGAAACATACGTCATGCCGGGCGACCTGACACAGGCGTGGTACATGTTGCAGGAAATAACCTCGCCTGTTGACCAGCAAATACTGGTATCGGTAACTTCGGCCGATGCTGTGACAGCGATGCTGAACGGGAAAATACTGGTGTTGCACAACAATCCGTATAAAAAGGAAAGCATGCAGGACGTGGTGTTGCTCGATCTGAAAGAAGGTAAGAACCAGTTGCTGGTGAAATGCTTTTCCAACTTCCGGAAAGAAGCGCGCATGGGTATTGCTACACATGTTCCCCAGCATATTTATGTAAAAAAGCTGGAACCGGTGAAATTCCGCAAGGGGAAGTATTTCCCGGTCAGCTGGAAACTGGGAAATCCCGTAACGCCTCATGAAACGCTTAACCTGCCTAACCTGAGGCTGAAATTCGAGTGATTTTCAGGTTTAACCTCGTTGAGGGCTTCGCTCGAGAACGCCGCAACAAACTTCGTTTTTCCCCGATTTTCAATAACAAAACAGCCTCAGCCAATGACCATCAGATCACTCGCCGGCATGTAGCTCTTTGGTGTTGGCTATCTGTTGATCGGCGGATACCTTGACCAATTCCCTGGCGGCTCGCGTATAAAAACGATGGCTGGTCAAACGACTGATTTGAGCTCGAAGCCACTCGGCTTTATTCACAGGGATATGATGTTCTTCCTGTTCGTGGAAAAGGCTCATCATTCGCGCGATATAGTCTACCCGTCCAAAATACATCTGGTGCGCGTCATGCATGATTTCCTCCAGGATTCCATTGGGGATCGATTCGCAGTGTGTCGCTTTCATCAACCGGTAGATTTTTTCGATCTGTTGCGGCTTATAATGAAAAAGCAGTAAGGTTTCGCGTGCCATATCCTCGCTTAAGGCGCGGATATCGTCACCATACGAAATGGCGTAACCGATATCGTGCATCAAAGCAGCCGTTTTCAGGAGCAAGGTGTCCTCATCCCTGATATTTTCCGAATGTGCCAGCAGTTCCACCTGCTCGTACACATCCATTACATGCTTCAAGTTGTGGAAAAAAAGGTTCGATGATGTGTCTGTCATCATGCTTTCCACATATTCTTCAAGATCGCCAAGCCGGAGCAACTGCATCTGCACAAAAAAAGCATGGTTGGGAACAGGCTGTCCGTCGACGCCATTCTCAACAAATTCGGGTTTCAGCCCATTCACATGATACGAAACATCATTTGTATGGGACAATATTCCTTGGTACTCGCAGTCGAAATACCGTTTTATTTTTTCGTAGGTGGTTCCCGAAATGTTTATTTTTCCGGCTTTGCACGACGATTCCAACCGTGCAGCCACATTCACCGTGCGGCCCCATATATCGAACGACAGTTTCTTGTGTCCGAGCATCCCGGCAACCACCTGTCCCGTATGGATTCCGATCCTCACCGACCATATATTGGGGTTCTGCTCGCTCAAGCGGTTGAGGTGGTTCTGCACATCCAGCGCCACCAGTACCACATCCACGGGATTGGTATGGTTTTTTTGCGGAATCCCGCCTGCGCACATGTATGCGTCGCCCATCGTCTTGATCTTCTCAATGTGGTAGCGGTCTATAATGGTATCGAAGTAAAAGAAGAAACTGTTCAGCTCATCCAAAAGGGTTTCGGGTTCGAGGTTATCGGTAATCTCCGAAAAACCTTCAATATCGGCAAACAGTACCGTTACCGTGTCATATTTTTGGATAAACGGCTTTTCCTCTTCAGCCAGCGCCTCATACCTGTCTGTCCTCGACAATACAACCGGTGGCGGGGCATTGACAGGATATTCCTTAACAGCCGCCATTCTTTGTCCCCTCCTTTTTCCACAGAAATATCCTGCCAGGGCAGCCAAAATGACAACCGGCAACGGCATCCATCCCAAAAGAGCCTCGTTAACCCAACCGGAAAACAAAAAAGCAGGAATAAAAACAAAAAATTTCGGAACCGAAGAAATATGTGTCAGCGACATGCAATCAAAATAATCCAAAGTAGCATCCGGATCTTTTTTTCTTTTAAAAGAAGATTTTGTATGTTTGTCAAGAATTTTTTTTTGTAGAAAAGTAAACATATTTTGATCTTTTATCGTATTGATAACTGTTGTCGGTTTCGGAAACGGTACGGGCAACAATCTATTATCGGCAATATAATGGCTCGCTCTTTCTCCGGTGTTTTTGGCGTCACAAATATCTGTAGAAAGAATCCGACAGATAAAATATAGAGAAAGAAAAAAAGTTTTATTTTTGCAAAAAAAATTTAAAAGATCCATCAACGTTAAAAAATCGCTCAAAGATATTGTTTTTATTGTTTCAATGCTAATGCAAATCTCAATTTCATGGAAAACCAATCCAAACCCATCTTAATTCCGACAGATTTTACTGTCGTAGCTCGATATGCTATTGAAGCGGCGATGCCGTTTGCCAAATTAACCAACTCCAGCATCGTACTGGTGCATATTGTCAAGAAAATATCCGAAATACCGGATGCTACAGCCAGAGTTGAATTAGAAGCCGACAAAGCATCCAGGGATCATGGCATCCATGTGACCGGTATCGTTCGCGAAGGCTCCATCTTTTCAACCATCGGCGAAACGGTGACCGAACTTGATGCAGGCTTGGTGCTCATGGGTACGCATGGCATCAGGGGCATGCAAAAACTCACCGGGAGTTGGGCCTTGAAAGTGATTGTAACTTCTAAGGTACCTATTATCGTGGTACAGACGTATCCACGGAAAACAACCGTTGACAGGATCGCCTTCCCGATTGATTTTAAACGCGAAAACCGCGAAAAAATCGGCTGGGCGTATTACGTAGCCAAGTTATTCAATTCAAAAGTATACATTTTCAGGTCTGAACCTTCAAAAGACCGGAAAATAGAGCAGGGTGTGAGAACCAACCTGGTTTTCACCGAAAAATTCCTGAGGTCGAAAAACATCAAGTACGAGATTTCCGTTGCTCAGGGCGAAGACTCATTTGCGAAAGAATCTCTGCAATATGCCGAGGAAATTGATGCTGACATGGTCATGATCACCACCACCAAGGGCATTTCGATCGCCGATTTCGTACTGGGGACTTCCGAAGAAGACATCATTACCAACAGCGCCCATATACCGGTGATGTGCGTCAACCCGCGAAAATCGAAAGTCGGCGGATTCAGCGCTACAGGAGGTTGATCCGACGTCAAAATCTGCTTTTTACCATATCATGCCGGATTTTGAATCTGCTGTGGGCGATTCAGGTTCGGCATTTTTCTTTTTGGAATACTTCATACATTGGCAAAAGAAAAGATCAGTTTCATCATCAACCCGATTTCGGGCACGCGTAAAAAAGATTCGTGGCCCGAAATCATTCGCCGCACCATTGATGCGTCACGTTTTGATATCCGCGTCTTTTTTACGGAACAGGCGGGACATGCCTCCGAACTGGCCAGCCGGCAAATCGACGAAGGCGTACCGTACATCGTGGCGGTGGGTGGCGATGGCACCGTGAACGAAGTAGCCATGTCCGTGCGCGATACGTCGGCGGCTATGGGTATTGTGCCTTGCGGATCGGGTAACGGGTTGGCGCGGCACCTGCATATCCCCCTGAAACTGAACGACGCGCTGCAACTGATCAACACCGCTTCCGTGATCAGCATCGATTACGGTCTGGTCAACAGTCGGCCATTCTTCTGCACCTTCGGGGCCGGATTCGATGCCCGCATCAGTCATGTTTTCGCTACGAGCGGAAAACGGGGCTTGCTGACTTATGTCCTGATTATTGCCAGGGAATTTATCAGCTACCGTTCCCGGAAATACAGGTTGAAAATTGATGGGAACAAATTCAAAACAAAGGCGATGATGGTTACCATTGCCAACTCGGCGCAATATGGCAACAATGGTTATATCTCGCCTGACGCTGACATCACCGACGGCGAACTGGATGTGTGCATCCTGCGCCCGTTCCCAAAATTCCAGGCAGTGCGTCTCGCTTTCAGGCTTCTTCACAAGAGCATTCATAAAAGCCCTTATTACAGCATGATCAAAGGTAAGAAGATTGTGCTTCGACGAAAACGCGAAGGTAATGTCCATTTGGACGGAGAACCGTACACCATGGGAAAAAAGCTCAAAATAAGAATCGTTCCGCAAGGTTTGAAAGTTTTGGTGCAAAAGGATGGCAAAATACTGTAGACCCGGCTATCTCAATGATGATGGACATCGTCAGGCGCCATCGTATAAAATTTTTGCAATGAGTCTCTTATTGTGTAACTAAATTCCTGCTTTCCCGTATAAGGAATAAATCGCAATATTCTATTTTGAACCTGCCTGTTAGAAGTATGCGAAAAAATCATTAAAATAGAATTGTTCTTCATCAACATAAATCATATATGAAATTGACCATCAACCAAAAATTAGGTTCCGGGTTTGGGATCATCATCCTGGCGGTATTGATCAGTTTGTACCTGAACAATCGTACAAGTCGCAAATACCAGGAGTTGCAGAATAAAATCATGACAGTGCTGACGCCCAGCCACGACAACCTGTCGCAATTGTCCGACATGATCGCGACATCAACAATATTAACCAAGGACTGGTCGTTCAATGCAGAAAGCGAAAGCGATGATAAAATCGCTTTGAAAAGATTACATCAAACCGATTTTCCCAATCTGCGGGATAGCCTGATCAGTCTTTCGCCGTACTGGACAGATGATGAGAAGTCAGCGCTACAGAATATTTCCGTTGCCATTGAAGATACGTTATTTGCGAAGCAACGCTATGTCATGGAACAGCTCAATAATATGGATGCATATAATGATATCCTGGTAAAAGTCGAAATAGACCCGATGCTGGAGAAAACTGGCGAAATACCCTTGATTACCCGGAAAATTAACAACCGATTAGGACTTTTGATCCGCGACTTCAACCAGCAGGCCCAGGTAGCCCAAAACCAGATTACAGCGGATTTTACAGGGTTCCAGCGTTTGATCATCATTACCAATATCATCCTGATCATCATTGTATTAATTTCGGCAACCTATAGCCAGTTCTCCATTGTACAACCCCTGAAGAAGATCGACCGGCTGATCGGCAGGCTGGCTACGGGAAACCTTTCGGAGACAGCCAGCATCAAGCAAAATGACGAAATCGGAATGATTGCCACTTCGGTGAATACATTGATTGCCGGTTTGCGTTCGACCACCAACTTTGCCAACGAAATAGGAAAGGGGCATTTAGACGCCTCGTTCCAGACGCTCGGCGACGATGACATCCTGGGCAACTCGCTGCTCAACATGCGTGCCAGCCTGCAACGCGCCGACACGGAAGAACAAAAGCGCAAAGAAGAGGACGACCGCCGCAACTGGGCCGCACAGGGCCTCGCCAAGTTTGCCGAAATACTGCGTAACAACAATACCGATATGGAAACCATGGCCCATGAAGCGCTGTACAATCTGGTACGGTACATCGGAGCCAACCAGGGCGGTATTTTTGTACTCAACGACAGCGATCCGCAGCACAAATTCCTCGAAATGCGCTCGTGCTATGCTTACGACCGTAAGAAGTTCGGCGAAAAAAAGATTGAAATCGGCGAAGGAATGGTAGGCGCCAGTTTCCAGGAAGGCGAAACAATTTACATGACCGAAGTACCGCATGATTATGTCGAAATTACTTCGGGGCTGGGAGGCGATACGCCGACCGCCATCCTGATTGTTCCGTTGAAGGTGAACGAAGAGGTGTTTGGAGTACTTGAATTAGCTGCATTTGTTGAATTTCAGCCTCATGTGAGGAATTTTGTCGAAAAAGTAAGTGAAAGCATCGCCTCCACCATATCGTCGCTGAAAGTAAGCGAACGTACCAACGCATTGCTTGGACAGGCCAAGATTCAAGCCCAGGAGATGTCGGAACAGGAAGAAGAACTGCGCCAGAACATGGAAGAATTGCAAGCTACGCAGGAAGAATGGGCGCGAAAGGAAGAGGAATACGAAAGTTTCCGCAACGCCATCGAAGACGCTATGCTGGTCATCGAACTGTCGACCGATTTCGAGCTGCTGCGGGTCAACAAGAATGTGGTGGGCAAACTGGGTATCGGCGAAAGCGAACTGCTGCACCGCCGCTATACCGATATACTGAGTGGCGCCAAAGATATGACGGGACAGAATTATCAACAGGTATGGCAACGCTTGCGCCAGGGCGAAATGCAGGAAACGACCGACCAACTGTCCATCAGGGGGAAAACATACATTTGCCGGCAGTTGTTCATGCCCCGTAAAAACAGTTACCGGGAGATATACAAATACCTGTGCATCACGGCTGAAATAGAACAGGTTGTGACTTGACAGGGTCAATAAAAAAATACACAAAAAAATATTTCACGCGCAGTATCAATTCAAATCCCGCTTGGGAGGCTCCTTTCAGCCGTCCTGTTTGATTGTTTTCTCGATAAATTCAAGGATCTCTTCCCGTCCCAACCTTGTGGGCGACGAGGCGTAAAAACACGGAGGCAACTCTTCCCAGCTGTTAAGCATCTCATTTTTGAAAGCCCTGGTATGGTCGCTCAGTTGTTTTTGCGTCACCTTATCGGTTTTCGTGAACACGATGGTAAAAGGTATCTGCATTTCGCCCAGGCGGGCCAAAAACTCCATGTCGTTAGCCTGTGGCGGAATGCGCGAATCGATGAGTACAAACACACAATACAGGTTTTCGCGTTTACCCAGATAATGGAACAGCGTTTTATCGAAATCTTTACGCCGGCTCTTTGAAACCTTCGCATAGCCATAGCCCGGCAAATCAACCAGGTACCAGGTCTCATTAATCTTATAATGATTGATAAGTCGTGTTTTACCGGGTGTTGCAGACGTTTTGGCCAAACCGCCATGCAAGCACAGCATATTGATGAGTGATGATTTGCCCACATTCGACCTCCCAATAAAGGCATACTCGGGCATATCCGGTTTCGGACATTCTTTCAGTGACGGACTGCTTTTTACAAATTCGGCTTTACGGACAATCATTGAGGCAATTGAATATGGTTCGTCGAATTCCCGCAAGACTTGTCAGTGGATCGTACGGGTTTCCATTTACTTAGTTCGCTATGAGATCGCTACGTTAAGTTGGGTTAGGCTCTTACTTCAAATATTCCGCCAACTCGTTGATTTTATCCGTATTGATATAATCAACACCCAGATCCATCAACATTTTCCAAGTTTCGGGCGTATCTTCGGTTGCCCAGAAACGTATTTTCTTATTCAAGTCGTGAACTGTGCGTATTGCCTCTTCCACCTTTGTACGGTGGGCGGCTGTCAGCGACTTGCTGCTGGGCATGTTCCAGGCGGCGCTGTACATGGCTATCCGTTCAAGCTGTTCAGGGCTATAGGTCGTCGACAGGCGGCCATCGAACATGATGAATGACGGATACATGCCAAAGTCAACCGGCTTGGGCATATTGCCTGTGATCACTATCCGAACGGCATGGGGATTTACGGAGCGATCGAATACTTCCGGATATTGTTTCAACTTGTCTACCAGCAAGTCGAGAGTTGATGCGGCAGGGGTTTTCAAGTCAATCAGCAGCTGGAGTTTACCATCATAATCGGGCCAGGGTTTGTTCCGATTTTGCTCATAACGCAGCACCAGCGGTTGGATATACAACTCGTCCAGCGTACGGCCTTTCCTGGTTTCTCTTTTCGAGTGCGCTACAATCAATGCGCCGTCCACGGCAAAGATGTCGGCTTCGATAGATTCGAAATGGGCGTTATATGCTGTCCAGAAAGGCGCCTTGCGGGCATAATCGTTGTGTGAATGGGCGTTCCGCACCGTATATTGTGCGTTTAGCTGTACACACAGGAAAAAGAAAAGAAGCGAAAAAATGTTTTTCATTTGGATGGATGCTGATTATCCAATTTGTTTGTATATAACCTTTTTGACCCGGTCTTTTATTTCGGGCCATGTTGCGTCGGGTATCCGCGCTCCGATGACTTCAATTACCTTCCCGGCGAGGATGGAGCCTATTTCGCCGCAAAGGGGCAAGTCCAGGTCGTTGAGCATCCCGTAAAGGAACCCGGATGCGTATAAATCGCCTGCGCCTGTGGTGTCGATACAATTCACCCTGGAGGCTGGAACGCGGTATACCTGTCGCCCATTCTGGATCAACGAACCGTTTTTGCCGGTTTTTACCACGGCGATCCAGCAATCTTCGGCAATTTCTTCCAAAGCATCTTCCGGTTTCTTACCGTCGGTAAATGTGCGGGCTTCATCGGCATTGGCAAACACCACATCGGCATATTCCTCCACCAGGAAATGCAGGAAGTCGAGGTTGTCTTCCACTACATTGAAACTTGCCAGATCGAGGATCACATCTAAACTGTTTTCCCTGGCCAGTTCCACGGCGCGCCTGATCAGCTCATGATGCTGTACCAGATAGCCTTCGATATAAAAATGCGTGTAGCCCTGGAACATGTCGGAAGTGAGATCATCGGGCTCCAGTTCCACAGCGGCGCCCAGGTGTGTGGCAAAAGTACGTTCGCCGTCGGGGCTTACCAGCGCCAGAGCAAGGCCGGTTTCATTGTCGCTGTATTGCAACAGCGGATGAATACCGTTCCGTACCAGGTCTTTTTCAAATACTTCGCCCAGCCGATCCTTACCCACCTTCCCGATAAATGCGGTTTCGATACCCATCGCAGCCAGGCCGCAAATAGTGTTGGCTGCCGAGCCGCCGGATATTTCGCTTTTTTTCAGTTGTTGTATCTTTCCCAACACATGGTTTGAGAATTCTTTGTCGACCAGTTGCATGCTGCCTTTCTGCAGGTCAAACTCGTCCAGCAGATGATCGTCGGGCAGTTCGGTCATCATATCGACCAGGGCGTTGCCCATTCCTAATACTCTCATTAATAATTTTATTGGTTTATAAAATGGCGCTTATTTCAGGAAATATGCACAAAAATAGCAATTATATGCAATCCAGAGTTATTTATTCTATTTGAAAGAAAAAGCTGCCGGATTTTTCAAGCCCGAACGGGATTGGTATGCTGCCAGGTTGCCTTTAATCACGATCTGCCGGTGCAAGTTGTCGGCATGATCTTTAAGGTTAAGACTGTTACGGTATGTTCCCGATCCCAATTCGACAAAAATGCAGTTGGTATCGCCTGTTTCGGTAATATCGTCGGCGAGGACAATATTGGTGGCTTGCCAGGTATCGCTGTTTACATAATCGTAACCTGACGACGGTTTGGAGCCTACGATGTATCCGGTAATCCAGACTCCATTTTCGCCTTGCCGGGCAATGGCCTGAGCAATGGTATACGGGTTGGTTTCGCTGTTAGCGCCCGTGTATTCCGGGTCGACAATTACCTCTACTTCGCGGCTGTTTACCGTCTCGTCAACGGAGAGATCGATAGACAGGTTACCTGACGGTGTTTCCTTGGGCCGCAGAGTAACCGTTACCATATCTTTGGCGGCAAGCGTGATGGTA
The DNA here is from genome assembly GCA_031265445.1 of Bacteroidales bacterium. GTDB lineage: Bacteria > Bacteroidota > Bacteroidia > Bacteroidales > UBA4181 > JAIRLS01. Next base: position 26,161 of record JAISCQ010000268.1, read on the forward strand.
CCGCCGTTGATCGTCTGTCCGTCGGCCAGGATGGAAATGGAAACTGTTCCCGGAAGGAAATAGCCTGTGCGCGACTCGGTGGACGAATAGTTCAGATATCCGGCGTCGCAGTTAATCTGGGCTTGGTAAGTACTGTATTTCGTCGAAAATTCACCTGCCCACACAACCTTGACGCCGGCATTTCCCTGTGAACAAACCAGCGAGGCTTCTGTTGTCTCGCCGGCTTCTATATCAACAGTGGTTTTTCCCGAATAGAAGGGCATTTCGAATTTCGGATCGGAAAATTCCAGTGAATACGCTTCGATGGTGTAAGTCCCCACCGGCAAGACAATCTCCGCGGGCAAGTCGGCGATACGTTCCTTCACCGCATCGGCATGACCGTCGTTAATTCGCAAAGTAAAGTCTGTAATTTCAACATCGCTCTTCAGGCTTGTACCCTGACTGATGTTCAGGGTCAGGTAACCGGTTCCTTTTTCGGAAGTTTCCTTTTCGGAGCAGGTACACATCACACCAAGCGACAGGATCAATAACAAAACCTGTTTTTCCATACTGTGAGATATTAATTTATTCATCTTCATGAAACCTGATACAAAGAGAATTATAAAGCAAAAAGCATCTTCACAAAGATACAAAATCTTTTTGTGAAGATGTTTATAAAAACGAATAACTTTTTGTATGAAGTCTACAGAACGAGCATAGCATCGCCATACGCCCCAAAGCGGTATTTTTCCTTGACGGCCAGTTCGTATATGTCTATCAGCCGGTCGTATCCGCTAAATGCCGATACCGCCATCATCATAGTGGACATGGGCAGATGGAAGTTGGAAACGACGCTGGTGGGCACGTTGACTTCGTATGGCGGGAAAATGAATTTATTGGTCCAGCCCTCGGCAGGCTTCAACATTCCCGATGTTGATACGGAACTTTCCATGGCGCGCAAAACGGTAGCGCCCACGGAACATACTTCCGATTTCCGTTCCTTGGCGGCATTCACAACGTTGGCCGTTTCCTCGGATATAAAGTATTGCTCGGAGTCCATCTTGTGCTTGGTGAGGTCTTCCACGTCTACATTACGGAAGTTGCCAAGGCCCATGTGAAGCGTTATTTCGGCACGGTCAATTCCTTTGATCTCAAAACGTTTCAGCAGTTCGCGGCTGAAATGTATCCCGGCGGCAGGCGCGGCTACGGCGCCTTCGTGCTTGGCAAATATCGTCTGGTAACGATCCTTGTCCTCGGGAACCGTTTCGCGCTTGATGAATTTCGGCAACGGGGTTTCTCCCAGCGAAAAAAGCGTGGTTTTGAACTCTTCGTAACTGCCGTCGAACAGGAAACGCAGGGTGCGCCCGCGCGAGGTGGTGTTGTCGATCACTTCGGCCACCAGGTTGTCGTTGTCGCCGAAATAGAGCTTGTTGCCGATACGGATCTTACGTGCGGGATCGACCAGCACGTCCCAAAGGCGTTGTTCGGGATTCAGTTCGCGCAAAAGGAAAACCTCGATCTGCGCGCCGGTTTTTTCCTTGTTGCCGTACAGGCGGGCAGGAAACACCTTGGTGTTGTTAAAAACCATCACATCGCCCTCGTTGAAATAATCGATAATATCCTTAAAAAGGCGGTGTTCAATGTGATTGAACTTGCGGTTGATAACCATCAGGCGTGATTCGTCCCTGGCCGGTGCCGGAAACTTGGCAATAAGATCCGGCGGAAGATGGAATTTGTACTGCGAAAGTCTCATGATTGCTTATTGGTTATGGTTTTATGGTGTATTAAAAAATTTAGGTTGCGATTTTAAATCTTTGAAATTATTTGCTCGAACAACTCGGGCGACATGGCTTTTTCGACACGGGATGCGCCGATGGCTGTCCTCCGGAGCCTTGTCAGGCATGCGCCGCTTTGGTTTGCCAGGCCGAGGTCGCGTGCAAAGGCCCTCACGTAAGTGCCTTTGCTGCAACGTATCCGTACTTCCACAACAGGCAATTCGAACCGGATAATCTCCAACTCGTCGATAACCACAGGCTGAGCAGGCAATTCGATATCCGAACCTTTCCGCGCAAAGGTATAAGCCCGTTTCCCCTGTACGTTCTTTGCCGAAAATAACGGCGGCGCTTGCTGTGTTTCACCAAGAAAGGTCTGCAGCGATGCTTCGAACGATTCGCGGGTGATGTGTTCCGTGGGAAACGTGGCGTCGGTTTCGGTTTCGAGGTCGAACGAAGGCGTTGTCCGTCCCAGTTCGATGGTGGCCACATACTCTTTGTCGGCATCCATCCATTCGTTGATGCGCTTGGTGGCTTTCCCGGTACAAATGATCATTAACCCTGTGGCCAGGGGGTCAAGCGTGCCGGCATGGCCCACTTTCAATTTTTTAACTTTCAACCTGTGGGTGATGAGGTTCCGGCATTTCCGTACCACGTCGAATGACGTCCACCACAGAGGCTTGTCGATTAAAACAACCTGCCCCGTGATAAAGTTCTCCGGTGCCGAGGTGATCGGGTGAAACAGAATGGGCGTTTCGTCGTGCTGCATCCTTTATATGAATAATTTCCAAAGAAGTATGGTTGCTCCAACGATGGCGCAATAAAGGGCAAAGTAAAACAATTTACTCCGTTTTACAATGGCAATCATTACCTTACAGGCAAATAATCCTGAAAAGAATGCGGCCAAAAAGCCTGCGATCATTGCCGGCATGGGGATTCCCGAAACCTTCGGCGAAAAATCGCCACCGACGATACACAGGAAAGATTCGCCCAGGATGGGCACCAATACCATCAGGAAAGAGAACCGCGCAATGTCTTCCTTTTTGTTTCCCAGCAACAGGCCTGTAGATATGGTGGCGCCCGACCGCGACAATCCCGGAAGTACGGCAATTGCCTGGCTGACGCCAATAATGAACGCATGGAGGTACGATATTTCCTCCCGTTGTTTGAATCCGACAAAATGCGTAAGCGTGAGCAGGATCGCAGTTACAAGCAACATAAATCCCACCGGAACCACGCCTTTGCCAAAAACAGCGTCCACCTGCTCTTTAAAAAAAAGCCCGACAACAAGCACCGGAATCATCGAAATGCAGATTTTGGCGATATATTGTGTTTCCTCGTTCATTCGGAATTTGAACAGGCCTTGAAACAGTTTCCATATCTCGTCCCTGAAAACGACGATCGTGCTCAACACCGTGGCGAAATGCACCAGCACTTCGAAGGTAGTCTGGGCATCAGGATTCACGCGTATTCCCAACAGGTCTTTCCCGATAATCAAATGTCCGCTGCTGCTTACAGGCAAAAACTCGGTCAATCCTTGCACAAGACCCAGAATAAGAGCTTCAATCCAACTCATGATTTAAATTTTTAAACGCCACAAATTTACACGAAATTATTCTATTCACGAACAACAGGATATATTTTGATATACTTAAACGCCATGAAAAATTTGCGGCAACAATTTTCGCGATGCGGGAAGTGTTCAGTATCTCCGTTACGATCCCCCCTTTCGCCGATTGAAGCCGCCGGTCTGAACTTTCAGCGGTGGCGCCGGTTTGACTTTCGCGATCATCTCGACGGGTTGATCAGCAACGACCTTCATGATAAAAAACAGTCAAAGCGAGGACTGTTTTTTTTCATATCCGAATTATGATTATTTTTGTGCGTGAAAAATTTGCAAGATCCGAAATTTGTCCGCATAGGATTGGTACAGACCGTATCAAGCGATGATCCCGACCGTAATGCAGCTATTGCCGAAGAACAAATACGGCAGGCTGCGAAACAGGGAGCTCACATTGTTTGTTTGCAGGAATTGTTCCGCTCCCTGTATTTCTGCGGCACAGAGAATCATCGCTATTTTCGGTTGGCCGAGTCCGTTCCCGGGCCTGCCACCGATCGTATGCGGGATTTGGCTGCCGAATTGGGCGTAGTAATCATTGCCTCGCTTTTCGAGGAACGTGCACCGGGTCTGTATCACAACACGGCTGCCGTGATTGATGCCGACGGCGCCTACCTGGGGAAATACCGCAAAAATCATATCCCCGACGATCCCGGTTTCTACGAAAAGTTTTACTTCACCCCCGGAGATACCGGTTACCGGGTGTTCGAAACCAAATATGCCCGCATAGGGGTGCTCGTCTGCTGGGATCAATGGTATCCCGAGGCTGCACGCATCACAGCATTAATGGGCGCTGATATATTGTTTTACCCCACGGCTATCGGCTGGGATACCGCCGAAACATCCATCGAAATAAACAGGGAGCAATACGAAGCATGGCAGACCATCCAGCGGAGCCATGCCATTGCCAACGGCGTACATGTGGTGGCGGTGAACCGTACCGGTATCGAAGCAGGTACGCAGTTTTGGGGCGGATCGTTTGTGGCCAACCCTTTCGGTACGGTGCTTTACCAGGCGCCGCACGATGTATCCGAAACGCATGTGGCAGAGGTTGATCTTGATCTTAACAGAAAATACCGGGAAGTATGGCCATTCCTGCGCGACCGCCGTATCGACACCTATCAGCCGATTGTAAACCGATTCATCGATCAATAAACGTTGTAGAGACGGCGCGCACCGTCTCTACGGATATTTAAAAAAAAATTAATCTATCATGCAAGAGATATTAGACGAAAGGATTCCGCTTAGCGAAATCGAATTGACCAAAAGCGACTTTGTGAGCGACCAGATGGTGAAATGGTGCCCGGGATGCGGTAATCATGCCGTATTGAATGCCGTAACGCAGGTTTTCCCCAAGTTGGGCTATCGTAAGGAAAATTATGTAGTGGTATCGGGTATCGGTTGCTCGTCGCGGTTCCCTTACTATGTGGATACGTACGGTTTTCACGGGATACACGGCCGTGCCGCCGCCATTGCTACCGGCATGAAGATAGCGAATCCGTCGCTCAGTGTGTGGGTCAATACCGGTGACGGCGATTCGATGGCTATCGGCGGCAACCATTTCATCCATGCCGTCCGCCGCAATGTCGATATGACCCTGTTGCTGTTCAACAACCAGATATACGGCCTCACCAAGGGACAGTTTTCACCTACTACCCCGATGGGCGCTATCACCAAGACATCGCCCTACGGGACGCTCGAAGCGCCTTTCAAGCCTGCTGACCTTGTGCTGGGTGCACAGGGGACATTTTTTGCGCGGATAGCCGATACCAATCCCAAGGCCATAACCGAGATATTGGAAGAAGCCGCTTTGCATCAAGGCACTGCGGTAGTGGAAATTCTCCAGAACTGCGTCATCTTTGCCGATAAGACGCACGGAATGGTAACCGGCAAGGAGTATCGCGACGAGAATCAGGTACATTTGAAACATGGCGAACCTGTCCTTTTCGGAAAAGACAAAACGAAAGGCATCCGGTTGAACCGTTGCAAGCTGGAAGTGGCAGAACTGGGGAAGGATGGCGTCGCTATCGACAGCATCCTGATACACGATCAATACGAACAGGATCCGACCATACAGATGTTGCTGGCCAAGATGGCGCCGCCTGCTTTCCCCATGGCCATCGGAGTGATCCGCTCGGCTAAGGCGGAGACATTCGATCGTTTGGTGGAAGAGCAGATCAATGCGCAGAAAGACCGGTCGCCCATCCGTTGCGTGGACGACCTGCTCAACAGCGGCGATGTATTCGAGATCAAGTAATCACAAATTTGCAAATGATGAAAAAATTGCACCAACGGTACCGGATTTCCAGCCTGATGAGTTATAAGAGCATCCGTAGCATGGCAATGCTGTCATTATTCCTGCTCATGCTATTACCATGCACCATCTTTGCACAGGAGTATCAACTGGCGTGGAGCGATGAATTCGACGATGCAGGCAAACCCAACGAAGCCTTTTGGAGTTTTGAAAAAGGTTTTGTCCGCAACCTGGAACTCCAATGGTACCAGGAAGAGAATGCCCGGTGCAGGGACGGGCTGCTTGTGATAGAAGCGAAGAAAGAACGTAAAAGCAATCCCATATATGAAGCGGGAAGCAATCAGTGGGGACGGGCGCGGGAATACATTGAATATACTTCTTCCTCCATCAAAACTGTCGGGAAAAAGGAATTTCTCTACGGACGCTTTGAGATTCGGGCAAAGATACCTGTCGCCGGAGGTTCCTGGCCTGCCATCTGGACACTCGGACGGGACATGGAATGGCCTTCCAATGGCGAAATCGACATCATGGAATATTACCGCATCAACGGGATACCGCACATCCTCGCCAATGCCGCCTGGGGAACCGACCGGCGTCACCATGCCCAATGGGCAAGCAAAGCGATCCCCTTTACCCGTTTTACCGCAAAGGATGCCGACTGGGCCTCGAAATTCCACATCTGGCGGATGGATTGGGATGAAACGGCCATCAAACTCTATCTGGACGATGAGTTACTGAATGAAATCCCACTTTCGCAAACGATCAACGGAAGTTTGGGAAACCACAAGAATCCGTTCGTACAACCACATTACCTGTTGCTGAACCTCGCCATTGGCGGGCAGAACGGAGGCGATCCGGATGTGTCGGCTTTCCCGTTGCGATATGAGATAGACTATGTACGGGTGTATCAAAAAAAGAAAAATGCGCAACCGTTATGAAAAAACCATACCCGAAGATATTCGGGACTGCATTTTGGATGATTATTGTACCTTTGTGTGTTATTTAAATTGATTTGAAAGATGAAACGTTTTATTTGGATCATTATGGCAGCATGTATGCTGCACGCTTGCAGGGAGCATGCCGGATATACCATCAGGGGCGAGCTGGCTGACGCCGACGGGATGAAAGTAGCGCTGAAAAAGATGACCATCGATTCCGACGATGCCGTGGATATGGATAGTTGCATTATAACAAAAGGAAAATTCGAGATGAAAGGGACGGTGAAATACCCTGAATATTGCGAACTGTATGCGGGCGACAATGGCCCGTTGCGGCTTTTTGTCGAAAACACAGTAATCAATGTGGCCTTTGACTTGAAAAACATACAGGATTCGAACGTTGCCGGTTCGGAAGAAACCGACCTGTTTGGGGAATACAGCGGCAAGATGGCCGGATTCGAAAAAAGCGTTGCAAAAGTGAACGACGACTATATGTCGATGAAACTTTCCGGCGAAACGGATGCTGAAAAGGAAAAAGGGTACGTTGCCCAAATGGAACAGATTCGGCAGCAGCGCATCGATTACATGAAGCAGTTCGCGAAAGCGCATCCCAACAGCATGGTTACTGCACTGATAGCGGACAACAACTTGTCGTACTATGTATTGCCCGAAGAACTGGAGTCTTATGCCGTCGGATTCGATACCGTGAACAGTAAATCGCCCTGGGTGCAAAGCATCAGGGAGAAGGCAGGCGCCGCCAAACGCCTGGCTGTCGGGCAACCGTTCGTCGACATCAGATTGCCGGCGCCGGATGGAACAGAGATTGCCCTGTCGGACTATGCAGGTAAAGGCAAGTATGTGCTGGTGGATTTCTGGGCGTCGTGGTGCAGACCTTGCCGCATGGCCAATCCGCACGTGGTAAGGATGTATCACCGGTATAAGGATAAGGGATTCGAGATTGTAGGCGTGTCGCTGGATAAGGAAAAAGCTGAATGGACCGGGGCCATCGAAGACGATGCCCTGGTATGGCCGCAAATGTCGGATTTGAAGTTTTGGCAAAGCAAAGGTGCAAGGCTGTATTCGGTAAACTCCATTCCCTACGCCGTGTTGCTGGACAGAGACGGAAAAATCCTCGCCAAGGGCCTTGATCCCGATGAATTGGAAAAAAAGCTGGCCGAATTGATGGAACCGACTGACAAGTAAATATATGGACGAGTAATCATTCATAACACATAACCCATGCTGATTAAAACCTTCGGAAGTGCAGTATATGGAATCAAGGCGACCACAATTACCATCGAGGTGAACGCCACGCAGGGGATTAACTTTTTCCTGGTGGGACTTCCCGACAACGCCGTGAAAGAGAGTCAGCAGCGTATTGAATCGGCGTTGCAGACCTTCGGCTACCACATGCCGGGCAAGAAGGTGGTGATCAACATGGCGCCTGCCGACATCCGCAAGGAAGGCTCGGCATACGATCTTCCGCTGGCTATTGGCATGCTGGCTGCATCGGAACAGATGAAAAGCGCAGGGCTGGAAAATTGCATCATCATGGGTGAATTGTCCCTGGATGGTACCGTGCAGCCCGTGAAAGGTGCGTTGCCTATTGCATTGCAGGCCCAAAGCGAAGGATTTACCACCTGTATCTTTCCGAAACAGAACGCCCGCGAGGCTGCCGTGGTGGACGGCCTGAAAATATACGGGGCAAACAACATCAAGGAAGTAATCGACTTCTTTGAGGGGAAGGAAGGCCTGGAACGGGTTTCGGTAGACCTTGACGCTGAATTTCTCCATAAAAATGAATATGAGGCCGATTTTACCGATGTGAAAGGACAGGAGAACGTGAAGCGGGCCATGGAGATTGCAGCGGCAGGCGGACACAACATTATCCTGATAGGCCCTCCGGGTGCGGGAAAAACGATGCTTTCGAAACGATTACCCGGCATTTTGCCGCCACTGACCTTGGAAGAAGCGTTAGAAACAACCAAAATACACTCGGTAGCCGGAAAAACCGGAAAGGATGCAGCATTGATCACGCGGCGGCCGTTTCGTTCGCCACATCACACCATCAGCGATGTCGCCCTGGTAGGAGGCGGTTCATTTCCTCAGCCGGGCGAAATATCACTGGCGCACAACGGGGTGCTCTTCCTCGATGAGTTGCCCGAATTCAAGCGCACCGTACTTGAAGTAATGCGTCAGCCGCTTGAGGACAGGGTAATCACTATTTCGCGGGCGCGTTTCGCAGTGGAATATCCGGCCAGTTTCATGCTGGTGGCATCGATGAATCCCTGTCCGTGCGGATTCTATAACCATCCGGAAAAGAAGTGCGTGTGTGCGCCGGGTTTTGTGCAGAAGTACCTGAGCCGAATATCAGGCCCGCTGCTCGACCGCATCGATATACACATCGAAGTGGTGCCCGTACCGTTCGACAAGCTTTCGGAACAACGGGTGTCCGAGCCGAGCCGTGTAATCCGACAGCGGGTGATCGCCGCGCGCAACGTGCAGAAGGAACGTTATGCCGAATACCCGGGAATACACTGTAACGCGCAGATGAATTCAAAAATGCTGCGGAAGTATTGCACGATTGACACTGCCGGACACAATATCATGAAAACAGCCATGCAAAAACTCGGCCTTTCGGCGCGCGCATACGACCGTATTCTCAAAGTGTCGCGAACCGTAGCCGATATGGAAGCATCACCCGAAATACAAGTGCATCATTTAGCCGAAGCCATACAATACCGGAGCCTCGACCGCGACGGATGGGGAGCGTAAGAACGTTCGTAACAGTACGAACGTAAAATGGACATGATAAAAGTTATGAATGACAAATACACATTCAGGCAGCGCCTGGCACGGATCAGGCGTAAGCTGTACATACCGAATCTGTCTGTGCGGCTTACGGTGACGTTTGTGTGTTTGTTACTGTTTGCCAAGCTTGTGGAGAAGAATATCCTTTTCCCGAAATTCGATGAACGGCATGCCCAACGGATACAGAACATATTTACAGAGAAGGAACAGACCCTGCTGCACTATATGGATATGCTGGGACAATGCGTCCCGGCTGACAGTGATTCGTCTTTTATAAAGTTCCACGGCAAATATGCAGCCGGCATGAAAAAACATGGGTTATATCTGTTCGTATACCGGGATGATGCATTAAAATACTGGTCGACCAAGGATGTTGCCGCACCGGAAACATATTCGTCTTCGGAATTTGATAACCCGTATGTAAGCCTCGGAGATAACCGGTACGCCTCGGGTAAATACGCTTCATTTGTAAAAAAGGGCGATGGGTATGAAGTTGTAGGGCTGGCGCTCATCAAAAATGTGTACACATACGAAAACAAGTACCTGAAAATAGCCTTTCAAAAGGATTTCAGGCTGCCGGCCAGCGTGAAGATATACTCGGAACAGGTAGATGATGGCTACCCAATTACCGATAGTCGCGGCCGGTTCGTATGGTCGCTGATTTTCGACAGTACCTGTATCTACAGTTACCAGATTCATGTGCCGGCATTGGCCTACCTGCTGGCCATTATGGTACTTTTTATGCTGCTGAACAGTATTTTTAATGTATTGCGCACCTCTACCTCCCGGAATCTCTACCTCCCGGCGCTTGCATTCATTTTGACCGGGGTGCGCTATGGCATGCAGCATTGGCAGATACCCGAAGTTTTCTATGAACTGGAACTTTTCAAACCCATTTATTTTGGTTCGGGCTGGTTTCCATCCTTTGGTGAGCTGTGCCTGTGGTGCATCTTCATCTGTTTTTTTGTTTTCGAGTTATATCGCTACCTGAAGTTTCCGCTTTTTTATGAACGCAGATGGAAATACTTCATGTATCTCGGCATATCGCTAATGATCGTGATTATCGGCTTCTTCGGCATGGGTACTTTATTGAAAACGCTGGTGATCAATTCGTCCGACATATTCGAAGGCCCTAACCGGATCCTGCGGCTCAATGGATTCAGTTTGCTTGGTTATGCGGTGATCATGCTGTTTCTCGCATCGTTTTGCCTGCTGCTGGATAAGATGATACTGCTTTGCAAGCAGGAGTTGACTTATTCCCAATTCCTGATTTCATACATCATTATCCTGTCGATGGCGGTTATCGGCTGGAGTATTTCCGGGCTGCGTGTCAGCCCGACATCAATCTTCTTCCTGACCGTACTGGTCTTGATGGTGGGAAAGTTGCGGCTGAAACGAACCGTCAGGATTAGATATTCGCACTACATCCTATTGATCTTCATATTTGCCTTATTTACATCTGTATACATCAACCGGAACAGTTACGAGAAATACGAGGACCAGAAAAAGATACTGGTCACCAATCTGGCGTCGCAACATGATTTAACCGCCGAATTTCTGCTCAGGAACATATCGGACCGGATCATATCGGATACGTCAACATTGGCGGATGTGGTGTACAGTAACGATTATTCCGCTATAGTCAACTATATCAAGAAGCAGTATTTCTATTCTTCGTACTGGAACAAGTATTTTATGCCCCGGTGCTGGGTATGCGGAGATACCTCCCAATTGCTGATTACCGGGCAAAAGCGGAAGGATAACTGCGTGAGGTATTTTAAATTTATGACCGATGACATGGGCAGCAAACTGCCACGATCGGAGTTTTGGTATATCGACCGGCAGGATGCCGTATCGACCTACCTGGGCTGGTTTCGTGTAATCAAGGAAGGCGAACCGCCTTTGCAGCTATTCATCGAACTTTGGCCGGGCGCTTCGGAGGAAGTGGGGTACCTGGAACTGTTGCTCGACGACCGCCTGGCAAAAGGCAATAACCTGAAAGGCTATTCATACGCCAAATATCGGAACAACAGGCGAATGACTCAATACGGGAATTACAAGTACAATCTGGAAGGTGATATTTTTCAAACCGATAAGCGAGATTATCATACGGTGTATGCCGACGGCATGGAGCACCTGGTGTATCGTCCGGACAAAAACAGTATGATTGTGCTCAGTTCGTATTCGCCCAAGCCGAGCGACCTGATCATCAATTTCTCCTATATTTTCATCTTCTTCTTCATCGTCCTGTCTATTTGTTTGCTGATTTTCTATTTACCGGTCATCCGGAGGAGCTTTCAATGGAATTTCCACAACAAAATCCAGTATTCTATGATTGCTGTGATGCTGGTTTCGCTTGCTGTGATCGGGGCTTTCACGATTATCTATGTCAACCGGCAGTACCGGAACAAAAACAACGATATTATCAGCGAAAAAATGAAGGCGATCCACACGGAACTGCAGGATGCAATTCTTTTACAGAAAAACCTGGATGACAAAAGTACGGAAAGCAGGGAAATACTTGCCGTCTGGCTGGTGGATTTTCAACGGCTTTTCTTCACGGACATCAATCTGTTCGATGTGCACGGGCAGTTGATCGCCACCTCATTGCCCGACATATTCGATAAAGGTATGGTGGGACGGCAGATCAATCCCAACGCTTATATCCAACTGTCTTTCGGACAGCGCGCTTCCATCATTGAACACGAGGAGATTGGCGGACTGCATTACATATCGGCCTACGAACCCTTTGTGGACAACGACAACCGAGTGATTGCCTTCCTGAACCTCCCGTATTTCACACAGCAGGATGCGCTCTCAGAGGAGATTTCGAACGTTGTGATGGCATTGCTCAATTTCTACATGGTGATTATCCTGCTCACCGTGATCGTATCGGTGGTGATGAGTAACCAGATCACGCAACCATTGATGATGTTGCAGGAAAAATTCAGGAATATCAAACTTGGCGAGAAAAATGAACCAATCCCCTACGAAAGCCACGACGAGGTGGGAGGTTTGGTAAAGGAATATAACCGGGCAATAGAGGAACTTGCACGAAGCGCCAGCAGCCTGGCCCGTTCCGAGCGCGAATCGGCATGGCGCGAAATGGCCAAGCAGATCGCTCACGAAATCAACAACCCGCTGACACCAATGAAACTTAGCATACAGCATCTTAAACGGGCATATGACAATAAGTCGGAACGATTCGACATGTATATGGAAAAGATATCCCGTTCGCTGGTGGAACAGATCGATACGTTATCGGCTATTGCCACCGAGTTTTCCAACTTTGCCAAGATGCCTGCGACGCAGAACGAGATGATCAACCTCATCGACAAGATCAATAATGTGGTGCCGCTTTTTGCCATTGATGATAACAAACGGGCATTCCGCACCGACTTCCATGGATTGGAACACGCCATGATCTGCGCCGACAAGGAACAAATGTCACGCGTATTCATTAACCTGTTTAAAAATGCGCTTCAGGCAATTCCCAAAGACCGGCAGGCCGAAATACATATTGATGTATTGAAGATCAACCGGATCATTTGGGTGCGAATTAAGGATAACGGCACAGGTATTCCCGAGGAAATGCAGGGAAAGATCTTCCGTCCGAACTTTACGACCAAGTCGAGCGGCATGGGGGTAGGGTTATCCATCGTGCGCAGCATTATCGAAGGCGCCGGCGGAAGCATCAATTTCAAAACACGTCAGGACGAAGGAACGACGTTCATGATCAGTTTGCCGTCGGCGGATTAGAGCGTTTCTATTCAAACAGCCGAACGGTGATGTCCTTTGTGGTATTGGCCGGTTTTCCCGCTCGTATGCCATACGCTGCGAACGTGTTGATAACGTTTATAACGTTTTGGTATCTTTTTTGCGGAGAAATACCTAATTTTACAACTCTGTTTTAAACAGAGTTCAAGTATTCTTGTTTCATTGATATGACACAAGTTGCAGACAGTATCAAGAATCATTTATAAAATTTAAACCGTTTCTCATCCATGAGTAAGATAACCGTAGTAGGCGCCGGTAATGTAGGCGCAACCTGTGCAAATGTGATCGCACAAAAAGAGCTGGCAAGCGAATTGATTTTGCTGGATATAAAAGAAGGCATTTCCGAAGGTAAGGCTTTGGATATGATGCAAACAGCAGCTTTGCTGGAGTTCGACACCCGTATCAAGGGCGTGACAAGCGACTACAGTGCAACCGCCGGGTCGGATGTGGTAGTCATCACTTCGGGTATCCCGCGTAAACCGGGTATGACCCGCGAAGAACTGATCGGCGTCAATGCCGGCATCGTGAAGGACGTTGCCCGAAACATCCTCCAATATTCGCCCGGGGCAGTGATCGTTGTCATCAGCAACCCGATGGATACCATGACCTACCTGGCATTGAAATCAAGCGGACTTCCCAAAAACCGGGTCATCGGTATGGGCGGTATCCTCGACAGTTCGCGTTTCAAGTGTTACCTTAGCCGGGCGCTGAACTGTGCTGCCACCGACGTTGAAGGAATCGTGATTGGCGGTCACGGCGACACTACCATGATTCCGCTCAAGCGTTTCGCCAATTACAGAGGCATCCCCGTTTCGCAGCTCCTCAGCGCCGATACGTTGAACCAAGCGGTTGCCGACACGATGGTGGGCGGCGCTACCCTCACCAAACTTCTTGGCACCTCGGCATGGTATGCTCCCGGCGCTGCCGGAGCAACGCTGGTGGAAGCCATCATCCGCGACCAGAAGAAAGTATTCCCCTGCTGCGTAGCCTTAGACGGCGAATACGGACAGGAAGACATCTGTATCGGTGTTCCTGTGGTCATCGGCAAAAACGGTTGGGAAAAAATCGTTGATTACAGGCTCGACAGCGAAGAACAGGCGCTGTTCAACAAGAGCGCCGACGCCGTTCGCAGCATGAACCGGGTGTTGGCGGTATAACCCGCCCTCCGCAACTTAGCGCCGGCGATCTCACGCAGCGAAGCAAGTAACGGGAGAGAGTCGGCGCTGCTCGCGTTACTGTGGGCTGATCCGCGGGTCGATGACCCGCGGTTATGAAAATCAGGCCCCTTCGGGCTTGGCTCGTTCCAATAGCAAATGGTCTTTGACCCTGTCAGCGGTGGAGTTTTATTGACCCTGACAGGTCGCCGCGACCCTGTCAGGTCGGTAACGAACGTTACGGTCACTGACCTGCCAGGCTGCGTTGTAGAGACGCGATGCATCGCGTCTTTGCTGACAGGGTTGAAACCGCTACTACTTCTACCATCACCCCGTTGAGCGGCATTTACCTTACGGTGAGATCGCTTCGCTAAGTTGTAATGCCGCTCGGAACACGAGGCAATTTGTAATTGCCTGCGGTGAGATCGCTTCGCTAAGTTGCCGTTTGC
>JAISCQ010000270.1 GCA_031265445.1 Bacteroidales bacterium
TATTTGCAACGACTCCGAAAATGTCTTCGGAATGATGGCATGTCCCGAACGGGCTGTAGATCCCGACCTGGGTAATGTCAACGGACTGCTGATCTTCCGGGGATTAATCGAAAAATAAACTTCCTCCGTTTCTTTCCAACAGGTCAGGAAAAAGCTCATGCACCCTCATGCGCTTCGCAGGCCTACGATGTGACGCCTTTGTGATCCGTGTGTTTCAGGATTGCCCGGTTGATCTTCTTCACCAGTGAAGGGCCCTCGTAAATGAAGCCCGAATAAACCTGTACCAGCGTGGCGCCGGCGTTGATCATGTTGATAGCGTCCTCGGCCGTCATGATGCCGCCTGCACCCATCACCGGCAAACGTCCTTTGGTACGCTGACGAATGTAATTAACCGTCTCGAGCGCCTTCCACGTCAATGGCTTACCGCTGAGTCCACCTTTACCCAGACGTTCTACCTGTTCCCTGTCGATGGTGAGTTCGCTGCGTTTGGTGGTCGTGTTGATGGCTACGATACCGTCTACACCCATTTTTCTCACGATTTCAAGGATCTCGTCCAAGTGCACGAAACTAATGTCGGGCGATATCTTGACCAGAACGGGTTTACGAAATTCCTGCCGGTCACGTTCGGTCAAGACCGCCGTCAGTATCCCCGTCAGCGAACTGATGTTTTGCAGCTCGCTAAGATTGGCCACATTCGGGCAACTCACGTTCACCGTGAAATAATCCACGTAAGGGTACAGTTTCCGGAAACATTCGAGATAATCGGTCGGTGCGTCGTCATTGGGCGTTGCGGTGTTCTTGCCGATATTCCCCCCGATAACAATATCCGGGCGTTTGCGCTTGAGCCGCTCCACGGCTGCTTCCACGCCTTTGTTGTTGAAGCCCATGCGGTTGATCAGCGCGCCGTCCTGTACGATGCGGAACAATCGCGGTTTGGGATTGCCCGGTTGTCCCTTAGGCGTTACCGTTCCGATTTCGATAAACGAAAAGCCCAATGTGGAAAGGGCCCGGTACAGCTTTGCATTCTTGTCGAACCCTGCCGCCAGGCCCACAGGATTGGAAAACTTTAAACCGCAAAACTCGCGCTCCAGTGCGGGATGCTTGACGCCGAACATGCCACGTACCAGCGCCCGCAACGGTGGTATGCAATAAACGAAACGCAGCCAGCCGGCTACAAGTCCGTGTATTGCTTCGGGCGGAAATGCGAAGAATAGAGGTCGAAAAAAACGATACATAATGATAAATTTTTTACACGGGTGGGCAGCACGTCATCTCCCCTCTCTTTGGGAGAGGGGGGATGGGAGGTGAGGCTTATCCCAATAATTGTTTTACTTTTGCCGAAATGGCCTTACCATCGGCTTTACCTGATAATTCCTTCGTGGCGACGCCCATTACCTTGCCCATATCCGACGGGGCTTTGGCGCCTGTTCTTTCGATGATGGCTTTCAGTACGGATTCCAGCTCCTGTTCGCTCATTTGCGCGGGCAGGTATTGCTCAATGACCGATGCTTCCATCAGTTCCTTCCCGGCAAGGTCCGGCCTGTTCTGCTGCTGGTATATTTCAGCCGATTCCCGACGTTGCTTCACTAATTTCCGTATGATTTTCAACTCGGCTTCGGATGTCAATTCGCCATGTGCGCCGGCTTCGGTGCGAGCCAGCAAAAAAGCCGTCTTCACGGCGCGAAATGCTTCCAGTTTGTCTTTTTCCTTTGCGAGCATCGCTTTTTTGATGTCTTCGCTGACGGTATCGAATAAACTCATGTCTGTTTTATTGGTTAATTGTTAAATTTCAAATCAATGACTACTATTTCCGAATAGCCTGCGGTACGGATCGGCGGACCCCAGGTTCCCACGCCGCAAGATATATAAAAATTTGATTTTCCCTTCTGTAAAAATCCCCAATCCTGTTCGTATATCTTTCGGGTAACGTAATTCATCGGCCACATTTGTCCGTGATGCGTATGTCCCGACAGTTGCAGGTCGATCCCCGCATGGGCAACCCTGTCCAGATGGTACGGCTGGTGATCCAGCATGATGACAGGCAACTGCAGGTCGACATCATGCAGCAGTTCGGGAATGGCTTTCCGCGCATCTGCTGAGCGATCCTTCCGGCCGACTACATAAAAACTTCCATCCATCAAAACAACCGAATCCTGCAAGGGTTGTACGCCATGCGAAGCCAGGTAGCCAAAGGCTGTGTCCACCGCATCCCGCTTCTCTCTTGTGCCGATATATTCGTGATTTCCGCTAACGGCATACACACCGTACACGCTTTGCAGACGATCGAACTCCACGCCCATATTTTTGCCGATGACCGGATCGGGAGCCCCGTCGAAAGTGTCGCCGACCAGCAGGACAAGGTCGGGACGCTGTCCGTTCATGACATCCACAACCCGGGCCAATTGCTTGCGTCCATTGATGCGTCCCAAGTGAATGTCGCTCGCCATGACCACCCGTAATCCGGTAAGCTGCCCGGCGCTTTTATCCACAGGTATTTCCAGGTGCGTTACTTTCGGACGATGTGCGTTCCGGTAGCCAAAGCACAGGATAACGGCGGATATGAGGCAAACCGACCCAAAGATGACCGCTTTGCTCAACGGGTAATTCCGGTAGATGAAATCGGGCCGGATGTCGCCCGCCCAGCCGATCATCCGTAGAATATCGATGAACAGAAGCAGGAGAAACCCGTGCAGCATAACGGCTATCCAGAATGAACCGACCACGAAAGATGCATCCAGCCATCGGCCTGCCACTCCTTTCATCGCCAGCATTTGCGAAACGATGAACGACAGGGCGGCGATCCAGAAAGCGACGGCAAACCAGACGCGCTGCCGTCCTATGATTTCGAGCGCCTGCCATCCGCGAACAAACAGATAAAGGTTCCCGACGGCATAAATGCAGAGTACGATAAGGAAAAACATAAGAAAGGTTTTCATGACGGATAATTTTGGTTTTCCCTCACGAATTTCGTGCCAAAAATCGAACAATCCTCAATTTTGTTCCGATAAAATCGCTTATCCCAAGATCTGTCGGCCCTGCCGGTTTCGACCCTGACAGGGGGCGGCAGGTTTGTCAGGGTCGAAACCGCACCGTTGAGCCGAATTTGTAATTCGGCTCGGAACATCAGGTCAACGGGGCCTGGCGTATTGCCGGATTACAAATCCGGCAGTGTTCCGAGTGGCAATACAATTGCCACTCAACGGGATAGTCCCAAGTCAAAAAACCTGTTCACCATATTTGCCGCTGATTTTTAAATTACAGGGATAACTTATTATCCTGTTCCTTGTCGTTCAAGGCAGAAAGAAATTCCTGCCTGTATTGTTGCAGATACTGTTTTTCGTCAAGGCTTTCGGACTGTTGCACCCGCAGATCAATCATTCGGATTACTTCGTTTATTTTTATCAACAAGTATTCACGTAATATGTTTGACATGGGTTCTTCCCTTATTCGGCAAAACAGGTTGGCGGCATTTATGAAGTGCGTATCCCGGGATGAAATTTCATGATCAAGCTTTATCTCATTGTTCACGATCCGATCATCAACCTTTTTATGAGAACGGGAAAATATGCAAATCGATAGCACTCAACTTTACAGTTTCGGGATCAAGAGACATTCTGGTACTTTTTTCTAAGATCATTAACGGTTTTCAGTTCCTTGGAATACGTTCCGATCCAACGGCGCATGTCCTTGTAGGATTTGTCGCCTTTAAAATGATCTCTGATATAGCCGATTTCTTCCCTTCTGTTTTTCCACTGCAGGAGCCGAGCATCGTTCAAATTGATGTTCTTTTCCTCGTAAACACAAAGGATACTGTAACCTCCTACGAGGGCTGCCATGATTTCAGACAGGACATCGGTAAGGACAACTCCTTCAATCCCGCCTAAATCTTCTTCCTCATTCCAATTTTTCATTTTCTTTGAAATTTACATTTTGAAACGTT
This sequence comes from Bacteroidales bacterium, assembly GCA_031265445.1. Classification (GTDB taxonomy): domain Bacteria; phylum Bacteroidota; class Bacteroidia; order Bacteroidales; family UBA4181; genus JAIRLS01. The sequence continues at coordinate 3,941 of JAISCQ010000270.1, forward strand.
GATAAGCTCCTGCACGCTGAACTCAAGTTCCATGATATTCTTCCCGATAATGGCGGAAAGAAAAAGCTTGGCCACTTTACTGTCTTCAAGCATATATTTGAAGACCACGTCGTATATGGGATTAGCTATGTGCATGTCGACTTTATACTGATTTACGAAGGCAAATTTACATGAAATTCTCAATATACACGCAGACGGATAAAAATTGAGGCGCTATGAAGAATATTTATACCGGTAAAATTGAGTATTGTGGACTGACACCGCAAAAAAAATTTCTTATAACAAATATTTTTTTGTTTTTGTTCAAAAAGCATTTATATTTGCCTCCGAATTTTAATGTCAAAAAACATAGCAAAAGCATCCTTGATCATGTCGAAATCTTTCGAAAATTTCTTACAGGCAATGTCCGGTGTAAGGTTCGGTAAATCACCGAATGGCACGGCTTTTGCAGAGAGAGAGAGAGAGAGAGAGAGAGAGAGAGAGAGAGAGAGAGAGAGAGAGAGAG
>JAISCQ010000298.1 GCA_031265445.1 Bacteroidales bacterium
CACAAACTTGAGTTAATGCCTGTCTGCAACAGCGGACAGGACAAGCTCGCAGGGGAAAATCGCAAGCATAAGGCGACAACTATGGAGTTTGCGTTCTTTGATAGAATTTATAGGGGAAATGTACAATAATTTCCAAATCGAAAATCATGCGGTAATATTTGGCGAAATATTTTTTTGAGGCACGACAAATATTTTTTGTTTTTGTTCAAAAAGGATTTACATTTGCCGTTGATTTCTTTTTTAAAAAACATCTTGACCGTGTCAAAATTATTGCCGATAATATCCTGTAAATCACCGAATGGAACGAAAGAACCACAAATATGAAGATGCTCCGAAAACCGCTTTCGCTTTTAATATATGTTCGCAGGAGGTCATTTTGTAACCTTTTTAAAACAGATGCGTACACCAAGCATATCACCACCAAAAATGAATTATATACGTAACTTTTTTTTTAATCATCATCAATTTTTTAAATTTTTTTTAAACCTTTAATTTTTAAATTTTTTTACCAATGAAGAAAGTAATTTTGAGTGTTGTTTTGATCTGTGCTGCCTTGATCGTAAGAGCAGAGGAATTTAATCCGTTTCGTGTTGACGTAGGCCTTGGTTATGCCATCCCCAAAGGCGGTGGCGGCGTGTTGTTCTCCATTGAACCCAAGTACTCCATCACACCCAATATCTCGGCAGGTATTCGCGCCGAATGGGCGGGTATGGCAAAAATCAAGTGGGTGCTTAATGAACAAGGCCAGTATGTAGATCCCGGCAACGATACGGAATTAAAATTTTCCGGTTCGTACTTGGCCACCGGCGATTATCATTTCATGACCAGTAAGTTCAGGCCGTTTGGCGGATTAGGACTTGGTGCATATTCGACAAGCGGTGCAAATATTACGCTTAGTCAGGGTGCGTCCGGAATTACCCCCCCCGTCAAAAAAACTAATTTTGGTTTTATGCTTCGCGCCGGGTTCGATATAGCCCATTGCCGCCTTGCTGCCGAATACAATTTTGCCGGGAAGGATAACATAGATAAATCATGTAATTATCTCAGCATCAAATTCAGCGTGTATATTGGCGGTGGCATGGTTAAATGACCGTTGGAACACATTAATGTAAAGAAGAAAAAGGCGGGTTTTCCGCCTTTTTTTGTAACCTGTCAGGCTGTTGCATCCGTCAAAGACCACTGCCAGGAGCGGAGAAGATAAAAAAGGAAAAGCCCTGCAACCACTTGATTGCAGGGCTTTGACTTATTCCCGGCTTTTTTATCTTCGCCTTTTCGCGGTGAGGGCGAGATTCGAACTCGCGGTACAGTTGCCCGTACGACAGTTTAGCAAACTGTTGGTTTCAGCCACTCACCCACCTCACCGTTTGCGGGGGCAAAGGTAAATAAATTGATCATACAAACAACACTTCCTTAAAAAAATGTATTTTTGCGGATATTGATCAAATTCCGGCTGGTGAAGAGTTGATCGGCGGCGAAGAGCGTGTCAATTTGGCAGAGGCGACCTGTCGTAACGATTCGCCCGCACACGCGGCATGGTGGTACTGCTGCGGGTAAGTTTTACGAAGAATTTTGCGAAAGGGGTGATGTTTGGTATGGCTTTTGTAGGAAGAATCTAAATCTAATATAAAAAATCAATCAATTAAAAAAGTAAAAAGTTAGAAATGATGAATACAATAAACAAGTTTTTGATTTTATTGATGTTGGCGCTTCCTTTTGTGGGATTTACCGGATGCAAGGATAAGGATAAAGAAGAGGATAAGGGTGATACGAAATCCATCGCAGGAACTTATAACGGTTCGCTTGTGAATCAAACAATGGGTATCAACATTCAAAATGTGGATATAACAGTAACATACGTATCCGAAACAAAGGTTACTTTATCACTTGATCAAACACTGTCTGTTACTATACCGAATGTAGGTGAGCAAACAATACCTTTTGCAGTTAGTTGTGAATGTGATGTGACGTATGCTGATGGGAAATATTCTCTTACAGGCAATACACAAACAGCGGAAATACCTGAATTAGGAGCGCTTAAGGTTGTCATTAAAGACAGCACCATAGACGGGTCGGGAAATGCAAATCTTAAAATTACTCCTACAGTAGGGATTATGCCCATTGAAATAACCTTCAACGGAAAGAAAAAGTAAAGGATACATCTATACTTCGCACGGCGACATGGTTTTACCTTGCTGTGAGATCGCTTCGTTAAATTGCGCATTTGTCCGTCGGGGCATTTATATCCATAGACCAATTCATCCCCAGCGGGAAATGCATCAAAATAACCCGAGCACAGTATAGAATCCAAGCAAATCCCGATTAGAATCATTGATTCCCAATTCTATATCATCAGAAAAGCCTGTCCGAATGACGACAGGCTTTTTTACTCAATTAAAAAGTTAGTACTGATGAAAACAATCAACAGGTTATTGGTTTTATTGATGTTGGCAGTTCCTTTTGTAGGATTTACCGGATGTAAAAAAGATAAGGGCGATACGAAATCCATCGCAGGAACTTATAACGGTTCGCTTGTGAATCAAACAATGGGTATCAACATTCAAAATGTGGATATAACAGTAACATACGTATCCGAAAAAAAGGTTACATTATCATTGAACGAAACGCTGTCTGTTGCTACTGTTCCGGGTCTGCCTGCGCCAACAATACCTTTTTCCGTCAGTTGTGAATGTGATGTGGCGTATGCTGATGGGAAATATTCTCTTACAGGCAGTACCCAAGCAGCATTAGGAGCGTTTAAGGTTACCGTTAAAGACAGTGTCATCGACGGGTCGGGAAATGCGAATCTTAAAATTACTCCTACAGTGATGACTTTGCCCATTGAATTAACCTTCGTCGGGAAGAAAAAGTAAAGAGGTTGATTTGTTGCGACCTGTCAGGCTGCGGAACTGCCGACAGGGTCGTTGAATGAGTAGCATGAACATTTTATTTTCAAATGTATCGTCATTTGTAGATGATTTATTGATACTTTTGAACGCATAAATAAAACGATGATGAGACATTTGAACAAAATCCTGATAACCGCCTGTTTCCTGCTATTCACGGCAATATCGGCTTTCGGGCAAACCGTTGCCGGCCATGTTTACGACGCCGAAACCGAAGAGGCTTTAATTGGCGTCAACGTATTCTACAGGGAAAAAGACAGTATGGACGGCGTAACCACGGACGAAAAAGGGTTTTACGAGATCAACGTACCCAATGGCGGCACGGTGCTTAATTTCAGTTATATCGGGTACGAACCGCAATTGCAGCCGGTGGTGGTTCGCCGCAACCAGACCGTTACGCTCGATGTGCGCCTGAAACAATATACGGAAATGATGGAGGAAGTAGTGGTGAGCGCCGGACGCTTCGACCAGAAACTGAGCGAGATCACCGTATCCATGGAGATCATCAAGCCCGAAAATATTGTCAGGCAAAACGCCACCGATCTGAGCAAAGTGCTCAATACCTTGCCCGGCGTGGATGTGGTGGACAAACAGCCTTCCATACGCGGCGGCAGCGGCTGGACGTATGGCGTGGGAAGCCGCTGCCAGGTGATGGTCGACGGCATGTCGGTACTGACGCCGGGCGTGGGCGAAATTAACTGGAACACCATCCCGATGGAAAATGTAGCGCAGGTGGAAGTCATCAAGGGCGCTTCGTCGGTGCTCTACGGCTCATCGGCGCTCAACGGGCTGATCAATGTCCGTACCGCACGACCGGAATCGGAACCGCAAACCACGGTGGACACTTACCTGGGTATCTACATGGATCCGGGCAATAAGGACTATATATGGTGGGACAAGGAGTTCTGGCGCGACGGAAAAATACAGGTGAAACCCGCCCTGCGGCAAAACCTGCTGTACGGGATACGCAACCCGATTTATACCTCTACCGACATTTCGCACACACGGCGCATCGGCAACTTCGATGTTTCGGGAGGGATCGACATGCATACCAATGAAGGCTTCCGGCAGGGCGATTATAACCGGCGCATCCGTTTCGGCGGCAATGTCACCTATCACGATCCCAAAATCTATGGACTGAATTACGGAATCAACATCAATTACCTGACCAACGATTATGGGGGATTTTTTATCTGGCGGTCGGCTGATCAGCCTTATATGAAATCGGCTATGGCCAACATGAGCCGTCAGGGAAATTCGTTTTACATTGATCCCTTCATCAACTACGCCAACACGGAAAAAGGCATTACCCACCGTTTGAAAGGACGCTATTACTATAAATCCGACCAGATATTTTCGAACCCGACCGACAAATCCATCACCGACATCACCGCCTCGATGGGTTTCGACTTCGCAAAAGCTCCCGAATTGATAGAGATGCTACAGGATCCATTGAACAACCTGTTACCATCCGACTGGTTACAGCGAATATTGATCGATCAGGATTATATCGGCATCATACGCGACGTGGAAGGTAAGTTAAAACCTTATTTTCCCGGGGCCAAAGCCCCTGATATCGTTGATCTGTTATCGTGGGTGATGTCGCGTACCCCGCTGCCATCCTTCCAGTCGGACCCGATCCTCTGGGTTCCCTGGCTGCTTAATGCCAACAACCCCCAAAACAATAACAGCACAGCCGACAATACCAACTCATATTACCTCGATTACCAGTATGGCAGGAAGATCGGAAGCGCCAATGTCACCGTTGGCTCCACGTTCGAGCATGTCGACATGAAATCGAGCGTTACCGGCGCTCACAGTAGCGACAACATTGCCGCTTTCGTGCAATACGACCATAAATTGTTCGAAAAGTTGAACCTGTCGCTGGGTATGCGGCTGGAATATTACCGTGTAGATTCGCTCACGCGCGAAGCCGAAACGAACATCTTTGGCTGGAAAGCGCCATTCAAGCCGGTATTCCGCGGCGGTCTGAACTACCAGCTGGCCGAAGCCACTTACCTTCGTGCATCGTTCGGACAAGGTTACCGCTACCCTTCGCTGACCGAAAAATATGTATATAAGGATATAGGCGGACTGGCGGCTTACCCCAACAGAGCTCTCAAGCCCGAAAGCGGCTATAATGCCGAGCTGGGAATCAAACAGGGGTACAAATTCGGCAATTTCATGGGGTTCATCGATGTGGCGGGGTTCTATACCGTATACAAGGATATGATTGAATTTCAGTTCGGGTTGTTCAATAGCACCACCTATGCCTATGTCGACAACCTGAGCGAATTGATCGGTATGTTTACGAGAGGAGAAACGCCGGGCCTGGGCACCCGTTTCTCCAATGTCGAAAACGCGCACATTTCCGGTCTGGATTTGTCTGTCAACGGGCTGTGGAACATCAACCCGGCAACCAAACTAACCTATAGCCTTGGTTATGTATTCATCAACCCCGTCGATCCGGACTGGAAGAAAAAGAATGCAAAAGAATCGGATAACACTGATCCGCTGGCGATGAAAGAGAAGTCGAACGATTCGAAATATTTCAAATACCGCCAGAAACATTCGGTGAAAGGCGTATTCGACATACAGTGGAACCGTCTGACAGTGGGCGCCAACATGACCTGTAAAAGCAAGACGCTGGCCGTGGATTATTTTATGGTGGACGAACGCGCGAAAGACCGGGAAGACATTATGGATATTGTGCGCAGCGTTATTTTCCCGGGGCTGCACGATTACTGGATGGAGCACAACAAGGGCTACTTTGCCATGGATGCCCGTCTTGGCATCAGGGTTTCGAAGGAAATACAGTTCTGGCTGATGTTCAACAACCTGCTGAATACCGAGTATAGCCTCCGCCCGATGGATGTATCGCCGCCGCGAACCATGATTTTCCAGATCAACATGAAATTATGAGTCTCCAGCACTGTCCGTTACATACCGCTGTCAGGGTCATCCGGCGAGAAATAGAGGCGCCGCATGACGGTTATTCCCGAAAATTTATTATCATTGCAGAATTTTTGAAGTCAACGGTTTTTGACTATTTTTTAAGATATTCTTATTGAATAATCAATCATAATTAAGTTTAACCCTAAAGCGAAAACATGCTGGTAAAACAACAGACGCTCCAGAAGCCCGTATCTGTTAAAGGTAAAGGATTACATACAGGTATTGAAGTAGAACTGACGCTTCGCCCTGCATCCAACAATCACGGCTACAAATTTAAACGCCTCGATCTGGAAGGACAGCCTGTTATTTCGGCCATAGCCGACCATGTTACCGACACCTCGCGGGGTACCACCATCGAGGAAAATGGCGTAAAAGTAAGTACCATTGAGCATGTGCTGGCCGCTTTGTGGGGAATGGGCGTGGATAATGCCCTGATTGAGATCAACGGCCCCGAAATGCCGATTATGGACGGAAGTGCGGGGCCATTCGTAGAACTGGTCAAGGAGGCTGGCGTTATTGAACTGGACGCCGTGCGCAAATACTTTGAAGTGAAGGAGCGTATTGTGTATGCCGACAAGGCCCGGGGCGTGGAAATAGCGATTTACCCGGACGACCATTTCAGCATTGACGTGATGATCGACTACAACTCGCGTACGCTGGGGCATCAATATGCGATGCTGACCGGTATGGACGATTTCAAAACCGAAATAGCCCCCTGCCGCACCTTTGTTTTCCTGCACGAACTGGAACTGCTGCTGCAACACAATCTCATCAAAGGCGGGGCGCTGGACAATGCTATTGTGATTGTAGACAGGCCTGCCGGGCAAGCGGAACTCGACCGCCTGGCCGGATTGTTCAACATGCCCAAGATACAGGTGAAACCCGAAGGCATCCTCAACAACCTTGAATTGCATTTCAGCAATGAGCCGGCACGGCATAAGCTGCTCGACCTGATCGGCGACTTTGCGCTGATCGGCAAGCAGATCAAGGGACGCATCGTGGCAACCCGCCCGGGGCACGCCGCCAACAACCAGATGGCGCGGATGCTCCGCCAGATCATCAAAAAGGAAATGGCCAAAGCGCTGATCCCGAAGTATGATCCCAACCAGCCGCCGGCGCTTAATATCGAGCAGATCAAGAATACATTGCCGCACCGTCCGCCGTTCCTGATGGTCGACAAGATTGTCAGCCTGACCGAAACAACCGTCGTCGGCGTGAAGAACGTGACGATGAACGAACCGTTCTTCGTGGGGCATTTCCCGTCGCAGTCGGTGATGCCGGGCGTGCTGATCGTGGAAGCGATGGCGCAGGTGGGAGGATTACTTGTACTGGGGAGCGTTCCCGATCCCGAAAACTACCTGACATTTTTCCTGAAAATCGACAAAGTGAAATTCCGGAAAATGGTGGTTCCGGGCGATACGCTGGTGATTCGCATGGAGCTGGTGGGCGAAATCCGCCGTGGCATTGCTACCATGATGGCGCAGGCTTACGTGGGCGAAACGTTAACCACCGAGGCCGAATTGACCGCACAAATTGTTAAAGTAAAAAATTAAATGATGGATAAACCCGGACGTCCCGACGTTTGGGCTATCGAAACAGAATAATATCAGAACAGTATGATACACCAGTTAGCTTGCGTTCACCCCGATGCCCGGATCGGCGAAAATGTCATTATCGAGCCTTTTGTGAACATCGCCAAAGATGTAGTCATTGGCGACGGAACATGGGTGATGTCGAACGCCGTCCTTATGGAAGGAGCCCGCATCGGTAAAAACTGCAAGATTTTTCCCGGAGCTGTGGTTGCAGGAATTCCGCAGGACCTCAAGTTCGACGGCGAATACACTACCGTGGAAATAGGCGACAATACCACCATCCGCGAATGCGTGACGATCAACCGCGGAACCAAGACCAAAAACAAAACGGTAGTAGGTAAAAATTGCCTGCTGATGGCCTATGCACACGTTGCCCACGATGTCAGGATCGGGAACAACTGTGTGATTGTGAGCCACTCGGGCATCGCCGGTGAAGTGGAAATCGACGACTGGGCCATTTTGGCCGGGGGAACTATGGTTCACCAGTTTGTGCGCATCGGCGCGCATGTAATGATCGGCGGGGCTTCGAAAGTGCGCAAGGATGTGCCGCCTTATGTGAAAGCAGCCCGCGACCCGCTGGCTTATGTGGGCGTTAACTCAATCGGATTGCGCCGCCGCGGATTTACCAACGAAAAAATATGGGAATTACAGGATATTTACCGCGAACTTTACCAAAAAGGAATGAACCACAGCGAAGCGCTCAACTATATCGAAGATCATTATTCCCAAAGCGAGGAACGCGACAGGATCATCGATTTTGTGCGTAACTCCAGGCGCGGTATCATGAAAGGCTATGTGGCCAATTCGGATGCGGACGGGGACGATTAAAAAAAATCACAGGCAAACACAGGAAACCGCACCGTTGGAATGTACATTCTATCCGCAGCCTGCATCAGTCCGCAAGACACGTTCGCACACAGCGACGCGTTTCCGTCAGTCCGCATTTTGGAGGGGAACAGGTGGGCGTGCATGGAACCCGACTACAAAACCTGCATTGCCGACGCTACGCTGAGGCGACGAATGAGCCGGATCGTAAAGATGGGCGTTGCTGCGGCATTGCGTTGCGTCGATCTGGCAGGCGCACAGCCGGACGCCATTATAACGGCTACCGGCCTGGGTTGCCTGTCCGATACCGAGAAATTCCTGGATACGCTCATCAGCAACGAACGGCAACTCAACCCGACGCCCTTCATCCAGTCGACCTTTAATACGGTGGGCGCACAGATTGCCCTGATGCTTGGCAACCACGGATATAACAATACGTATGTGCATCGCGGCTTTTCGTTCGAAAGCGCCCTGCTCGACGCCATGATGCAGGTGAATGAAGGCGCAGCCCGTGTGCTGGCCGGCTGTTTCGACGAAACTACCGATACCGGATTTGAAATCATGCAGCGCCTCGGATTCTGGAAAGACGGACTTGCCGGCAGCGATCAGCTTTATACCCGCCAAACAAAAGGCTCCGCTTCGGGCGAAGGATCTACCTTCCTGATGCTGGGCAGTCAGCCCGTCAAAGATCGCCTGCGGATAAGAATTTCCGGCGTCCGTTTTTTCAGCGCGCCCGCCGGTAATGGCTCTGTTGACGCTCAGGTAGCCGCTTTCCTCGCATCCGTGAAGAAAAGCGCCGATGATACGGACCTGCTCGTATGGGGAAACAATGGCGATACTTTCGATGATGCAATTTACCGGCGACTGATTTCCAGGAGCTTTCCAAAGAAACCGTATTGTTTTTTCAAAAATTTGTGCGGAGAGTATCATACCGCATCCGGATTTGCATTATATTTGGCTTTTAGAATATTGGCCGCACAATGCGTTCCCCGGGATGTTACCTGTTTCGGACATGTTCCTGCAAAAATAGGCAGCGTCCTGATTTATAATCATTATCAAAATATTAACCACAGTTTGATCCGTCTGGAGGTGTGTTAGCCGCATTGCCGGGGGATTAAGCCGGGAGTTCCATGATGCATTTTCCAATTGAAAATCCGGTTATCGTGCTGGCTCTTTGCCTGTTCATCATGCTGGTGGTTCCGCCTGCCTGCAAGAGAATCGGCATGCCTTCCATTTTCGGGTTGATCCTGTCGGGAATCCTGATCGGGCCAAAAGGATTTCACCTGATCGGCGAAAAGTCAGGGCTGGAATTACTGTCCACCGCAGGCTTGCTGTACCTGATGTTCCTGATGACGCTCGAAATAGACATGTTCAGTTTCCGCAAGAACAAGTTCAAAAGCGTGTGGTTCGGCATTTTCACGTTTATCATTCCTTTTGTATCCGGCTTCCTGCTGACTCACTTCGTTTTCAACTTCAATATAACCGCTTCGCTGTTGCTGGCCTGCATGTTTTCCACACACACGCTGGTTTCCTACCCTATTGCCGGCAGGTTGAACATCACGAAAGCCGAGCCGGTGGTAGTGAGTATCGGGGGAACCATCATCACCGACATGGCCGTGCTCCTGTTCCTTACCATCGTCACCACGTCGTATTCAGGGGCGCTGGATGTCTTTTTCTGGATGAAAACCATCCTGTCGCTGACCGTATTCATGTTCGTGATGTTTTGGGCCTTTCCGAAAGTTTGCCGCTGGTATTTTGCCTATTTCCAAAGTGATGATTCCGCACAGTACATCTTTATCCTGAGTTCGCTGTTCTCATCGGGCTTCCTGGCCGAATTAGCCGGTATTGAGCCTATTGTAGGGGCATTCATGTGCGGACTGGTGCTCAACCGCGTCATACCGCACCAGTCTACACTGATGAGCAGAACCGTCTTTGTCGGCAATTCCTTTTTCATTCCGTTTTTCCTTATCTATATCGGGATGCTGGTGGATGTCAGGGCGTTTCTCAAGGGGTTTGATACGCTGATCCTTGCAGCGGCCCTGATTGCTGTCGCTCTTTCCAGCAAATATCTTGCGGCATTTGCAACGCAGCTCTTCTACCGCTATACGAAGGCCGAACGGCTGCTGCTTTTCGGGCTGAGCAGCTCGCATGCGGCGGCTACGATTGCCGTTGTGATTGTAGGCTACGGTATAGGTATTTTCAACGAAAACATCATCAATGCCGCGGTGTTGATCATCCTGTTCACCTGCCTGGTAAGTACGTATGTCACCGATTATGCGGGACGTATGGTCGCCCTGCAGCAAAAGGAACAGGATGTGCAGGAACACAAGCCGGACCGCATACTGGTACCTGTTTCCAACCCCGAAACAGCCCTGCCGCTCTTTAATTTCGCCGTCCTGATCCACCAGCCGCACAATAACCCCAGCATATCGCCCCTGACGATAGCAACCACGCCCCAGCAACTGGAACATTCCATCCTGAAAGACAGATCAATTGCCCGTTACTTTTTCAACCAGGCCAGCGCTGCCAAAATACACTATCACCCGGCCATGCGCGTGGACAGTAACATTTCCGAAGGGATCATACGCGCTGCCCTGGAAATACAGGTCACGCACATTGTGCTGGGCTGGAGCGGAAAGTCGAACACTGCCAGATACTTTTTCGGCACCATTATCGATAAACTGCTCGAGAATTGCCCGCAAATGATCCTGGTGGTGAACCTGACGACCAGAATCCCGAAATTCCGTAAAATATATGTGCTGGTACCGCGCAATGCCGATCACGAAGTGGGTTTCCAGGCATGGATACACCTGTTGCTCACGCTGCACCGGAATAACTCGGGCGAACTGCTCTTTATCACCGATAAGAATACTTTGAAAGGGATCATGCGCATGAAGAAAGTAGCGTCTTTCCCGAAAAAATACTTCCGCGTACTGTCCAGTCTTCCCGATATGAAAGCCTTAGCCGGCGAGCTGAACGGAAATGATTTGCTGGTGGTCGTCTCGGCGCGCCAGAATACGGTATCATACAACAGGAGGCTGGCAGTGATGCCCCGCGTGGTGACCCGCTATTTCGGCCATACCAACAGCATGATCCTCTACCCGGAACAGATGGATATTGTCCCCGATATACTGGGGGTCACATTCGGAGGAATATAATGTTACTGATGTTATTGATGTTATTGATGATTGACCCTGACAGGTCTGGCGACCCTGTCAGGTCGTATATCGCACGTTACGGTCGACAACCTGTTTTATTTTCGGTTCTGACTTGCAGAAAGTGTGCAAGTCTGTTTTAATTTCGGTTCCGATTTGCAGAAAGTGTGCAAGTCTGTTTTGATTTCAGTTCCGATTTGCAGAAAGTGTGCAAGTCTGTTTTAATTTCAGTTCTGATTTGCACAAAGTGTGCAAACCTGTTTTATTTTCAGTTCCGACTTGCAGAAAGTGTGCAAGTCTGTTTGGATGCCTTCCGGCGTTAAAAGATGCATCCGGAAAATATAATGTAACTTTATCCTGCTCCAAACGTATACAGCTATATCAATCATTAATATCATACATATAAAATCATTAAAAAAATGAAGAAGCTCAGTTTTGTATTTTTAAGTATCCTGATTCTTTCGGTCGGGTTGTTTTCATGCAGTAAAGATCATGATGACGACAATCCGGATTCATCGGTCTATCTGCCCAGGAAAATGTACGGGACATATGATGGCGACCAGTGGAATGCCACGTTTGCGTATGACGGCCAAAACAGGCTGGTGAGATCCACAACTGTTAATCGTGTTGGAGGAAACGAAACCGTCCTCACCATAAGTTATCCTGCAAATGGTCAATACGAAATAAAAATATCCGGTAATGACGAGGACAACCGTACGGTGTATACCGCAGAAGAAACAGGTAATATCATTGAATTTGAAAAAATTGATTATTATGACGGGATTGCAAGAGAACCGAGAAAATATCATTATACAGTAGAAAACGGCCGCATCGTCAATCGTATCTCTGATGATGATATCGTAAATTATACCTGCGATTCGAACGGGAACATCACGGAAAGCTCATGGAGCTATAAAAATCTCCAGGCAGATATCACAACCATGAAATACGATGACAAAAAAGGTATCTTCAGCAACATCAACACGCCCGCATGGATTCTCTGGGATATTTTGGACATCGACCAGGTAGACAATCCCCGGTTTTTTGTCAATAACATCACCGAAGTGCAGCGCAACGGCGTACTTGATGCGACATACGAATATACCTACAATTCGGATAATTACCCCACAGCCATTAAAATAACGGAATATGATGGCAACAGGGAGGAATTGATCGATGTAACCATTGAATATTAGTATCGCGGGATTTTCCCGGTGATTTTTCCTTTACGGGGCTGTCTAAAAAGCACGCAGATGACACAGATGAGACAGATTTTCGCAGATCAATAATTATCTGTGTTTATCCGTTCAATCTGTGTTATCTGTGTGCTAAAACACTTTTGAGACAGCCTCGTTTTTGTTGCAGACAGTTCGCAGGCGCTGGGGTTTTCGGTTTTTGCATGTTTCGCTATTTCCAGATGGAGTGCATGGTGTATACTTTCAGGTCACTGATCTCGATGTTGTTGCCACGGAAATGGAATCCTTCCCCGCGGTTGCCGGCCTTGCGTTCCATGGAGCAGGAGCGGGCGCCGCCGTCGATGAAGATTTCTACGGAGGTTTTGTCGATGATGAT
>JAISCQ010000010.1 GCA_031265445.1 Bacteroidales bacterium
TACCGACAGGCTTTTCTCAACCATATTCCATCGTATTTCCGCCTTCATCAATGGAGCTCCCGCAAGCGCTCTCGTCCGAAAAAGCGCAATTACCGAAAACAACAGGACGGCAATGAGTCGGCCATATATTTGACGGTACGGGGAGTATTGCGAAAAAAATATAATATGCCAACTGTCATCATATCACTACCTTACATCTTTCATTGATCTTCTTTTTTTCATGGCTTCGCCGCGGTCGGTCACATCCTGCCCACGGCTGCCGGATAAAACCCGGATTTTCTTTTTATCTCTCCGGTTTTCCTACGAGGTTTTTGTTCGGATATCGGCACACGTTTTTCTATTGATATGGTTCCCCTTCAGGGAATAAGAGACCGACAAAACCAATTGCCTGATGTTCCGAGCCGAATTGCAAATTCGGCTCAACGGGGCAACCGCAAGGGTTGCCCCCTACGACCGAAACAAAAATATGAAAATATGACAAATATATGTGATAAAATCGGAAAAAGACAGGGTCATGGTATTGTCGCATGACCCCGTCAGTTTTCTAATACCTAATTATGCTATATATTTCAATTTCGTAAAGCCTGAACTCGCCGGTGGTGGTAATCACCCTTATCCTGTCGGTGGTGACGGAAGGGAAATCCGCGCCATACAATGCGTCTGTATTTCCGGAAACGGAATGAACCGTTACCCATTGCCCCCCTATCCACGCCTGTAATTCGAAGTTGGACAGGTTGTAATTATAACTGGTGCCGCCGCCACTCCATGTTTTAAAACTGCTGACGGTATATTCCGTTTGCAGGTCTATCTCAAGAAAACGGGGAGGAGTAGTATTGGTGCTCACAAACCTTACCGAATTGGCTGCCCTGTTGCCGTCCACTGCATTTTCCGGTCTTTGGGCGGGGTCTGTAATATTGCCGCTGTTGACGCCGTTGCACGTTACCGGTTTTCCCAGCGCCACATTAATGGTTTTCACGATGTTCATTCGCGTGACGGCGGTGTAGAAAGTATCGAGGGCGGCGGGCGCCGGCAGGTACAGGGTTTGGTAGTGGACGCCTTGCGTGTAGTCCACGTCTTCCAGCCTCAGCGCGGTTCCCAACTTGGGATGATATTCCGTTACGGCTTCGCCTCCGTTTTTCGTATAAGAAATTTCTACGCCGAGTTCCTCTTCGGAAGAAGCGCCCGCCCAGGTCACATCAATATTCCCGTAGTCGTCGGGATTGGTATTGACAATGCGCCGGTTGAGCAATTTTTCCTGATACCGGCTACCATAGACGGTGGCGAGCGACTCGAACACCATCGACTTGTTCCCCTGCAGATCCGACGCGATCCATTGGAAGGTGTGCGTGTTTTCGTCGAGGTTGTCGCTTGCGGTGAGCATCGCTTCCAGCGCTTCGTCGGGCAGGTGCGGCGCAACGGGCAATACTTTGGACAGGGAATTTTCCGTTCCCCAATACAGCGTCACGTTTTTTGCACGCGGATCGCTGATCCAGTAGCGCAACAACAATCTTTCCTTTCCGGGAAAGGAACGCACGGAATCCACCTTGCCGATATACACCGTTTCGCCGCGGGCGAGAAATTCATCGTGCTTGTCATTCATCTTGGCGCAACCTGCCGCCAGGCATACCAATACTATCCATATACAATATAACTTTTTCATTTTTTTTAAATTTAATCGTTTAGCGGTTCACCCCAAAATCTTATTTCCGCAAGGAACATGGCGGTGGTTCCGCTCCAGCTTCTTCTGACCCTGAAACGGATGTACCGCACGGCAGGTGCGTCTTCGGTCAGTTCAAATTCCTCCCCTGCGGCGGCATAAGCGTAGTCTTCCCCCGTTGCCGGTTCGGTGACGGGCAATCCCGATGGACGGTGCGAAAGGAAATCGCCCAGATGTTCCCATTGATCGTCTGTGCTGGCGGAATTTTGCGCTACCGACAGGTCGTTGGTGCCCATCAGGTAGAAGTCGTAGGGATGGTGCAGCCTGAAATAGTAATCAGACCTGCCCCAGGTTTTGAAACGGGACAATTTCGCCTTTACCCCCAGATCCATCGTGAAATACGGCGTGATGGTGGTGTGCGCATTGATGTAATACACTTGACCTTGTACGGCTCCCGCCACCATTACGTCGTTCCAGAGGACGGAAAGGTCTGATGTTCCCCAGGCGTTCAACACGAAATCGGCCAACTTCGGCATTGCCAGAAAGTTTTTGTTGTCCAACTGTATTTCGAACAGCGGTTCGATTTGGAACTCTATCGTGTCGGTATAATTATTGTACATGTCCCGGGCAAACACGGCAAAAGTAGTGGGCGCGGCTTCCTGCCCGCGGATCGCCCTGTCCGCATTTTTTTCGGAAGTGTAGATGGCGTCAATCAGTTCGTACTTGTCTTCGTTCTTTTTCAGGAACGTCACGACGATTTCCTCCTGTATCTCATTTTCCCAACTGACCTTGAAGCCGCCGCGGGTAACCGAATAGGTCAAACTCCGGAGAACGTTGTAAATAACGGCGTCTTCCGGTTCGATTTCCACTTCCAGCGGCGGGGATTCATTCTGGCTTCTGTCCACCGCCACCAGTTCCAGCGTGTATTTCTGCGACTGCGCAAATCCCTTGACGGTAATCACGTTGGAAAAGACGGACGTTCTGATGTCCTGTTTTTCCCCGTTGGGAAGGGTGAAGCGCGTCCCAACGTAAAGCAGATCGGTTTCGTCCGGCAGGTCGTAGATGATGGTCGCCCCGCCGGGAAAATTGCTTACCTTCGCGTTGCGCACCGCCTGCGGCGGCTTGTTGTCCGTCGCATATTGCCCTATGGGGTCCTCCGCGCAGGCGGACAACAGCAAGCATACTGTAAAAAATAAAACAAGTATTTTCATTTGATGATCTATTTAAATTTATATTTATATTTATTTAATATTGAATGATTGATACGGTTTTACCATCCGGGATTTTGTTTCAGATTGGGGTTTTTGAGTATTTCTCCCTGCCTGATGGGCCACAGATAGTCTCTTTTGTTGAACGTGAGGGGACTGATCGTGACGACATTATAATAGTCTTCCGGCACTTCTCCCATGACGTTCCACCCCCTGACGGGTTTGTTCATTTCTACTTCTGCCGTCATCCACCGGCGGAGGTCCCAGAAACGTTTTCCTTCAAATGCCAGTTCAATCAGGCGTTCCTGCCGGATGATCCTGCGCATCCCCTCCTGTGAAAGGGGTCTATCGGGATATTCGGAAAACTGCCGCCAACTGAGTTCTACGCCTTGCAGTCCGGCTCTTTCCCTGATGACGTCCACATAGTGATATACTTCGGGCGTAGGCTCGGAGACACATTCGTTGAGCGCTTCGGCATACAGCAGATACAGATCCGCCAGTCGCATGATGGGAAAAGTGGCTTGCGTGGTCGTAAAACTCGTCCCTGCCGTATTGTATGCCGATTCAATATGCGATCCTTTCTTGAGCAGGTATCCGGTGACGGAATAGCGCAATGCGTCGTAATTGCCCGACGGCTTCCCCCGTAACATCTCTGTAATCCATGCGACCTGATCCGCCGGCGTTCGGTCGAAATCCAATTTCCGGCCGTTGCCCAGCCAGTATCCGCCGTCAAAACCCATATTGGCGTAAAATCGCGGTTCGCGGTTCATGTTGATTTTGGCGATCGGGTGAACGCCGTCCGTCACCATGTAATAGCGTTGGTCAGTCGCCGCCGTATCCGTTTGTAAACGATGATCGTAATCGTAGTATTTGTCCTCGTCGATGGGAACGCCGTTGTTGCTGTAGAACAATTCCGCCATCGCCATGGTAGGCGCAATGATCGGATTGGTCGACGATGTGGTGACTTGAGCCGTCGTGAAAGCCATCGGCATGGTAATACTCTGATACTGGTCGAGACGGGTACCCCAGATGATTTCGCGGTTCCATTTGTCGGTAACCACTGTCCGCAGGGTCATCACCAACTTGCTGGTATCCGAAATTCCCGTTGCATACGACGAATAAAAGGGCGACTGGCTGAAATCGTACAGCCCGATCTGTCCCGTGAGTTCCACCGTATCAATGGCGTTTTTACAGGCAATCCTTGCGCGTTCCCATCTTTCCTGTTTGGTCGTCGTGCTGCGGAAGATATATACCCCGCGGTTGTCCGTGATATTTTCATAGTCCGGGTTGTGGCTGAACAGGTCGCTTGCCGCCGTCACCAATAACTCCGCCTTTACGGACAGGGCTATCGGTTGGGTGATCCTGCGCAGTTCGCTGGTCATGTCAAAAATCACCAACGGCAGGTCGGGAACGGCTTCATTGATCAATTGTACGATATAGTCCACGCAATCGTCGAATCGGTCGCGGTACACCTTTACCTCTTCAACACCTGCGTCTATGGGCTTGTTTTCCTTTATCAGCGGGATGGGGCCATATGCCTTCAACAGGTAATAATGATAATAGGCTTTCAGGAATTTGACTTCGGCGATCCAGCGGATTTTTTCTTCTTCTTTCAAATCCGGTCCTACCTTATCGATATTTTCCAAAAAAATATTGCACACGCGAATAGCCGCGAACAAGCCTCTTCCCTGATTTTGTCCTTCCCAGCAATTCACATGAGGCGAATTGGTATTCTGGTTGATCTTGATATTGTAACAGTGGAAATCGCTTGCACTGGCATTGATCCACTGGTCGCGCACGGAAGGCGACCAAGTGTCGTCCGCGCCCATGAGTCCGGGGTCTGAGCGAGGATCGCCGATGGCAGGCATCAGACTATAACAGGTGGCAAGGTACATTTCGGCGCCGGCTCTATCGCGGAAGGCGTAATCAATGGTGGCGATGTTGTCGGGCACCACGTCTAAATAACTGTCGCAGGCGCAGCAAAAAACCAGGCCCAATAAATAAAAATATGCTTTTTTCATTTTCTTTTCTATTTAAAATGTGAATTGTAAACCGATATTGTAAACTCTTTGCAGCGGGTAGCCCAATCCATTTCCTGCCATTTCGGGATCCCACAGTTTAAAATTGCTGAAGGTAAGCAGATTGGTGCCGCTAAGATAGACGCGGAAAGCTCTCATTCTGATTCTACCGGAGATCCGTTCCGGCAGGGTGTAGCCCACTTCGGCGGATTTCAGGCGCATGAAACTTGCGTTGCGCATAAACCAGGTACTCCGTTGCGTATTGTTGTTGACGACCTGATCGGAAAGGCGGGGCCAGAGGGCAAACAGGTTGCGGTTGTCTTCCGACCAGTGGTCGTCTGCATATATTTGCAGCAGGGCGTTCTTGGAGTTAACGCTGCCGTTTTCGTCGGTGTCCACAAAGGGAGAGGTGGTGGTGGCATTGATCCAGAAAGAACGCTGCCCAAGTCCCTGAAAGAAGAACGACAGGTCAAAACCCTTGTATCCTGCCGACAGTCCGAAGCCGAAAACGAGTTGCGGTTCGGTGGGGAACCCGATGGGCGCCCTGTCCAAGTCGGTAATGGCGCCGTCGCCGTCGAGGTCTTTATATTTGATGTCGCCGCCCATAATGCCCCGCCTGTCGTTGAAATTCTGGGAAGGAGCGTTATATACCTCGTAATCGTCCACAAACAGGCGTTCCGCCACATAGCCGTGCTGTTGCGAAACGGGTTGTCCGATCCTCGACCGCCAAGGGGTAGCCGAGTAGTCGAGTTCTTCGTATTCGGTATATTCGGTGGCGGCATAGGTAAAGTTAGCCCTTCCCGTCATCCAGAAATCCTGATTAAAATTGTGTTGGTAGTCCACGGAGAAATCCACTCCCCTGCCTTTCGCCCTGCCGAGGTTCGCCTGCGGGGTGGTGGAGGCGGCAAGTCCCATGGTTGCCGGCACATACGATCGATCCAACAATATCCCCGAACGGTCTTCGGTATAAAAATCGAACATGAACTCCAGTTTGTCGAACAGGTTCATTTCAATACCCAGATTCAGTTTTTTGGCGGTTTCCCATGTGATGAGATCGTTGGCATATCTGTCCACCCATACGCCGTTCACCGTATGATTGAAATCATATCCGTAGGAATATGACCGGCCCGATTCGGAAGCCATCAGCACTTTGGACAGGTAGAAAAACCGGTCGTCTGCGTTGCCGATAGCGTCATTTCCCACCGCGCCGTAAGTGCCTTTGAATTTCAGTTTCGGCATGATCTTACCCATACCCAGGCCGTCGTTCCAAAATTTTTCATTGGACACGATCCACCCCAGCCCGATAGAGGGGAAAAAGCCGAACCGTTCGTTTTTGGCAAAGCGTTCCGAACCGTTGTAGCCGAAGTTAAATTCGGTGAAATACCGATTATCGAATGCGTAGGTGACTCTGCCCGACAGTCCCATGTTGCGGTGGGGCAGAGAAAGTTCGAAACTTTCGGCGTTGGCTTCCGCGTAATTGCGCATGGTAAGCACCAGCAGTCCGCTTACAGCGTGTTTATTCGCAAAGGTGCGATCGTACATCGCCGCCGCTTCCGTATAGTTGGTGGTCTGGATTTCCCTTGGGTCTTCGGAAAACCGCAGCCATTCCTCCGCCTGCCCGCTTCCGGTGTTCAGCCATTGCAGGGTGTAGGTGTCCGTTGGCCTGTCGTAATCGGATATATCATAATAATAGGGTTTGTATTGCCTCCTCACCGTATGAAACGAATAACGGGTGGTGGAATACAGCGCCCTGACGGACAAACCGGAGACGAGAAAATCCAGATTTTGCTTCACCTCGAACTGTGCCATCATTTTGGATCGGTTGTAATCTCTGTATCCTTTCACCATGTCGGCATACGGGTTAATGTAATTTGCCGTTCCCGAATTTCCGAACAGGATGTGGTGTGTGTAGGCGTTCATTTCGTCCGGAGCATACTTGGGGGCGAACTTTACGGGGTCAGACCTCATGATTTTGTTGTACAACGCATCGCCGTTATCCAATGGACCCTGATAATCGTCGAAAGTGCCGGATAGACGCACAATCATCTCCGTGGTCTTGGTCAGGTTGAGGTTCACATTCGTCCGCAACAGGTATTTTTTCAGGTCGATGTTGTTGTTGAAATTGTTCTGTTTGTCCATTTTCAGGTTGCCGTTGTCCTGATTAAAGGTAGCCGCCACGTAATAACGCGCTACCTTTCCGCCGCCGCTCACATTCAGGTTGGCCCGGTAGTTAATGGTTTGTTCCTCCATCAGCATGTCGTACCAGTCGTTGGCGGGATATACATATTGGTTACGATTGGGATCCATGGTGTTGTCGATCTTCTCCTGCCGATACTCCTCCGTTCCCCTTTTGTCCCTGGTGAGTATCGCCTCATTGTTCAGCCTCATGTAGGTGATCGGATCGGCGAGTTTCACCTTGTGGGTGGGGGCGGACAGGGAGGTTTCCGCCCTGAACGATATGGAAGCCGGCCCTTCGCGTCCTTCCTTGGTGGTGATGGCAATCACGCCGTTAGCGCCTCGCGCGCCGTAAAGGGCGGTTGCCGTGGCGTCCCTCATCACGGAGAAACTGGCAATATCGTCGGGTTGCATGCGCGAAAGATCGGAGGAGGACATTTCCACCCCGTCAATCAGGATCAGCGGTCCGCTGGCGTATGTCAGCGAGGTGACCCCGCGTACAAAAAAACTGGCGTCGTCTCTACCCGGTTCGCCGCTGCTTTGGTAGGAAATCATACCTGCAATGCGTCCTGCAAGCGCAGTAGAAAGGTTGCTGGTGGGAGCTTTCAGGTCGCCCGGCCTTACCGTGGTGATGGAAGCAATCACGCTTTCCTTTTTCTGTTTGGCAAAAGCGACCACCGTCACTTCTTCCAGCTCGTCAACCTTGGGGTTGAGCTGCACTGCCAGCGCTTTCCGTTCGCCTACCGCCACCGCCTGCGTTTTGTATCCCACAAAGGAGATTTCCAGCACGTCGTCCGGCTTCACATTGATCGTAAAGCTGCCGTCGACGTCGGTACTGACGCCTCGCGTACTTCCCTGCACTTGAATAGTCGCGCCCGGCAACGGCTCGCCGGTCTCGTCGGTAATCACGCCGGTAACGGCGTTTTGCTGCGCCGACAGCGAAAGCGTACAGGCGCACATGCACAGGGATAACAACAGTTTTCTCCATGCATTCCATTTGATTTTTTGTTGATGCATACACATTTGAATTAATGTTATTGATGAAGTTGATTATAAAGATTGATTTTCGATTCTTTCTCCTTCGAGGCCCTGTCCAGTTGTTGCACCCGGCTCAGCACGCCCTGTAAGCGACAGCGTCGGCGCTCATACGCCTGATCGATCAGCTGCATTGCTTCCGCCAGCGTTTCCTGCGGGATAGCCTGATCATGTTTATTTTCCATAAGGATTCAATATTAGGGATTTATAAATAATTAAAAATAAAGAGTTCACGGATCGGCGAACAGTTAGGTACGGTGGGGAGAAGACACAAAAAAAACCGCATATCATCAAAAATGATACTGCGGTTGTATATAAGCTTTGAAAAATTTTTATTATCTCACGCGCGCGCGATAATAATAAGTTATGATTTGCTGTAACTCTCTCTCTCTCTCTCTCTCTCTCTCTCTCTCTCTCTCTCTCTCTCTCTCTCTCTCTCTCTAACTA
>JAISCQ010000047.1 GCA_031265445.1 Bacteroidales bacterium
ACAGGGCTATCCTCCGGTATTCTTTCGTCTAAACGGGAAGGAAATAATGTCGTTTGACCCTGATTGTAAGATTTAAATTGTACCTTTGACATGAGTTAAAATTTATGCCTCTAAGATACCACTTTTGGGGGATATAGAAAAGTCCGGGCTTGGGAAAGTTCGGACTTTTTTTTGTTCAAAAAATGAGGGTGTACCTTTTGACACACCCTCATGTTCCGAGCCGAATTGCAAATTCGGCTCAACGGTGGCTCAACGGCGCTAACTTGCGCCCCCAAGTATCAATCAGGACATGTCGTCCCTGACGGGATTGTTGCGACGCCTTGCGAAATCCCGTACATCCTTTCATCCTGTAAATCCCGGTTCAGACAACAAAAAAAGCCTTACGGAGGCTCCGTAAGGCTTTTTCGCGGCTTCAGCCTACTTGCTTTTCAGCTTCTTCACCGGCTTCGCCTGCGACCGGTCTATCGTGACCATCGTGTTGGATGCAGCGGATTGAACCCTGGCTTTGATTCCGGCTTTGGGCGGATCATATTTCAGGCCGCGCGATGTTTTGCCTTTGTCAGGAGCCTGCGGAGACCTGACGGAGGCCTGTTTCGATATCGGGTCTTTTTTGGCGAGCACCCAATCGTAAAGATAAAGACCGTCATCGGGGAAATCAAAATACTCCGGATAACCGCCCGGCACCACATTCCACCAGTAGGGAATAAAGCCATTGACCTGGAAGTCGGGGTCTGTACCGCCATCCCGGAATGTAAATACGGGACGGTCAAATGAACCGCCGTTCCATCCGACATAATTGAGGTCTTCATTGTCGGAGATGCCGCCATCAGAGGAAACAGCGAGATAAAGCACGAGCCATATATAGACAGTCGGCGACTCTAAATCCGGCTCGTCGGCATCCAGGGCAATCAGTTGTCCGTTGGGGATCACCAGGTTGCCGTTGGAATAGTTGACCTCCAGTTCATACTGTTCGTAAAAGCCGCCGGCATAATCTGCGAAAAATGCATTTTCGGGCAAATATCCCTCGATGGTAGCTTTGTAGGACACGCCTTCTTCCAGCGCTTCGAGCGTGAGCGTTTTTGAGAATCCGTTCGGGAAATAATCCATAATCGTTGGTATCACTTCTGCCGTGAGGGTATATTCGCCCAGCAAATCGGCGTAAGTACGGGTACGGACGGGTTCCTGCGTGATCTGCAATATTGCGGGCGTCCTGTTGCCGGTTTTCACCGTGATGCTGGCTGTACGCCTCCCGTCCGGATCGTTGCTCATATTCACTTCTTTGGGGCTAACAACAAGCCCGTTGCCTGACTTCGAGAGCGTCAGCCAGTCTGCGCCGGCTTCAAATGTCCATTCGGCAGCATCGGTAAGCACCTGCACGGTTTGAGCGGCTGCGGCGCCTGTTTCGCCTGCGCGGAAGACGAGCGTCGCCGGCTCAATCTCTATGGCAGCCGCTAACTGCGTCACCGTCACTGTTTGCTTTTCCGCCCTGCCTGCCTTGATGGTGATCTCCCCGATGCGCTGGGCTGACGCCGTAACGTACGGCTGTACCGAAACCGTCAGCGCGCCGTCGTCACGGGTAACGATCATCCAGTCGTCCATCGCCGATGTTTCGAAATTCCAGTCCGTTACGTTGGTCTCTACCGCGACGGTCTGCACTGTAGCGTCGTTTTGCGAAAACGTGAGATCAGCCGGCGTCACCGTCAGCCGGTCTTCTTCCTTTTCGTCGTCGTTGCACGCTGCAAACAGCGCCACGCCTGCAACAATATACATTAACAGATTCAATCGAAATCTTTTCATGATATTTAATTTAAATTATTTTAATGATTGCATCAACATATTTGATCTTATTCACACGGCAAACCCTCCGGGGAATGGATCAGAACACCCTCTTTTTCGGATATTGAAAAGTCGGCATCGAAAAATACGTGGTGGTTACCAACATATTCACACGCGGTACATTTTTCAACTCCGGGGAATGTGTAGTGATTTCCGTTACAGTCGAAAAACCACTGCACAATACCTCCACTGCCCAGCATCATACCGGTTACAAATATATCCTTCCCGCCGGATGTTTTTTTAAGCCGGATACAACCCGCATAATGGCCGGTTTTGTCGGTTTCCGCTTTTTGTATCAATTCCCTGAGCCAGGGCAAATTTTCCTGCGGGTTCTCACAACCGCAAATCTCATCTGCACTGTCCTGCGTTTTTTCGCTGCATGACAGCAACAAGAAACACATGATAAATCCTGTCAACTTTTTTATGAACCGTATGATCATTCGTCTATGATTCGCGGGTTTTAAAATCCAATACTTTTGATTACAAGCGGCAATTACAAATTGCCTGATGTTCCGAGTGGCAATTGCAAAACTTTTAATTACAAGCGGCAATTGCAAATTGCCTGATGTTCCGAGCCGAATTGCAAATTCGGCTCAACGGCGCTACTTTGCCGCTTGTCGGGAGGCCACTTGAATCCTCATGAGGTTTCACTCGTATCCTCTTGAGGTCTCGCTCGCATCCTCTTGAAGTTTCGCTCGCATCCTCTTGAGGTCTCGCTCGCATCCTCTTGAGGTTTCACTCGTATCCTCTTGAGGTCTCGCTCGTATCCTCTTGAGGTTTCACTCGTATCCTCTTGAGGTTTCACTCGCATCCTCTTGAGGTCTCGCTCGTATCCTCTTGAGGTTTCACTCGTATCCTCTTGAGATCTCGCTCGTATCCTCTTGAGGTCTCGTTCGCATCCTCTTGAGGTCTCGTTCATATCCTCATGAGGCTTTACCCGTATCCTCATGAGGTTTTGGGTGCGACCTCATGAGGTTTTGGGTGCGACCTCAAGAAGTTTGTATCGCTCCGGCGCGGCGATACCCTGCGCCGCACCGGGATGAAAACAGGCCTGTTAAGCCCGGGGCGTATACTTGGCGTATTTCAGATTTTTGATGAATGCCGCCATCTCGGTATCCGAACGGAAGGCGAGCTTGGCGCCCTTAATAAGTCCCTGGTGGAAATTTTCGGGCTGTTCGACGCCTTCCGACAAAAGAGATATGTCGTATGTGCCGATGCCGTCAAAAAGCACCCGCTCGCTACGGTCGAAATGTTCCCGCATCAGGTCTCTCAACCCGATCAGCACCGAAAAAACATCTCCTTCGCTGGCGGTTGTCGACCGCGCAGCCAGTTCCTTAGCCAATTCGCTCAAGTTATAGGTTTTGCCGTGCACCGCAATTGCATAATACTTGGGCGCGGCCGCCATGTCGCGAGGATTCCGCCTGGGAATCAGTTTGTATGGTATAGCCATAATTCTAATTTTGATTGATTGATAATTGATTGATAATTGATTTTATTTTTTTACAAGAACAACATCCATATAACTTGCGAAAGCAGTCGCTACAGATACAGTCGGATCGGAATAAGTACCGACCAGATAGAGCCCGGTTACTGCTTGTACGGTCCATGTTCCGTTATCTGCAAACCGGTAGGTTAATTCCGACTGCGTCATGTCAAGGGTGCCTTCGTATTGAGCGGCGTCTTCTATGGCGTAATAGTTTGCGCCTCGCAACAGCATGTACACATAAATACCATAATCCCCAAGGTACTGCAAGTTCGGTATAACCAGCCGTCCGTTGGATGCATTGTACCGCAGTTCGATTGAAGACTGCACAGCGCCCGAAATTACGAAACCGTTCATTGTATAGGAACTGTTTTCTACCTTCTGTACAAGCGTAACATCGAATGACCCTGCGGAATGTTGCAGCGTCCAGTCGCCCAGCAGGTCGGCATATCCCCGTTGCTGGCTTAAAACGACATTTTTCGTTACGTTGCCCGCCTTGATGCTTGCCCCGGTTGCCCTTGGCATGGCGGCTTCGGCAAGGGTGAAGCGGATGGTGTCGCCGCTGACGGTATAGCCCGCCCAGCCGGCATCGCCGGGAATCTCGACCGTATACGGCATGTTGTTTTTGGTAACGATTACCTCCTTAGTTCCGCCGGCCAGGGTATACACCAGTTCGCCGGCGTCAACCGCCAGGATTACGCCCGCCTGGGTAACGGGCACGGCAAGCGTGCTCCCGCCGGCCTCGATGCTGACCAGGGCGGTACGCCCCGTCATGTCGGGGTTGGCCGCAACGGTAACGGTAACGGTACTTCCGCTGACGCTTACCGAGCACCAGTCTTTGTCGGCAGTGGCGGTAAGCGCTCCCCCGTCCGAAACGGCGATGGTTCCCCTTCCGCCGACGGCGTCGAAACTGACTTCAGACCGGTCGATCTTCGGACCGTCCTCTTTTAAATGGTCGTCGTCGCCGCACGATGTGAACGCGAAAAAGCACAGGAGCGGCATAACGCATATATTCAATAATCTTTTCATGGTTCTCTATTTTTTTATCATCTCAATATCAACAAAACGGCGATCGGTAGCGAGTTCGTCCATATACTGGCCGGCGTTATTGCCCTGGGCATCCAGCAGCCAGAGTATCCACCCGCAGATCGGATCGGGAAAATAGCCGGCATCTATCCACTCAATACGGGGATTATTACGGTCTGCCATGTCCCAAACGCCTATCTGGCCTTTGGGATGAATGCCGAACCACAGGCTTCCTTCTCCAACAACCAACGCCGCAAAATTGATATAATTGTCGCCGGATACGTCTATAATCTGCGGGGCAAGCGTCAACCTTCCGGTAGCTTTCTCATAGCCGAGGGTAAGGAAGCGGTCGGGGTGATCCGCCCACAATCCTTCCAAACGATAGGTCCTTCCGTCCGCAACTAAGGTTACCGGTCTTGTGTGGCGGGTCGGCGAGGTTGCAGTAGTGGAATAGATAAAATCCCATTCGCCCGCGTACGCCGCAAAAAGAAGGTAATCTTCCGGGATCACCGTTTTCAGTTCGCCCCTGTCGACGCCGACACATTTGAATTGCATGCCGGCATTATCCCAGTCTAAATATTCGTAAACGACGGCCCCGACTTTGGTCGGCTCGTACAGCTTCACACCGGTCAGCGTATAGATAAACCGCTGTTCGATGACGGTATTGCCCAGATAAAAACGGATCCACCTGTAGTCGTCCATCTCGGCGGGACATACCAGTTCGCCCTCCGCATACAGCTTGAAAGCGCCGTAGCTGCACTGATCCTGCATGGCAAGCAGCGACTGCAGGTACTCCTGCCAGTCATTACCCCTGAAAGGCGTCATCACAATACGGTCGCCATGCTTCTTTCCGCGCAGGACAACCGAGTCGGCGCTCGCTTTCATAAAAGTAAACTCGTAATCGCCCGACAGGCCGACACGATTCCCATCGTATGGCTCGGCGAAATAATGGAGGAACGCATTGTAGGTATTGAACGTCAAAACGGCGCTCTGGTCCTGTTTCAACTCGTAGAGGGAGGTAACGGTTTCGGTTATGTCCAGGTCGGAGGCTACCGTAACATCGCCGCTCAGCTCGCCTTCAAGCGTTTCGAACCTGCACAGGTAAACGAATCCGCCCGCGTCGCCGGAGTAATATTCCATCAGCCACCCGTTGGGAGCGCCGTTCAGGATTGCATTGTAGTCCTTCAGGGCTTGCGTCATTCTCTCTGCGGCCGACGCCCCGAAAAGATCATCTTCCTCCTTCACGCACGACGGCATGGATAACAGGGGAAGCAAAAGAAATAAAAATAACAGCTTTTTCATTTGTTATATTATTAAAGGATAAAAAATTATAACTTACAAGACATTATATTATATGGAGCACAGGCTGCCCAATCATCGGCAGACGCGGGATGTACGCGGCAACCCGGCGACCCCGCGTTGAGCGGCAATTGTATTGCCGCTCGGAACATCATCCGGATTTGTAATCCGGTAATTGATTTCTTGATGCGGCAACCCGGCGCAATTCCGGTAAAGCGGCAATTGCAAATTGCCTGATGTTCCGAGCCGAATTGCAAATTCGGCTCAACGGCGCGCTGTAGAGACGCGATGCATCGCGTCTCCGTAACATCGCGATGCCATCCCGTAAAGACGCGATGCATCGCGTCTCTACTATCCTGTTTATTCGTCATCATTAAAGGTTATCCAAATCAAGTTCGTATATATCGCCGGAGCGTCGTTGCACAATGTCGCGCAATTCGTACAGGTCTATTTTCCAGGCGTCCTTCAGGTACTTGACTACTATGTCAAATTTCTGATTGATAATCTGCGCTCCTTCAGTTCCGGCCTGCGACAGTATGGCGTCCCACCCGGCCTGGGTGCTGGTAACGAATATGGAAAACAGTTCGGCAAAATCCTCGCCCGGCGAGTCCATGGAATACGGGGAGACAAAGCCTGCCTGGTAAGCCACGGCATCGGGCCGTATATTGGTCCAGCTACCTCCTATATAGTCCGCGTCGGATATCCGGTCGAATTCCGGGTCGTATTTTTTGGTCTGATTGAGGATATGCGTAAATTCGTGGTGCATGGTGTGGAAATACCAGTAATTCAAATACGCCGGATTAACGGTCAGGCTGTTGACGTTGTACAGGGTAACTTTCAGCCCTCCCTCGGCCGTGCCGAGTACCTTGGAGTCATTGGCATTATATGCCGGCGAACCGACGAGGTGGATGACCTTGGGTATGTACGTCCGGGTAAACTCGACCCCGGCGACTTCGTCGTACGATTCCAGCCAGAGATGCTTCACCAATTTGGCCAGCCTCACGGACTGGTCGATGTCGGCGGGAGCAAGCGTATAGGTAAGGTCGCTTTCGATATCCTCCATCCGGTACTTGAAATCAATATTGTAGGGGTATGTATAATTGGAGAGCAGCCATTGATCAAACTCGTTGCGGGTGCGTTCCGATTCGTCGAATATGCTGTCGCCCAGTTTTTCGTCGCTGCACGAACTTGCCAGTGCGGTAAAAATGACGGTGATTAAAAACAGGTACTTTTTCATTTTCATACATTATTATATGGTTATCTCGGATTGGCAGGCAGCCCTGCATTGATTACATCCATCGGGAGCTGTACGGCCCTGCGGGGGTCGTCTTTCGACAGAAAGTCCAGCCGGGTGATTACGTTGTTTTCCGAAATCGACCTGCGGTAAATCTCTATGCCGTAGCGCTTGATGTCGAACCAGCGCAACCCTTCGCTCCGGGTGAGGATGCGCCGGATGTGGAGAATGCAGTGGATGAAGTTTTCCTGCTCGCCCGCATCAATGGCAAAGTCGGGGTTCAGCCTCTTTTTCGGGGTGGCCGCATTGTATTCGTAATACGCGGCTTTACTGTAGAAGTCATTGATGCTCTCGCGCGTAAACGATGCGCTGGCGCTGTAGTTCTGCATGAACAGCGACAGGTCGCTGAAAGCCCTGTCGTAATCCTTTTGCAGCGCATAGGCTTCGGCGCGGCACAGAAGCGTTTCGTCGGCGGTGAAGGCCGGATGAACGGTATGAATATAGCCGATCCCTGCCGCGGGGTCGGTGTATTCGAAAAAGTACCCCATTTTATAATTGACAACCTTCTCTATCGCCAGGTAAATCGGCTGGAACTGAAATGAAGAAGCGTCGCCCCAGGGGCCTGCCGACATGTCGCTCTCCAGCGTGCTGATGGGAAGGTTATGCATGTAATAACCGCCTTCACGGAAAGGCCCGTCAACAACTCCCCATAGCGACCCCACAGGAATCAGCAGCAGGTTGGCCCTGTTGTCGGTATCTATAAATTCGTTCCAGCGAATATCAGGATTAGTTGTTATCCCGGCCTGATACCAGTTGCGCAGCGACTGGAGCGGATCCGTCCCAAGCGTTTCCGTGGCGCAGTCGATGACCCTGCCGTATTTCCGGTAATACAGGAAAAACCTTGCGGCAAAAGCATAAGCGGCCTTGCGGTTGAAATGGTACTTGGGCGTGGAATATCCATCGTCATTGATCAGGGGCAAGCCTTCTTCGATGTCGGCTTCCAGCCCGGCATATACATCGGCTACGGTTCCCCGCTCGTATTCGGGCTTAACAGCCGTTTCGGGAACGGTAAGGTAGGGTATTCCGGGGTCGCTGTCGCTCGTGCCGCAAAAATGCTTGCAGAACAGGTTGACCAGGACGAAATGCCCGTAAGCGCGGCACAGCAATGCTTCGCCTTTTTGAGGATTGAGGCTGCCGTCGGCATTTCCTGAAATTTCAATGGCTTGCAGGGCCTGATTGGCCGAAGCGATGGCCTTGTAGCATGCCCCCCAGATTTCCTGGGGACTGTCCGAGTCTGTTTCGGTTACATCGCGCCAGGAGAAGAACTGTTCCTGCATGCGGTCGTCGTATGTCCGGAACCGTTCCATGCGGTCGGCATTGTCCGACGACATTTCGGTCAGGTAGCAGAACGTATTGGTCGGATAAGCCGATACCAGCAATGCGGCAATCTTTTCTTTGCTGTCCACTTCGGCCCTGTTGTCGGGAGCAACGTCGAGATAGCTGTCGCACGAGTACAGCAGCGCCGCTGCCAGGAATAATATGATCTGTTTTTTCATGGTATTCTCTATTAAAATTAAAATCCTAATTTGAGGGTAAGGGTAAACTGTTTGGGCACCGGAGCCGCTACGCCTCCCGACCGGAAAAACTCGGGATCCTGTCCGTTCAGCTTGGAGTCGGCATACAGCAGGAAGAGATTGGTTCCCTGCATTTTCAGCGACAGGTGCCTTGCATGAATACGCTGCGCCCAGGCGGCAGGGAAATCGTAGGAGAGGGATACTTCCTTCATCCTGATAAAACCGCCGTCGGCCGCCCGCACATCCGAATAGTTGTAGCTGCTGTAGCCGTAAGCCAGTTCCCTGTCGTCGCCAAACTGGCGTACGTGCATCAGTACGGGAATGTTGGTTATGTTTTCGTCGCCCGGCAACACCCACCTGTTTGCGAACTCGCGCGGAAGCGAGGCCAGATCGCTGTATACGGCGGCAAATACCGGATCCAGGCGTATCTTGTTGCCAAACGAATAGGTAAAGAATATGTTCATCCTCCAGTTCTTATACCGTACGATATTTCCCAGGCTTCCCGAAACAGTGGGGTCGGCAGGCCCTTCATAATTCAGGAAGTCGATTCTTTTACGCTCCTGAAAATACGGCCCGTAAGCGCTTCTTTCGCCATTCTCGTCGAGGAATGTGGGCAGGCCCTGTTCATTCAAGCCCAGAAACGGAATGGAGAACAGCGCGCGCGCAGGATAGCCTTCTTTCCCGAAACCCGAGCCGGTAATCAGGTCGATGATGCGCCGCTCGGTTTCCATTTTCGTAATTTCGGTCTTGTTGAATGCGAAGATGAAGTCGGTATTCCACGAAAAGTCCGCACCGGTGATGTTCGCGCTCGAAATGGTAAATTCCACGCCGTTGGATTTCATTTCGGCGACATTGGCAAACTTCACCACTTCGCCTCCTACGCCCTGCGTATTGATGGGGCCTATCAGGTCGAAATTGTTGCGCCAGAAAACGTCGGTCACCAGATTCAGGCGATTGTTCAAAAAGCCGAAATCAAAGCCTATGTTCAGCTCGTGTTTCTTTTCGTAGGTCAGCTCGCTGTTTTCCAGCGAAACCAGTTCCATCCCCGATTCCTGATCCTTGGCAAAGGGCCGCCAGGGCGTATAGTTCCTGATGATGGACAGGGAATTTGCATTTTCGTTCGAGACGCGGTCGCCCGTCAGACTGTATGACGTCCTCATGGTAACATGGGACAATACAGGCCGGAAGAGTTCAAAAAATGCCTCTTCGTGCATGTTCCATGCGCCCGAAATATTCCAGGTAGGCAGCCAGCGCGCCCTTCTCGACTTGCCCAGTCCGTTGGTGCCTTCGTAGCGCAGCGTGCCGTTCAGGGCGTATTTGCCCTTCCATGAATAGGCTGCATTTCCGAAAAAAGCCGCGCTGCGCGAATAGGTATTATCCATGTAATAATACTGGTTACCGCCTTCTATGCCCTTTTTGAAATACTGGTACACATAAAACGGCGTTTCGCCCATGCTGTACTGCAAGCCCCAGCCGTTGAAAAAGGTTTCCTTCCTGTCGACGGCATTGATCTCGGTTCCTCCGAAGAAATTCATGATGTGCGTGTCGTTGAGCACCTTGTTCCACTGAACCGTAGCGCGGAAATCGTAACCGGTCATCTTGTTGTCCCTGCGCTGATAGATGCCTCCCTGCGGCAATACGCTGATGGGATCGGTAAACGGCCTGTCCGGGTCGCTGTACAGATAGGGGTTATTGTCTATGATGGTAGCATCGCCCATCGCCCTGTACGCCATGGCCTGGTTGGAGTTGTCCAGAATATTGTGTTCCTGCGACGCCGCATTGTATTTAATAGCGCCCAGGGCCGATACTTCCAGTCCGGGAATAATTTTCCACTTGACCTCCCCCTGAAACTTCAGGTCGGCCACCGTAACGTCCAGATAGTTGTTGTCCAGCTCGCTGGCGATGTTAAACGGCGAATAGTTCCTGACGTACCAGTCGTTGGGATCCAGCGTGCGCGAGGTATTCAGTGCGAAACTGTAGGGGTTGATGTCGAAATCGCGTTTCACCTTTCCCGCCACCACGTCGACATCCTGGCTCAGGGTGCCGGGCGCCTTCTGCTTGCGGTACGAAGCGTTGGATATGATGTTGATCGAGAGGTTTTTCAAAACGTTGTACGTGTTGTTCAGAAGCGCCGTATAGCGGTTCACCGAACTCTGCATGTACCATCCCGGATCGACCATGGCGCTTACCGATGCGTATGAAGTGGATTTTTCCGTTCCCGACGAAACGCTTACCGAGTGGTTTTGCATGACGCCGTAAGAGAAGAGCTGGTCGAACCAGTCGGTATTGCGCATTTCGGCCTCCTGCAGGTACCTCGCGCGCGCTTCGGGGGTATTTTGCAGCGCAAACGTACCCGACGCCGGATCATACGTATGCATCAACTGATACATTTTCCCGTACACCCCGCTTTCCGATGCCCTGAACGTTTCGGCAAACCGCAGCCATCCCTTGTCGGCCAGTTCCTGGTAAACCCCCATTTGTTCCTGGGAGTTCATGATGTTGAAATTACGGTAGCTCGGTTTCAGGCGCACCGTAAATTCGCCGCTGTAATTGATCTGGCTCGTTCCGGCCTTTCCCCTTTTGGTGGTAACCACCACCACGCCGGGCATGGCGCGGGCGCCGTATATCGAAGTTGCCGAACCGTCCTTCAATATCTGGAAGCTTTCGATGTCGTCGGCGTTTAATCCGGCAATAGCCGAACTGATCAGTGTTACGGCATCGCCCGACGATAAGGCGTCGGCGCTTACTTCCACGATGTCTTCCATGATCACCCCGTCGACCACCCATAACGGCTTGGATGTTCCGTAAATGGACGTGGCGCCCCGCACGCGGATCTTGGGCGCGGAACCGAACGTCCCCGAAACGTTTTGAACGGTAACCCCTGCCGAACGTCCCTCCAGTGCGCGGCTGACGTCGGCAAGCCCGTCAATTCGCACCTTATCGGCCTTTAACTGGTCGGTTGCTCCGGTAAACAGGCGCTTGTCTACCGACGACATACCGGTGATCACCACTTCGCCGATCTCCGTGGCGGCGTCTTCAAGCGCCACATTGATCTCGCGCCTGTCGCCCACCGGTATCTCCCGCGTGGTCATTCCCACATACGAAAACACCAGCGTAGCTTCCCCGGGTACATCAAGGGCATATTTGCCCTGAGCATCGGTAACTACGCCCGTCGTGGTACCCTTGATGAATACGTTGGCCCCCGGTAGCGACAATCCGTCCGCGGCGCCGGTTACAGTACCCGACACCCGCACTGTCTGGGCGAGCGTTGCGCCCAATCCCAGGCACATGATTCCAATTACTGCTATAAATTTTTTCATAGGTTGATTTTTGATTTTTGCCAATTGATTTACATTTTTTGAATGGTTATTATGTGATGATCAATATATATATATATATATATATGTGTTCCGGGAACCAATGTACTGTTTCTCGGGAACGTAGCTTCCGGAACATGGAGTACGGCCGCTCTGCCGAATGGAGTAAATAAAAAAACCGCCCATTGCCATAAGATGCAATGATGCGGCATAGAGTATTTCGTATAGATATTTTCCGTAAATTCCGCGCGCGCGCGAACGGTCAAGCTCTCTCTCTCTCTCTCTCTCTCTCTCTCTCTCTCTCTCTCTCTCTCTCTCTCTCTCTCTCTCTCTCTCTCTCAAAAAGACGTTCCAAACTGATATATACAGAAAAAAACAACTGAAATATAGAGTAAAAAAAAATAGATATA
>JAISCQ010000053.1 GCA_031265445.1 Bacteroidales bacterium
AACAAAAGCCTGTTCCGGACGACCGTTGTAACCGTCGCGCAACTGCCGGAGAAATGAAATCAGTGTTCCTTCGCTTAAGCAGTCCACTTCGTCGAATAAAATCACCAGCGGTTTGTCCAGCAATTTACAGAATCGCTTAAGCGAGGTTTCCAAAACACCCATGAAATCTTCATAATCCGCATCTCTGGCAAAATCCGGACAGTGCGGAATATCCGTATTATCATAGAGGTCGTTTTTCATATTCCGCACGATCGCCGGTATGCCGGTTTCCGGGGCAATGATGTTTTGAGCTTTTTCCAGCGAATAGTACCACGCATAATATTTTCCTCCGGCATTAAGCCGTTTGGACAAATCCTGCAGATACGTTGTTTTTCCGCTCTGACGCGCCGCATGAATCACAAAATATTTTTTGTCGTCTATCAACTCTGCCACACCCTGCAGTCGGGTGGAGGCGTTTATCATGTAATGCTCTGCACTGTTACAGGGACCTGTCGTATTAAATTCTTTCATCGTTTGATAACACTAAATTTTTTCTCACAAAAATACATATTATTTTCTAATCCGTTAATTCCGGAAGTTTGATCAGGAAATCGTTATTTGACCCTGACAGGTCTGACGAACCTGCCGGGTCGGCTACGCCGCCCTGACCAGGCAGTGCTGCGGAGCCGACCCGACAGGGTCTAAAGGTTCTAATTATATCATATACCATTTTACCTGCCGGCAGCCCGGAACATCCGGCTCAAGCGAATATTGAACGGAAAGCTCTTTTCCTTGTTCAACGACAGCCATACAAACCGCGGCGCACCCACAATATGGTCTTCGGGAACGAATCCCCAGAACCGCGAATCGAGCGAGTCGTGGCGGTTATCGCCCATCATCCAGTAGTAATCCATTTTAAAGGTGTAACTGTCGGCTTTTGCGCCATTGATATAGATGTCGCCGCCTTGCATTTTCAGTTCGTTCCCTTCGTAGGCCGTGATGATACGCCTGTAAAAACTGATGTTCGAACTGTCGATCCTGACGGTAACATCTTTCCTGGGTATCCACAGCGGCCCGAAATTATCCAGGTTCCAGGAATAACGTTCGTCATGCGGGAAAATTTCACTGTCATACTGACCTTGAGGAACTGTCTTTTTTTCTACCGACCGTACATGACCCAGTTTCTTTATTTCTTCAACATTCGCAGCAACCAGCGGCATGTCGTAAATGCCGTTTCCCATATCGCGAACATCGTCTTTGTAGATGTTCAGTTTTTCGAGTGTACGGGTATTGATGCGCGAACCGTCGGTTTGTATGAGGTAGCGGAACTGAATTTTCGGGAATTGCTCCTGGGGTTTACCATTCACGTACACTTGGGTGTTCACGATTCTTAAAGTATCGCCGGGCAGGGCAATACAGCGCTTGATATAGTTGTCGCGCTTGTCTACCGGGCGAACGGTAATTTCGTTGCTGGCAAGTACATATTTTCGCGCCATTCCCATATAACGGTCAAAGGGTTGAAGCGGCTTGCCGGCTATTCTGTCCCGGCTTTCATACTCGCCGGCCACCCGCTGCAACTGTAAATAATAACTGTCCGACTGGTATTGCACGAGCACAGTGTCGCCTTCCGGAAAGTTAAAAACCACAATATCATCGTTCTTGATGTTCGTGAAACCTGCCAGCCGTTTGTACGGCCACTTGATCCATTCGAGGTACGACTTGATATCGGTCGTCAGCGGCATGGTGTGTTGCGCAAACGGGAACGAAAGCGGAGTGTTGGGTATTTTCGGGCCGTATTTCAGCTTGCTTACAAACAGGTGATCGCCTATTTGCAGGGTTTTCTCCATGGAACCGGTCGGGATTTGATAGTTCTGGAAAACAAAGATATTGATCAGCGTTACCGCAATAACAGCGAAGATCAATGCATCGAGCCATTCCACCACCTTGCTGTTGGGGCCTTCGCGCTTTTTCCAGAAAGTCCAGTTGACTTTTTTCGACACATAAACATCAAACAGTACGGGTACGCCCAGCAGCAACCACCAGTTACCCACCCAATAGCTCCACAGCAGATACAGGAAGGTCACAAATCCGAATTTGGAATATTGATGAGACAATATCTTTACATATTTTGGAATTTCCTGTTGCCCGTTTGCAGGATCTTTTGTTTGGGCATCCTTATTCTTTGCGTCTTTCATGAGAATGATTTATGATTTGTTTGAATGAAAAAGTCATCACCGAAGCCTTTTTCCGGCACAAAAATAGTAAATATCGTCAAAACTGCGGCGCTGTATTGATAAATAATCGGATACAATTAACGGTTCATGTATTTGTAAAATTGCCGGAACTTCCGATCTTTGCATCATGATTGCGTAAAAAGATGCTGGATCAACACACTGTATGGATTGCTTTTGGGTTAACCGTGATTGCCGGGCTTTCGACCGGCATTGGCAGCCTGATTGCCCTGGTAGCCAAACGCACCAACACGAATTTTCTTTGTGCATCGCTGGGTTTCTCGGCAGGAGTGATGCTTTATGTATCGTTCATGGAAATGATCCCTGCCGCCAAAGAAGAGTTAGTGATGCTTTTCGGCGAAAAGACAGGGACGCTGAGCCTGTTGTCGGCTTTTTTCGGCGGTATAGGACTGATTGCACTGATCGACCTGCTGATACCCCAAACCAATAACCCGCACGAGCTGCAGGGCGTGGAAGATATGGGGGAACCCGACAGCCGGCGCTCATTGCACCGCGTGGGTATCGTTGTTGCGCTGTCGCTCGCGATCCACAATTTTCCCGAAGGCATCGCCACCTTTACGTCGGCGCTGAGCGGCCTGTCGGTAGCCATACCCATCACCGTCGCCATCGCCATACACAACATCCCCGAAGGCATCGCCGTATCGGTACCCATATACCACGCTACGGGCAACAGGCGGAAGGCGTTCTGGCTGTCGTTCGCCTCGGGACTGGCCGAGCCGGTGGGCGCCCTGATTGCCTGCCTTTTCCTGATGCCGTTCTGGTCGCCGCTGATCAATGGGATCGTGCTGGCTGCCGTTGCCGGGATCATGGTGTACATTTCGCTGGACGAGCTTTTGCCCACAGCCGAAAAATACGGAAAGCATCATATATCCATTTCGGGACTTATTGTGGGCATGGTCGTTATGGCCTTGAGCCTGTTCCTCTTTATTTGACCTGTTTGCATCCGGGAAACGGTTTGAAAAAGCAAAAGGAGATTGTCCTCTTGCAGGGACAATCTCCTTTCAGTCATATGATGCCGTCAACGTACGCCTGCCGCTTTAGACAGATGATTCAGCACGCAAAAGTATACCGGGATCCAACGCCTGCCAATTACCCAAAAGGATAGTTTTTGCATCCTGCATGAAAAATTACCTCTTTGGGTAGCAGGACAGTATGTGTAAAATCGATAACTTTGTCGAACTTAAATGCACCGTTTATATGAAATACATACTTACCCTTTGTTTGCCTGCCGTACTGATGCTGAATGTTAGCGGACAGTCTCAATATGTTGACTCGCTGGTCAATGTATTGGAAACGCAAAAGCCGGCGCCGGCAGAACAGCTGGTGCTTATTCTTGAAATATTCAATACGTGTGTGCTGTACGACCTTGATAAAGCCTGCGAATATGCAAAAATGGGACTGGCGCTGGCCGAAAAGGAAAACCACAATGCGGCGGCTTCCATATTTAATATGTCTATAGGAAGGGTTTACGCTACAAGGTCAAATTTTGACACGGCGCTTGTTTTGTACAGCAAAGCGCTTGTTCTTGCTGTAAAAGCAGGGGACAAAGTTCAGGAAGCGTCCGTTTATATGGCTATGGGTATCGTAGACGGCCATCGTGATAACGATCCTTCCGCTTTGGAATATTTCAGGAAGGCATTGTCGATATATGAAAGCGAAGGCAATAAACAGTCATGCGTTTTGGCAATGGGGAACATTGCCTGCACGTACCGCGTACTGGAAAATGACGAAATGGCTGTTTCCTATCTGGAAAGAGCAAAGGTCATCGCCGAAGAAATCGACGATGCTTCCGGAAAAATAACGGTTTATTATGACCTCGGCGCTATTTACCACAGGCGTGCATACGCCGGAAACAGGCAGGAAAATGCAAAACTGGCTTTGGAGTACGAATTGAAAGCGTATGAAATCAGTCGCAGCATTGGGGATAAAACCCACCAGGCAGCTGCGGCACATGCATTACATGAAATCTATTCCACTTGTTTGGATGACGAAGATACGGCTTTTAAATACGCTGAGGAAGGTTTGCGGATTGCGCGGGAGTTTGGCGACCCGAGCCTGATTGTCGCGGCATTGA
This sequence comes from Bacteroidales bacterium, assembly GCA_031265445.1. Classification (GTDB taxonomy): domain Bacteria; phylum Bacteroidota; class Bacteroidia; order Bacteroidales; family UBA4181; genus JAIRLS01. The sequence continues at coordinate 4,306 of JAISCQ010000053.1, forward strand.
AATCCGTTTCGAGTTCTTATTATACCCAAAAACGCTATAAGGAGTCCGAAGCAGCCGCGCTTGAAGCCTGGAAGATGGACTCCACCAATATTAACATGGGAACTGACCTGTTGAGAAACATTATTCTGTCTTATGCCGCTATGTGTGACAACGCTAAGGCTGTAACCTTTTTCGACAGGTACGAAGCGCTTGTCAGCAGGCATATCGACCGGAACAACCGGGAAATAATGGCCGATATGGAAGTCAGGTATGAGACCGAAAAAAAAGAAAAACGCATTACAACTTTGCTGAAAGAACGGCAACTTTACATTTGGCTTGGAGTCACGGGCGCCATGCTTGCCTGTTCCCTGGGAATAGCATTGTGGCTCAAGGCAAGAAACACGAAAAAAGAGAAGTTGCTGGTTGCTTCAAAAGCTGTTCAGGACGGGGAAATGGGAGAGAGGGAGCGTATCGCAAGCGAGTTGCACGACCGCCTGCTTGGTACGCTTTCTGCCGTGAAATCCGGACTTGATCATACAGCTGTCGGCGATCAGCTCAACAGCTGTATAGAAGAAGTACGCCGGATTTCACGGAACCTGATGCCCCTGCCTTTGCGTTTCGGTATAAAAACAGCCCTGGAAGACTTTACGGCACAGTTTCCCAATGTGCATTTTCACTTTTTCGGTCGGGAAAACCGTATTGAAAAACGCCTGGAGTTTGCCGTTTATTGTTGTGTCAACGAACTGGTAACAAACTCTATCCGTCATTCGGGTGCAAAAAGCATCAACGTACAGCTGGTACAGGGTGAAGACCATGTTGCGCTTACTGTTCAGGACGACGGATGCGGATTCGATGAAAAAGCAGTAATAAAAGGAGTCGGCTTAAAAAGCATTCGGGACAGGGTAGCTTCCTGCAACGGAAAAATGGAGATTTTTTCGTCTCCAGATAGGGGAACGGAAACAATTATCGAGATAACTGTTTGAAAATAGGATAAACGGGATATGATAGAAGTTCAAATTGTAGACGACCATCGTATGATTGTGGAAAGCCTGAGCAGGTTGATCAATGAAACGGCCATCGCCCGGGTATCAAAAGTATATTATGATTTGGCGGCTTGCCGCGAAGGGCTGGTTAACGGACTGCCCGGCATTTTACTTCTCGACATCGGCTTGCCCGATGGCGACGGGGTCAGCTTTTGTGCAGAGATCAGGAAACGGTATCCCGGATTGAAGATCATCATGCTGACAAGCTACAAAGAGTTCAGTATTGCCAAACGGGCCTTGCATCATGGTGCACGCGGCTATATTCTCAAAAATGCAGAGAGCGAAGAAATGCTTGCAGGCATAGAAACGGTAAGCAGGGGCGAACTGTTCCTGTGCGACGAAATAGATATTTTATTGAAGGAAAAGGAAAATGACGATATTGTTTGGCTTTCCGACCGGGAAAGCCAGATACTTAAATACGTAGCAGACGGATATACCACAAAGGAGATAGCCGACCTGATTTTTCGCGAACCTGATACTGTGAAATTTTTCAGGAAAAATTTGCTTATAAAGCTCAATGCCCGGAATGTGGCCGAACTGATCAAGAAAGCATACGGGATGAAGTTGATTTGAATCATAAAACGTATAACCATAGCCCGAAGACCCTGACATCGGTCGATGCGGTAGAGACGTGGCGTGCCACGTCTTTGCAAAAATTCTCCTTTTGACGCTGACAGCGGTCGACAGACCCTGCCGGCGGTGGTAAAGCCTTATTGACCCTGCCGGCAAAGACGCGATGCATCGCGTCTCTACAACGCAGCCTGACAGGTCAGCGCTTCGCACCGGCGTGGGAGTAGCGCCCGACCTGACAGGGTCGACAGACCTGTCAGGGTCAAAAGGAACATGATACCGCCCGAAAAATGGCGACCCATGACGCCACCCCATGAAAGGGCGTATGCCACCCATGAAAGGGCGACCACACAGGGTCGCCCCTACGGATGAAATAATTCAAAATTCAAAATTTTTCACGGGATGATCGCGCTGTATATCTCGCCCCAGGGGCCTTTTTCGCCGCGGGTGATTTCCCAGCGGAGCGCGACATAGACGGTTTGTCCGCGCTGGTCGTTTTCAAACACGAGGGTAAACGGCGAGTTGGTGTCCACGCTGGAGTGAATCAGCCCGTCCCATCGCGTGACGGGCGTCTCGCTCAGTATCCATGCAATTTCCGCGCAGTGCTGTCCTGCCGGTTTCGCCTTTTTATGCCTGCTTCCCTTTTCAAAGAAGCCAATCGTTATGCGTCCGATCACCGAAGTGTCGGTATCCGCCTCCGGCGCATCTTTCGCCACCGGCGCGGGCGTGCGGGTGGTTTTGTGGACAGGTATCCCCAGCCCGTCGCGGTCTTCGTCGGTTACCTCGTGGTTGTAGGCCAGGTACTCTTTCACCGACAGCCGAACGTCGGCTATGAGCGCTTTCTTGGCGGTGTTTTTCGCCTGGATGCTCAGCTTGGTACGGGTCATGGGGTTTTCGGCAATGTCCAGCTTCTGCGCGAACTCGTCGCGAAGCGCTGCCAGCCTGTCATAAACTGCCTGCGGGAAATTAAACCGCATCATCGCCGTCATCAGGTACGTCAGGAAATTAATGACCCATTGAAGTAAATTCCGGTCATTTTTCGGAAGAAAATCAGGATTGCTCATAATAATTTTTTTAATTTGATGAATAATAATAATTTATTGATATAATAATAAAGAATGTTTCGAGGTGTACTCCCGAGCCGTGAGCGTGCACTCCCATGCCGTGAGCGTGTACTCCCATGCCGTGAGCGTGTACTCCCATGTCGTGGGAGTGTACTCCCATGTCGTGAGCGTACACTCCCATGCCGTGGGAGTGTACTCCCATGCCGTGAGAGTGTACTCCCATGCCGCGAGAGTGTACTCCCATGCCGCGAGAGTATACTCCCATGCCGCGAGCGTGCACTCCCATGCCGTGGGAGTATACTCCCATGTCGTGAGCGTACACTCCCATGTCGTGAGCGTGTACTCCCATGCCGTGAGAGTGTACTTCCGTGTCGTGAGCGTACACTCCCATGTTGTGGGAGTGTACTCCCATGCCGTGAGCGTGTACTCCGATGCCGTGGGAGTGTACTCCCGCCGTTGAGCGGTATACCGGATTTGAAAAATATTTGCTGAACATTTCGCGCGCGCGCGTAACATTACGCCTGTCAGTGTTAGCAAAATATCCGGCGCCGCCAAATAATCCGGAAAGATTTTTTGGAGGAAATGCGTTATCCTCAACCGCGATGCGTGCCGGGAATAAACGCGTGCCGGGTGTCCTGTCTTTCATCGTAAAACCTGTGTGTATGAACCTTGCAAAGGTAAAAAATTTTCATCAGTCAAAACAAATACCCGGATTTTTAAAAAAAATATTTTACATATACTGCTTATCCCCTTCGGTCAAGTTGATTTGCCTATTAGGGTATTATAACTTTGAGGTTGCGTTTCAACTGCTTGTTGTATAAGACGATAAAACAATTTTCCTCTATAAGAGGACATTTTTCGATTAAAGCGAAAAGCAAATTCATCCAGATAATACTCTAAATGTTTCGCCGATATTTTGCTTTGATGCGTTCCGTTAATCCATCGCTTTAC
>JAISCQ010000118.1 GCA_031265445.1 Bacteroidales bacterium
TCGAAAATTTGTTATAGGCAATGTCCGGTGTAACGTTCTGTAAATCACCGAGTGGCACGCCATTTGCAGAGAGAGAGAAGAGAGAGATGAGCAGAGTCTAAACATTATATACGCGCGCGCAAGGCTTAGCAGATATTTTTCAAAGTTATTATACAGCCGTTATATCGTATCATACGATATAGCGGCTTTTTTGTTGTCTGAACCGGGATTTACAGGATTACGGGATGTACATGATTTCGCAATGCGCCGTAAAAATCCCGGAGGGGACGACATATTGGCAGGCGATGAGATATATACAATGGAGCCGCAGCCATTTCAAAAAACGGGGCAAGCCCTGCGAAGCCGTGAGAACAGGAAAAATAATTCATCATTCAAAATTCAAAATTCAAAATTTACATGAGCGCTATCAAATTTATTTGGAAGGTATGGCTACGGCTCAACTTTTTGACCAGGGACGTAGACAACGACTATGTAGCCGAAGTATCCACAACGGGTAAAAAGGCGTTGCGCAATGCCGACATCGCGCGTTTGATCAAAGAGTCGGGCTCCGAGCTGAAGTACGAAACGCTGCTCTCCATCCTCGATCAGGGCGACCGCATCATCCGCGAGAAACTGCAGGAGGGGCACAGCGTCCTTACCGGATGCTGCCGGTTTACCCCGCGCGTTACCGGCACGTGGATCGGAGCGAACGCAAAATTCGACGCTGCGGTGCATCAGATTGCGCTGGACATTGTACCCAGCGCCGAAATGCGGGCGGCATTGAAAGAAGTAGGCGTAGAGGTGCTGGGCGTGAAAGACGGCGGCGCGTATGTCGGACTGGTAACCGACACGGCCACCGGCCTTGCCGACGGCACGGTCACCCCGGGCGACGATATTCTGGTAGAGGGCGACAGGCTGAAAATAGCTCCCGACGAAGCCGGGCTGGGCGTATTCTTTGTAGACGCGGCAGGCGCGGCCGTACCCGTTACCCGCAGGCTGACGCAAAACGATCCGAAAAAACTGATCGTCCGCGTGCCCGCTCTCGCTCCGGGACAGTATACCCTGCGGATCGCAACCCGGTTCTCGAACAGCAAGACCTTCCTGACCGAACCGCGTATCATCGAATACGGCAAACTGCTGACCGTTCCGTAACGCGATACGATGTAACGTTGCATTGCGATACGATGCAGCGTTGCATTGCGCCTCGATGCAGCGTTGCGTTGCGCCTCGATACCCTGTCAGTGGTCTCTGACCCTGACAGCGGTGGTAAAAGCAACGACAATAAAAATAAAAATATAACAAACAATAAACGGTTTGGCGGCAGGATACCATATCCTGCAGTTCTCCTGTCCGGACCGTATCTTTTTACCTTTAAATAAAACCGCCCGGTTGAGGACTGACGGGCAATAAATTTTAAATTTTAAGTAATAATGAAAAAGTATTTTTTGAATGTGGTATGTTTGTGTTTGTGTGCAGGATTTGTGCTTGTGGGATGTGATAAGGATGACGACGATCCGGAAACAAGTGTTGTTGCAGGTAATAAGATAACTGCAACTGTTAGCGCTCCAAATGTTGCCAAGGTAAAAGCGATGGTTTATTACGAAGGCGAAGGCGATGTTGGTGGCGAATCAATAATAGCCGAATGTGATTATTCCAACGGGGGATTTACATTAACACTGCCTGAAAATGTTGATGCCAAATACCTCGAAACGCTCAGCAATTATGAGTTTGAAGACGGAATATCAATAAGTGATAAAAATGTCAAAACCTGTAGCATAGATATATATGGATACAATGCGGCAGGCGCTGAGGCAGGAACTTTTTGGTATGAAAGCAAGACCTGTGAGGCCGGGTTTATGTATGTTGATAGAAATGTCACTGTAACAGGATCGCATACATATTCGGATGGCGAAAAGGAAGTATATAATATGTCTCTTGTAAAAGGCTGGAATATTGTGTATATGACTGAAACTGAAAAAGATGATGTTTATACGTATACAGCGACAACGTCGAATCCCGGTGGGTTGAGCTGGGTTTTTTACAGTCGGGATGATGACGAATCATATCAAGGCGCCGCCAGATTTGCCGCCAGCAAAAAACTTATGTTGAGGGGCTTGAAATAGCACATCCGGTTGAATTTATATCAAAAGGGGCTTTGCCGGTTCATCCGGCAAGCCCCTTTTTGGCGCCCGAAAACATATTATTTTTTGCGGCATGCCATATACTTTCATACATTTGCAGTCTGATTGAGATGTCGGCAAGCTGTTTGCCGTACAGTCGAAAAATTGAACATGATCCATACGCTTCTCTCTCATAAAATCCTGATTCTCGATGGCGCCACAGGCACCATGATACAGCCGCTCGGTCTTACCGAAGCTGATTTCCGCGGCAGCCGCTTTGCAAACCATCCGGTAGACCTGCGCGGCAACAACGACCTGCTGTCGCTTACCCGTCCCGATGTGATCCGAAGCGTTTACAGGCAATATTTGGAAGCGGGCGCCGACATCATCACGGCCAATACGTTCAACGCCAACCGGCTGTCGCAGGCCGACTACCGGCTGGAACATACCGTTCCGGAGCTTAACCGCGAAGCTGCCGCCATGGCGAAGGAACTGACGCAGCAGTACAGCACGGCCGACAAGCCCCGTTTTGTTGCCGGCACGCTTGGTCCCACGGGAAAAACGGCATCGCTGTCGCCCGACGTGAACAACCCTGCTTACCGCGCCGTTACTTTCGACGGTCTTGTGGAAGTATACGCCGAACAGGCGGATGCATTGCTGGAAGGCGGCGCGGATATCCTGCTGTGCGAAACGGTATTCGATACGCTGAACGTGAAGGCCGCGCTCTTCGCCATCAACCGTGTGTTTGAGCGGCGCGGGCAGCGCCTCCCGGTGATGGTGTCGGCTACGATTACCGATGCCAGCGGCCGGACGCTGTCCGGACAGACCATTGACGCTTTCCTCTACTCGGTGATGCATTTCCCGCTGATGAGCATCGGCATCAATTGCGCGCTGGGCGCCCGGCAGATGCGTCCCTACCTGGAGGAACTTTCGCGTCGAGCGCCTTTCCATGTAAGCGTACATCCCAACGCCGGACTGCCCAACCAGTTTGGCGGCTACGACCAGTCGCCCGACGAAATGGCCGCCTGTATCAGGGATTTTATCGACTGCGGTTTTGTGAACATCGTGGGCGGATGCTGCGGTACCACTCCTGCATATATCAAGCGTATTGCACAGGCGGCTTCCGGCGCTGCGCCGCGTACAGTTCCGCCGCGTTCCGGGGCTTTGCTGCTCTCGGGCATGGAACCGCTGACGGTGGACGGGAGCGACAGCTTCATGAACATCGGCGAGCGTTGCAATGTGGCCGGTTCGCGCAGGTTTGCACGGCTTATCCGTGAAGAAAACTACGACGAAGCGCTTCGCATTGCGCGCATACAGGCCGAAACAGGCGCCCGGGTGATTGACGTGAATATGGACGACGCCATGCTCGACGCCGAAAAGTCGATGGTACAGTTTCTCAGCCTGCTGGCTGCCGAACCCGACGTGGCGCGCCTCCCGGTGATGATCGATTCGTCCAAATGGGAGGTGATCGAAGCCGGGTTGAAATGCCTGCAAGGGAAATCCATCGTCAATTCCATCAGCTTGAAGGAAGGCGAAGACGCTTTCCGCAGAAAGGCAGGGCTGGTGCGGCAATATGGAGCGGCGGTGGTGGTGATGGCCTTCGATGAGCGGGGACAGGCAACCGATGAGGCGCGCCGCATCGAAATCTGCGGGCGCGCTTACCGGATCCTTACGCAGGAACTGGGATTCCCGGCTGCGGATATTATTTTCGACCCCAATATCCTCACCATAGGTACCGGGATAGAGGAACACAATAACTTTGCCGTCGATTTCCTGCGGGCGGTACGGTGGATCAAAGGGAACCTGCCACATGCGCGCGTCAGCGGGGGAGTGAGCAATCTTTCATTCGCTTTCCGCGGAAACAGTTACCTTCGCGAAGCCATGCACGCCGTGTTCCTTTATCATGCCGTAAAGGAAGGCATGGATATGGGCATCGTCAATGCCGGCGCATTGCCTGTGTATGACGAAATACCAAAAGATTTGCTTGCCGCGATAGAAGACCTGATATTCAACCGCCGGCCCGACGCTACCGAACGCCTGCTCGACATGGCCGCCGGCTTGAAAGACATCGATACAGCCGCCGCCGGACGGCAGAACGTCGACCTGTGGCGCGAACAGCCTTTGGAAGGACGCATCAGGCACGCCGTCGTCAAAGGCATTACCGATTACGTGGAGGCCGACATGGAGGAAGCCCTGCACCGGTATTCGCCTGCGGTGAGCATCATCGAAGGCCCGCTGATGAATGCCATGAACGAGGTGGGCGACCTTTTCGGCGCCGGCAAGATGTTCCTGCCGCAGGTGGTCAAAAGCGCCCGCGTGATGAAACGCGCCGTGGCCTGCCTGCAACCGTTCATCGAAGCCGGGAAAGCCGAATCGGGCAACGCGGAGCCGGCCGGCAGGATTCTGTTAGCCACTGTGAAAGGCGATGTGCACGACATCGGCAAAAATATCGTCAGCGTCGTGCTGGCATGCAACAACTATGAAATCATCGACCTGGGCGTGATGGTGCCTTGCGAGAAGATCATCGCGGCAGTGCAGGAAAATAAAGTGGATATTGTGGGCCTCAGCGGACTGATCACGCCGTCGCTCGACGAGATGATACACGTGGCGGGCGAGATGGAGCGCAATGGCCTCACACAGCCCCTGATGATCGGCGGAGCCACCACTTCGATGATCCATACGGCCGTAAAGATCAAACCGGTCTACAGGCATCCTGTCGTGTACGTAAAAGACGCCTCCCGCAGCGTGGGGGTGGCAAGCGCCCTGCTGGCCTGCGATCCTGCATTTATAGATGAGCTGGATGACGAGTATCGCCAAATCAGTTGCAGTTATGAACAGTCGGCTGCTGCGGTGCGCCGGCTTACGCTGTCCGAAGCCCGCGCCAACCGGCTGCAAATCGACTGGACGGCAGAGCCTCCCGTAAAGCCTGCCATGCCCGGCATCCAACAATGGCGCGACTATCCGCTCGATGAAATCCGCAAATACATCAACTGGACGTTCTTTTTCATCCTCTGGCAACTCAAAGGCAAATACCCGCAAATACTCGATCATCCGGAATACGGCGCCGAAGCCCGCAAACTCTTCGACGACGCCAACCGCATGCTCGATATGCTGATCGAACACAAGCTGATTGCCGCCCATGCCGTTTTCGGCATCTTCCCGGCCAATTCCTCCGGCGACGACATTGTGGTATATGCCGATGAAAGCCGCACGCAGGCGCTCTGCACTTTCCACAACCTGCGCAACCAGACGCAGAAGCCTTCGCAGCCCAACCTTTGCCTCTCGGACTTTATCGCTTCCCGCGAAAGCGGCCTTGCCGACTATCTGGGCGTATTTGCTGTCACCGCAGGGCTTGGCGCGGACAGGCAGGCAAAGGAATACGAAGCCGCCGGCGACGATTACAGCGCCATCATGGTAAAAGCGTTGGCCGACCGTCTGGCGGAAGCCTTTGCCGAGTTGGTGCATCTGGAAGTACGCCGCAAATACTGGGGATATGAACCGGACGAACGGCCTGCGCCGGAAAGCCTCTTTGCAGAACGCTATGCAGGTATCCGGCCCGCCCATGGCTACCCCGCCTGCCCCGACCATTCCGAGAAGGGCGCTCTCTTCGACCTGCTTCATGCCCGCGATTTTGGCATGAATCTCACCGAATCGTTCGCCATGACGCCCGCAGCTACCGTCAGCGGCCTGATGTTCGCCCATCCGCAAAGTCATTATTTTGCCGTGGGAAAGATCACCGGAGAGCAGGCGGCGGATTATGCCGCACGAAAGGGAATAGCGGTGGAAACGGTGAAGAAGTGGATACCGGGGAATGTGGGGTATTAAAACGGTCAAAACCATAACCGTTTTTTTGACTGAAAAACAGCATGAAAGATTCGCTCCATCACCGCAAACCCGTCTTTGTTATTTCCGACAGCATCGTCAGTGCGCTGGGTTTTGATACTGCCGGTAACATAAGCCGGATGTTCGATGAGGAAAGCGGGATCGGGCAGGTTGATCCGGACAGGTTTTCGAGCCGGATGCTCCCTTTTGCTTTGGTGAACGACGCAGCGCTGGATAAAAAAACCGGATCAGCCGGCATCCCCGGACATTTTACCCGCCTGGAACGGATGATGCTTCTTTCGGCGAGCGACGCCCTGCATCATTCGGGAATAGACGCCTCTGACCATCGCGTACTGTTCCTGATTTCGAGCACCAAAGGCAATATCGACGGGCTTTCGGCCGATCAGCAGGCCAATCTTCGACCTTCGCTTTGGGCTTTAGGGGAGCGTGTCCGCAACTGGTTCGGCAATCCCAACCGGGCCGTGATGGTTTCCAATGCTTGCGTTTCGGGTGTTTTGGCCGTAGAAATCGCCGCCCGGATGTTGCGCAGCGGCACATACGATCATGCCGTTGTCACAGGCGGCGATCTGGTAACACGCTTCGTGGTTTCCGGATTCGAGTCGTTCCTTGCATTAAGCGAGCGTCCGTGCCGTCCCTACGACGCTCATCGTAACGGCTTAACCCTCGGCGAAGGTTGTGCCGCTCTGGTGTTGAGTATTCGTCCTCCTTTGGGAGAATACCGGGAACTGATCACCATTTCGGGCGGGGCAAGTTCCAGCGATGCGGTTCATATTTCGGCGCCCGACCGAACAGGCGCCGGTTTAAGCCTTGCCATCAAGCGCGCCTTGAATCATTCGGGAGTTCAAGCGGCAGAAATTGATGCGGTATGCGCGCACGGAACAGCTACCGTTTACAACGACGATATGGAGTCGCAGGCAATGCACGCTGCTCATCTTTCGAAAGCGCCGGTATACAGCCTCAAAGGATACTGGGGACACACGCTGGGCGCTGCCGGTCTGATGGAAACCGTGGCTACAGTTCATTCGCTCAGGCAGCAACGCCTGTTCCGTACGCTTGGCTTCGAATCGCCGGGAACAACCGCTCCATTGAACGTGGTTGACAAAACAGGGAAAGCCTGCCTCAAGCATATACTGAAAACAGCATCGGGATTCGGCGGATGCAATGCAGCGCTGGTCGTGAGCAGGCTGTAGCTTTCGTGAGACAAGTCCGTACTACTATAAACACAATACATAAATGACCCGACGGGGGCGAAACCGATCCTGTGAAAATCATGCAAAAATATCCAAATCCCATGCAGCGTTTTGGAGGGTGTTGCATCTTATATTTTATATGATAGAATTTATTTTTGGCGGTGATTTGTTGAAGCAAATTCAATGTAATCAATAACCGGTATTTATTATTTTACATAAATATTTTAAGAACATGATACGGGACAGGGATAGGAGACGTGCAGGCAATGTTCCCGCAAGGGCGGACGGCATGACGGCAACGGTAGCCGAGGTATTGGGCAATTATTGCAGGGAAGGTTCCCTGCATTTAATGCGGCGCAGTTCGGAAAATGCGCCGAGCGGGATGAAAAAACGGTTTTATATCATTGTTGCCGCTACTCTGCTTTTGGGGTCGGTACTTATATCCTGCAACAAGGATGACGACAAAAAACCGTCAGGTTCCGAAGTAATGCAAATGACTGTAGCAACAGGCGGAAACACGTCATTTTCCATGAATGGCACAGGAACGGCAATTGTTGAGTGGGGAGACGGTTCGATAAACGATACGAAGTCGCTTATTCCCGATGTTGAAGCCGGCAGCACAAAATTTGACCATAATTATTCCGGCGCGGGCACATATACGATAAAAATATATGGTGAAAATGTCGCGGCATTAAACTGTTGCGGATATGAACTGACAGGTCTGGACGTAAGCAGGAATACTGTGCTGATGTATTTGGATTGCAGCGGCAGTCAATTAACGACATTGGATGTAAGCAATAATAAGGCTCTGAAATTGTTGAGTTGCGGTGCCTGTGAATTAACGGATTTGGATGTAAGCAAAAATACAGCCTTAACATGGCTGGAATGCGGCGGTAATCAGTTGACGGATTTGGACGTAAGCAAAAATACAGCCCTGACGGAATTGCGATGCTATGCCAATCGTTTGACGAAACTTGATGTAAGCAAAAATACAACCCTGACATGGTTGAATTGCGTCGATAATCAGTTGACGGATTTGGATGTAAGTAAAAATCATGCGTTGACATACCTGCTTTGCAGCGAGAATCGGTTGACAGATTTGGATGCAGGTAAAAATACCGCACTGATAGAGTTTAGTTGCTTTGATAATAGATTAACAAATCTGGATGTAAGCGCCAACCGTGCACTGGTAGTTTTAGGATGCCAGCGCAATCAATTATCGACATTGCATGTGAGCAACGCAGGCGCTCTTGAAATTCTGTTTTGCGATGGTAATCAATTAACGGCTTTAGATGCGAGTACGAATACCGCGTTGAAAACAATCCTTTGCCAGAACAATCAATTTTCCGCCAACGCTTTGAACGCCCTGTTCGGAACGCTGCACAGCAACAATGTTTCAGGAGGGAAATTTATATCCATAAAGGGAAATGACGGTACGGGCAATTGTGACCGAAGCATTGCAGCGAACAAAGGATGGATCGTAAATGTAACGGATTAGCTACCGGTTACAACGACGATATGGAGTCGCAGGCAATGCACGCTGTTCATCTTTCGAAAGCGCCGGTATACAGCCTCAAAGGATACTGGAGACACACGCTGGACGCTGCCGGTCTGATGGAAACCGTGGCTACAGTTCATTCGCTCAGGCAGCAACGCCTGTTCCGTACGCTTGGCTTCGAATCGCCGGGAACAACCGCTCCATTGAACGTTGTTGACAAAACAGGGAAGACCTGCCTCAAACACATATTGAAAACAGCATCGGGATTCGACGGATGCAATGCAGCGCTGGTCGTGAGTAAACTGTAACGTTTTCGTAAGATAATTTCCAATGGCATTTCAATGTCGTTTACTTAAACTATAAAGTTTTGTAATTCATATAATACTGTCTTCGTGGTCGGAATTTTCTTTTCACATGCCTGCCTAAACGAATTGGCTCCCTTGTCCTGTAAACCAAGTCATCCAGATGATCCAATGCCTGCCTTATTTTTTGTTTGCAGAAGATGTTCATCAGCAGGTTTCATCTGCATGCAAAAATGAATATTTCGGGCATGATTGAAATCCCGCGATCCGATTTACAAAATCGGAGAGATAGACGAATAGGAATAACCCTTAGCCCCGCGGGATCACCTCCGTGGCTTTTTTATACCCATACGCAACAGACCTCCGGGTTAAGCGTATTTGATAATCAGTCGGTAATCATTTTCCCTTGAGGTCGAAAGCATATCTTTCATTCCCAACATAATTTGCTTTAAGGAAAAGCAATTTCAATTCGTTGTGGCTGTTAACGGTTGACGCTTCAACCATTAACAGCCATTTGAGATATGATGAACGCAAAATAGAATGCTTATCCAAATATTTCTCAACAATATTCTTACCCGATACAAACATTGTGCAAATTTGATAATTTCTTATGTCCCGTTTTGTAGTTGCCACCAATTTCGAAGGCCGTCGTAAACAATGGCTGCTTAGTTCGTTCGATTTACGAAAAAAGCCCGGGAAACATTCCCGGGCTTAGTGGATATTATCGAAAGTATCATCGCCGATAATCTTTAATCCGGTGCACTGTATCCGGAACCGGTATTTTCAGCAAATATATATCAATGTCGTTTACTTAAGCTATAAAGTTTTGTAATTCATATAATACTGTCTTCGTGGTCGGAATTTTCTTTCCACATGTCTGTCTAAACGAATTGGTTCCCTTGTTCTGTAGACCAGGT
>JAISCQ010000241.1 GCA_031265445.1 Bacteroidales bacterium
TGCGCTGGTTAGTGAAAAACAGGCAGGAAAAGAAAGCCGGCGAAGTGCTCCGGAAAATCGGCGGAGACGAATATGCCGCTTCCGAACTGCGGGAAATCAGCCGGACGGTCGCCAGCGAAGAAGCCGGGATGGATTTCCGGGCGCTGCTGCATCCCAAAATGCTTAAAATACTCGGTCTGGGCTTTTTCGTTGCCATGCTGCAGCAGTGGTGCGGAATGAACGTTACGTTCTATTACGCCGCCGACATCTTTACGAAAGCCGGTTACGGCGTCAGCGACATGATGCTCCAGATTGTAATCATCGGCGGCATTGCCATGCTGTCGGTTGTCGCAACAATCCTGATGATCGACAGGGTCGGACGCAAGAAACTGATGCTCTGCGGAACGGCAGCCATGACGGTGATTTACGGCGTCATCGGGTTCATGTTTCACGAGGGAATCAGCGGACTGCCGATTGTAATCGCCGTCCTGCTGAACGTGATGGCTTACCAGCTTACTCTGGCGCCGATTACCTGGGTAATTCTGTCCGAAATCTTCCCGAACCGCGTGCGCGGAGCGGCAATGTCGCTCTCTGCTCTGGTACTGTGGATAGGCAATTTCTCGCTGACGTATTCGTTCCCTTCAATCCTGAAAGGCATCGGCTGGGCAAACAATTTCTGGCTCTATGGCGCTATCTGTCTCCTGGGATTTGTCATCCTGTATTTCATCCTCCCGGAGACGAAAAACAAATCGCTCGAGCAAATCGAAAAGGAACTCGCAGGATAAACAAAATAAAATAAAACTATGTTATTAACGAAGTGCATACATCCTCAACTTTTGGGGGCATTGGGGAAACTGGGACACGGTTCATGGATTCTGTTGTCCGACGGCGGTTATCCCCATCAGACGGCCGGCAACCCGGCTGCAGAGAAAGTGTATCTGAACCTGGCACAGGGTCTGTTGACCGTCACTCAAGTGCTGGAAGTACTGAAAGAAACGATTCCCATCGAAGCGGCGGCTGTGATGACGCCTCCCGACGGCACAATGCAGCCCGTCTTCGAGGAGTACAAAAGCATCCTGCCGGAAGTGCCGTTTGATTATATCCGGCAGTTCGACTTCTACGACCGCGCGCTGGAACGCAACGTCGGCCTGCTGATAGCTACCGGCGATGTCCGCAATTATGCTAATCTGCTGATCAAGGTCGGTTTTATCAAGCATCCCGAAGGGTGCGGGAATTATTAGCGAGAGTGAGGCTTTAAGACTTTAAGGCTGAAAGAAATCTTGAATGGATTCAATTTTCGTGACTGCGGGGTGCTTTCTTCTTACGCCCTCTCCGAAAAAAAAAGAATATCCGGAGAGGGGCAAGAAAGAAATTATACTGCACACGGGCTAAAAATGTGAGATTACCGGGGAGAGAGACACTCGCCTTATAAGGAGAGAGACACTCGCCTTACAAGGAGAGAATTATTATTCAGAAAAAAGAAACTGTGCCCGGCGCTTCAAAATCACGCCGGGCACAGTCGTATCAGCGCTGGAGCTTGATGATCAGATCGACCGAGCCGGCGACGCCGGGCGTAATCCGCTGCACATATATGACTCCGCGCAAACCGTCGTCCGACTTGACCAGATAGGACTTACCCGCTTCCATCTGATTGAAAGCGAATGTTCCGTATTCGGTGCCGTTCAGGTTACGCATGAAAGCATCATTCGTGATGTTGTCGAAATGAGCTTTCTCGAAAGTTTCATTATTAATGGCCACAATCCCGCAAAAGCTCGCCACTCTCGTGCCCGCACTGTTGATGATTACCTGCTTCACAAGTTCGGTCGGCGAAAGGAGCAATGAGATGTTTTTAGACATGCTGTAACCATAGCAAAAGCCCTGTTCTTCGCGTTTCGAATCAACAAATTCGGTCAGGGAATACACCTTACGGTCTTTGAAGGAAAAGAAAAAGCCGTAATTACTGTTGTTCTGCGCTCCCATTGTGACCTGATACGTTTCGATCGGAACAGAAGACAGGAACCGGAACACCTTGCTGTCCGTATTGCCTTCCCGGTCGAGACACGAGAAAGGAACCTCAAACGGCGCTTTACCTTTAATATCCACCTCGTGCTCGAGCATGAAACGGGTTTCGTCGCCGATGCTGTCGCGTCCGATTGTCCGGTCGCCGATACGCACCTCCTCGATGTATCCCTGCGCCGATACCGAGCCCCGGATCAGGAACGTCGCCGCCGCGGGATCGTCGGCATCCATGACGTGGTAATCGATATCATTGACGAAAAACACGTAAGGGGGTAACATTTCTATAACTTCATTTTCGCATGTGCAAAGGAGCAATGGGAAAATCAAAATGATTAATCGCTTCATAACATTCGTTTTTTTAGTTGTTTACTATTACTTCGTACGTTTTCGTAACCTCTTTGTTTTCGGAAGTTACTACGTATTGAACCGTATTCGAGAAATCCTGCACGGTGCCGGACGACGGGTTGGCGGTCGCTCCGGCCGAGAGCAGGATTTCGGGATGTATTCGGGTTTTGTCAATTCCGGCGGGAATAGTGACGCGGATCGTGGTTTCCTGTATCTGTCCATCGAAATAAACATTTTGATTCTGGTAGATACGGAACCGGACAATATCGGCATTGACGCTCAATTGCGGCGTCAGGCCTTCCTCGGGCTTATCGCAAGCGAATGCAGCGAGCAGCATACAAAAAAGAACTATATATTTTTTCATTTTCTATGAATAATTATTGATTAGCAAACAGAGTTATTCTACCGCCGCCAGTCTCGGCCAGCCGGGATTTTGCTGAAGGGACGGATTCAGCAGAATCTCCTGCGTAGAAAGCGGATAAAGATAATGACGTTTCTCGAAGCGAGTCGGATTACCGACCGATACACGGGTGTAAAATCCGGTGTTTTCGCCCCGCGTGGCATCGTAGCCGTGCAGGTATCCGTTTTGCGTTTCTTCGGCAATCCGCCAGCGGCGAACGTCGAAAAAGCGCTGGTCTTCGAAGGCCAGTTCCACGCGGCGTTCGTGACGGATTCGGGCCTGCATCGCCTCGTAGCTCAGGCCGGACGGAAGGGGAGGCATCCCGACGCGGTCGCGGATGGCGTTAATCGCGTCGTAAACCTCGGCCGTCGGGCCGCCGTTGTATTCGTTCATTGCTTCGGCAAAATCGAGCAGGATTTCCGAATAGCGGAACATGTGGGTCACGTTCCGGCGGACAACCAGTCCCGGCGTTGCGGCATTAAACTCTTCATCCACGAATTTCTGGATACACATGCCCGTCTTCTGACTTTCCAGGTGACTGGCCGAGCCGCCTACCCAGGGATAAAAGTTATACGCCGTATATTGCGCTCCGGGATAGGAAATGGTCGCTTTGAAACGCGGGTCGCGGTTTTCGCCCGGACGGTTGAAATCGTAGCCGCTGTCCTCATCCGAAGGCAGTTTGCCGTTCGTCATTTCATATTCGTCGGCCAGTTCGAACGTCGGATTGATCCAGTTCCAGCCCTGTGCGGAGCGGTTGTAATACGGCACCATCCGTCCGTCCCACTCGTATTCGGGGTGGCAGATCCAGACCGATTCCCGGCTGACGGTAAAGAAAATGTTCGAAAACCGCCTGAAATAGTTTGTGAACGAAGTCGGATTTGCCACATCGTAAACTTCCAGGTTCAGACCGTAGTACTGCGTCATGTCCATAATCACGCGGCAAGCATCGGCGGCGGCTTTCCAGCGTTCCCGGTCGTAATTGCCGTAATAATGAATCTCGTTGTAATCCGGGAGCACCGGGTTGTCGGTATTGAAGAGCGGGCTGGCCGCCGTCAGCAACAGGCGGGCTTTGACGGCATAGCAGGCAGCCCGGGTCACGCGCCCGATATCGGCGGAATTGCGTGTGTCGGGCAACATCAGGGCTGCCTCGTCCAGTTCATCGCAAACCCACTGCACACATTCCGCGTAGGTATTGCGGCTCTGATTGGTCAGTGCGGAATAATCGCCGGGATCGACCGAGCTTGTAATCAGAATCACGCCGCCGAAACGCCGAATCAGTTCCGCATAAAAGAACGCCCGCAGAAAACGCGCTTCTTCCATGTAAAGGGCTTTTTCGTATTCGTCGCCGCTGGCCCGGTACAGATTCTCCATAAAGAGGTTTGCTTTCCGTATCCGTTTATAGGTATTGTTCCAGAAGTTAACGGTGGGCGGATCATTTTCCGAGCCGTCGCCGGCGCCGCGGTTATCGTCGGGCGTCCAGGAGCCTTCGTGGAACTTGTTGCCCCAAACCGAATACCCGGCAATTGCATCGTCGCAGCCGGTGGCGTACAGTACCCGCCGCGTGTGAATATTATAGGCGGCTTGCCGGACTTCCCAGTAAAGATTGTTCAGCACCCGCTTCGCCGTAATCACATTCTCAAAAGCCATATCAACGGTGATATCATCACTGGCCGGCTTTTCCAGATAGTCACAACTGTTGATTGCCAGCTGTGTTAAAATTGCTATTAATATTATATATATTCGTTTCATTGTCGGAAATTTAAAAAGTTACTTTTATCCCTGCATTAATAACCAGCATCAGCGGGTAGCGCGTTTCCGTATTTTCGGGGTCATAGACCGGCACCCGCGTCCAGGTATAGAGATTCATCCCATTCAAATAAAGACGCGCGTATCTTGCACCTATTTTACCGATAAACCGTTCCGGCAAGCGGTAGCCCAGCTCCATGTTCTTGAAGCGGATGTAATTGCCGTTCCTGTGCCAGAAGGTGGAACTTTCGTAATTGTTGTTGTTCGGCCGGGTGTACGATATTTTAGGATAACGGGCGTCGCGGTTATCCGGCGTCCAGCGGTCGAGCCATTCGGCCAGCGGCGTGTTGTTCTCGTTCCAGAAGGGCATGTTCAGGGAATTATTGAAATTGTAGGTCACATTGGCCGCTCCCTGAAACAGGCAGCTCAGGTCGAAACGCTGAAAGTCGAATCCGAACTTGAAGCTGTAGAACATTTCGGGCACATTGGTAAAGCCAATCGGATAGCGGTCGTTGGTATCGACAATTCCGTCGCCGTTGATGTCCATGTATTTGACATCGCCGGCATGGAGCGTCAATCCTCTTTGCGAAGGGCTTTGGATCACTTCTTCCTCGGACTGGAACAATCCCTGGGAAATGTATCCAAAGGGCTGTCCGACCCGTTGGCCGGTGGAGTACAGATAGTCGTAGGCCTGCGGCGCTTCGGGCATTTCCGTAATTTCGTTCCGGGCAAACGAGTAGTTCCCGCCGAAGAAATAGTCGAACTTGCGGCCGATTTTCCCGCGATACGTGCCGTCTATTTCAAATCCCCGGTTTTTCACCGATCCCACGTTGGCCTGGATTGCCGGGCCGCCGAATGTGCCGGGGATAATGTTGACGGTGGAAAGAATATCCGTCCGGTTTTCGTAGAAGACATCGCCGGTAAATTCGAGCCGGTTGTTAAACAGGTGCGTATCGATACCGACATTCACTTTGCTTGCGGTTTCCCAGGTCAGGTTGTCGTTTCCGATTCGCTTTTCCTGCGCTCCGCCGCCGGCGTCCCGCACGTTCGGATATCCGAAAACCGCCTGCGAACCGCTTTCCCAGAGGCTCAGGTAGAGGTAGCGGTCGCCACCGATCTGGTCGTTTCCTACCAGACCGTAAGAGGCACGGAGTTTCAAATAATTAACCGGCTTGAAGCGGAAGAAATCTTCTTCCGTCAACACCCATCCTGCCGAAAATGAGGGGAAAAGCCCGAAACGATGGCCGGGAGCGAAGTTTTCCGAAGCGTTGTATCCCGCGTTGATTTCGCCCAGATACTTGTCCTTGTAGCCGTAAGTGACCCTTCCGACGACCCCCAGCCTGCGGTAAGGCAAACGTTCCAGTGCGTTTCCTTTCCGCAGGTACTCCTGCATGTTGAAAAGGACAAGTCCTGTAACGCTGTGGTCTTCGTTGAACGTACGGTCGTAGTGGAACGAAGGCTCCAGAACGTACTGGCTGGTATAGGTGGGCAGATCATCACCGAATCCGAGATTGCTTCCCACAGAGAATTGCGAATAGGTTCCGTCTTCGTAAAATTCCCAAAATTCGATGCTTCTCGTATAGGACTTGTTATAGACGTTGTTGAAGTCAAACGAATAATCGACATTGAAATACAGGCCCTTCGTTATCATATCCAGGTTTGCCTTGAATCCGAGCGTAGCCTGGATGGCCGTTTCCTTGGAATCGCGGTATCCGGCATCGACGATATTGGCCAGGGGGTTGAAATTCCCTTTCTCGCGCGTCGCCCAGGTGCCGTCCGGGTTTCGGATGGGCGCCCGGTCGGGATTCGAAATCCGCATCCGTTCGAACACTTCGGTTGCGCCCTGATTCGGCTGGTGGCGCGTACCGATCACGCCGGACAGGTTCAGTTTGGCGGAGAGGATTTTGCTCAAGTCGAAGTCGAGGTTACTCCTGAAATTGTACTTCGTATAGCTGATGTTCGTGTTGAAGTCCTTATTATAGTCGGCGTACTTGTACAGTCCGTTCTGACTCATCACATTCGTAGCGACAAAATACCGGACTTTTTCCGTTCCTCCGCTGATCGTAAGGTTGTACTGATTCATCAAGGCAAAATCGTTGAGGCTTTCCTTAAACCAGTCGTTATCGGGATAAAGGAAACGGTTCGTCCCGTCGCGGAAAGCATTCAGCGCTTCCTGCGAAAACTTGGGCGAAAGTCCATCGTTAGCCAGGGCTTCGTTGGTCAGGATCGCCATTTCGTAGGAGTTGACATTCTTCAGCATACGGGTAGGCGACTGCACGCCGGCATCGGCCGTAAACGAAATATCCGTCTGCCCGACCTGTCCTCTTTTGGTGGTGACCAGTACCACGCCGTTCGCTCCCCGCACGCCATAGACAGCCGTTGCCGAAGCGTCTTTCAGGATACTGATGGATTCGATTTCCGAGACGTCCATCAGGCGGATGTCACGTTCGATTCCGTCAACCAGGATCAACGGATTCTGCGCCCCTCCGTAGGTACTGATTCCGCGGATATACATCTGCGCCATGTCGTTGCCCGGTTCCCCGGAACGCTGTACCGTGACCAGTCCCGGCAGTCTTCCGGCCAGGGCATTCGAGACGTTAGCGACGGGGCTTTGCTGCAGGGCTTTGGTATTTATCTGGGCAACAGCGCCCACGATGGTCGCTTTCCGTTGCTGGCCGTATCCGACGACTACCACTTCTTCCAGTAATTTGAGGTCTGTGGACATCGTAACCGTAAATTGCGTCCGCCCGCTTACGGGCACTTTCATATCCGCAAAACCCATGTAAGAGACGATTAACGTGTCGGCATCGGCCGCTCTTATCGTAAAATTACCGTCCATGTCGGTCACATCGCCGGTCGTTGTTTTTCCGGAGACTTTGACAAGCGCCCCCGGCAAGGTACTGTTCATATCGTCGTACACTACGCCTTTTCTTTCCCGTTCCTGTGCTGATACAATACTTCCGGCAAGCAGGAACGCCAGGCTAATGTATAAAAACCTGTAATTGCTGTTTAACAGTGCTTTCATATCAGTTCGTTTTTGTAAAAAGAAATTTTTCATAATTTGCTCCTCCATTCAGGAATTTAATAGATAATTCATGAAGTCCCTCGTTGAAATAAATATCGTTCGGGCCTTCGAAAGGCTGGAAGTTACTCCATCCGTCGGTACCGCCGACAGAGCCGGTGGCGCGAAGCGTGCCGTCCAGGTAAATCTCGTACTGGGCTGTGCCGCTGGGTCTGGCTTCATAGGCAATGATACCGTAATATCCCTCTTCCTTGATATTTACATTATACCAGCAGGTAGTTCCGTTTTCGATGCTGCCGATATTTCTCATGTCGCCTTCCGTGTTGATGCTGCCTTCCGCGCGTTCGTAAAAAGGCGCCCGAATCGTACCGGGGATATCGTTGTGGTGAGCATAGCTGTATTCGGTCACCAGGACACTGCTGGAAATCAGCCCTACCCGTACCGGCTCTCGCCACAAAGATTGCAACGCCTGCATCGGTATCCGGAAAGATGCGTCTGCTACCGAAACAATGCTTTCCGTTTCGCCGTAAGTAATCCGGTACTGGTCGATGATGACGACGGAAGGGTCAAGGATCATTTCCAGCGTTTCGTATTCCCCATCGTCGGAACCTTTTATTTTAACCATGTCCTTATTTACAGCCGCCGTTACCACATCCGAGACATTTCCGGAAAAATCTACGGCGCTGACCTGCAATCCGCTGCTTACGTTCCCCTGGATGATGGCATACGAGTTTTCACGTCCGACGGTGACGGATTCATTGCCCATCCGGACAAGGATCTGTGCCAGGTCGGCGTCGGCCGGATTTGTCCAGGTTGCCAGTGCCGAAGTCTCGTTCAGTTTGAATCCCATCAGGTTCGTTACGGGACTGGGCTTTACATTATCAACGGCATACGGAATTGCATTTATTTCCGCTCCGAAGGACAGCAATCCTTTATCGTTTTCGGTTTTTACGACAAAGTTTTGCGTAACATAGTTATTCAAACCGGTAAATTCGGCTTCCAGCGCATCGCCGGCCAGTTTCTTTTCCGTACCGTCATTCCGGTTTGTCACATAAATCGCCGCGATATTGCGTTCGGGCGGAGCTCCCCAGTTGAGCGTCACTCGGCCGTCGCCTGCAACGGCTGTAAGCAAGCTTACGTCACTGGGTGGAATCATGTCGAATTCTTCCGGCAGGGGCGATACGGGAAACGTATTTTCTTCGCAGCCGGGAAAAACCGTCAGGATACTGCACATTATCCAAAGGATATACATTCGGATAAATCCATTTTTTCTTGTTAATTTCATGTTCATACTGTTTATAAAATATTATTTGTAATTCATGTACTAAATAAACCTCCCGGTGTAAAAAAAAGGGAGGGAGAATCTTTCTATCCGCACAATGCGGTTTTATGCGCCGCCATTGCGCAGGGGAACGATGAAGCCGGTCGCCGCATGTACGGACGACTGCTTCGCGCCTTTCAGTAAAGGCGTCATGAACTGTCTAAACGGATGAGGATCTTCTCCATGGCTTTAAAATTTTAAAATTCATATTATGTTTACCGGCATTTTCTGCCTTCAAGGGCAAAAAATGCACACGATTTTTCTCCGCTCTCTTCACTCTTGAGAGCGTTTTCCATCTCCGGTTCATCTCTCCGAATGAGACCGGCACACGCATAAAGCCTTTGTATATCGTTGATTTTAAGAGATATACCGGGAGGGGGGGGGG
>JAISCQ010000016.1 GCA_031265445.1 Bacteroidales bacterium
ATATTTCGTTTTTTGAATTATCTTATTCTTATTTCCGGCATATACTCTTTAAACTCCTCGTCAATTTTGTGGCATTGCTCCTTGATAATGCCACGACGGCGAATTGCAGGGTCGAGGCAGTAGAGTTTGAATTCGTCTTTGTTTAGTCCTTCTACATCCGTAATGTGTGGAAATAGCAACTTGGAATAAGCAGTTGCACTTTCCATAACATTTTCTTTGCCAATGGTTTTCAATGCCTGAATTGCCAGACGGCTGATTTCGCCTATAGCGGCAACATTTTTAGGCGCAACTTTCTTAAAGACAATCGTGTAATTGCCTATTTTGATTTTCCGCGCCGTTCCGTCCGTTAGATAAACAATGTTCATCGGCACTTGCGTAGAAAACCCCAAACGGTTGAGTGCATAATCGCCTGTGGGAACAATCCTTGCTTTGTCGCGTCGTGCAATGGCTTTGACAATATCTTCAATATCAGGCATTACCTCGCCTATAATATTATCTTTTTGCGGGCGCACGAAAATACCCGCAGCCACGCGAGTAATTTCGCCCGATTTTACCAGTCTTTCCAATGCTTTACTTACGGTTTTCACACTTCCAAATGCAATGAAATCATTAGCAAAAAACAGCGATCCTCTACGCGCTTTTTTTATTTTTGCAATTATTTTACTTTCTGTATTTTGCATATCATTTTCTATTTAATCTTGTCGCAAATATCGGCAAAATTTGCGACAAAAATCCTGATGTTTTAATTTTTCGGTTTTCAAATCTACAAGAACATAACATTGCAACAAACGGTTATACAACACCAAATCAACATAAAAACTGTCTTCGTCGAAAGTAAAGCGTTTTTGTCGGGCTTCAAACAGAAAACCTTGCCCATTTCGAGCAGGAATTTCTGCAAGTTCGACAAAATACGGGTTTCGAAAACGGGTTCGGTGTAAACAGATTTTTCTTCCAAGCCGAGAAATTCCAATATGAATGGATTTTTAAGCAAGTCTGCGGATTTTTCTATTCTCTGTCCTTCATTGGCAAGCCGCATTACTTCTTTCAGTACCGCTTTTCCATATTCGGCACGTTGTTCGCCTTTTTGCTCATCTTCCACGATATACCTGCCAATTTCGTCGTAGGTATAAACCATAGTCAGATTAACCGACTGCATAACCCGATGACGCGATTGTTCTATCAATTGCGTTATCCTGTTATATAATTCATTATATGCGAGTCGATTTTTCATTTTGCAAGATTATAATAACCCCGTATAAAACTCGTGAAACAGCTTCATACGCCAAATATTACACACCGAAAAACCGCGAACTCCCGGAAATTCGCTTTGCAAATCTTTTGCGCCCCAACCATGCGATCGTAGAGGGGGACGGCGCCTTTGGCGATGCGGACGTTGGTAATGGCGGGCGTTGTCTTCCACATGCTCATCCGAAGTTGAGTAATAATCCCAGCGTCGTTGAAAGCTTTCGGGAGGTGTTTTTACATCACTGCCTAAATCTTTACCCCGATCATTAACACATCGTCAATTTGTTTGTCGTTGCCTTTCCAGAGGTCGAAGTTTTCTTTGATCACGCGATGCTGTTCGTCCATGTCGCGGTCATAGATATCATTGAGGATGTTTTGCAGGCGGGTCATTTTCAGTTTTTTGCCCGATGGTCCGCCGAACTGGTCGGTATATCCGTCGGTGAACATGTAGATCGTATCACCTTTTGCGAGTTGCAGTTCGGTGGTGGCGAACGTTTTGTTTCCGAGGCGCTGTCCTCCGATGGACGAGCGACTGCTCTTGTAGGTGGTGGGCGTTCCTTTGTGGTAAACGATGAAAGGCCGCATGGCCGAGGATATCCTGGTGAAACGCGTTTCGGTATTGATTTCGCACACAATGATGTCCATCCCGTCATTCGCCTGTTCCGAATCCCTGTTCTGGTTGAGCGTCGACTGTATGTTTTCGTCCAGGCGGTAAAGTATATCGGCCGGACCGTGGACATCGGGACGCAGGGCGATATCCTTGATCAGGGTGGTACCGATGAGCGACATGAATGCGCCCGGTACGCCATGTCCGGTGGAGTCGGCGCAGACAATCAGCAGCCGGTGGGTTTCGGGGAAGTATTCGAACCAGTAGAAGTCGCCGCTGACAATGTCGCGCGGCCGGTAGAAAATGAATGCGCCCGAACTGTGTTCCAGCAAGGTGCTGGTGGAGGGCAGTACGCTAAACTGTATGCGTTGCGCGTAATTGATACTGTCGGTGATATCCCTGTTCTTGATTTCGATTTCTTCCTTTTGCTTGTGTACTTCCCTGGTGCGTGCCTTCAGTTCGTTTTCGAGGTATTCCTGCTGTATCCTGTGGTTGCGCTCGCGTATGGCAATCACGGCGTATCCCAGGCCAATAACAGCAACTACTGCCAAAAGTACGAACCACCATGTTTTCCAGTACGGGTTGCGTATCTTGATGGTGAACAACATTGTTTCCTCGGTACAATTGTCGTTGTTACATGCTTTCACCCAGAAACTGTAGTCGCCATCCTCCAAACGCGGATAGTTGGCTGTGGTCGATTTCGATAACTTTGTCCAGCCATTGTCATAATTCATCAACAGGTACTGATAGGATACCGATGCCGGATTGGAATACTGCAAGCCGACAAAATCGAACTGTACCTTGTGTTTTCCGTACGGCAGGACAACGGGTTTGTATGCATTGTATGGTTGATCGTTGATCAGAACTTGCGAAAGGTTCAGCATGGGTACCTGTTCCTGGGTCTGGTCGGCTTTAACGTCGTACATCATTACCCCGTCGGTCATCCCTACCAGCATTTCGCCGCTTTCGTTCAAGATCATCGCCAGCGGATTCACATCGCCGAAAATGCCATTGTCAACTCCGAAAGTGTTTACCGTAAGACGATTCGTGTTGATGCTGGTAAGTCCCAAACGGTGACCGATCCAGATGTGCCCGTTGCCGTCAAATGTCATCGCATAACAATAATCCGTCTTCAAACCGTTTTCGGATGTGAAGCGGTAGATGGTGTCGCGGGCTTCGTCGAAAAGATAAACGCCCTTGCCGGTAGTGCCTGCCCAGATACGTTCCATGTTGTCCTCGGCAATCGCCGAAAATTCGGTTTCCGACTCGTCGGGCAGGGTAAGCCTGTAACCGCTTTTAATATCCAGCAGCGAATTACTGTTGGTGGCGACCCATATCCTGTTTTTCGAGTCTTTAAAAATATTCCGTATGTTATTATACGGCAAACCATCGTCGAATGTGGTGTATTGTTTTGTTTTTTTGCCCGTTTGGGGGTCAATGACCAATACGCCGTTGCGCGTGGCCATCCATATTTTTTCATCTGCAAAAATGAAGTCCTGTATGGCATTGGATAGCGAATTTTCTTCGCGATAGAACAAGGAAGCATTTTGGGCATCCCTGTCTACTTTGTACAGCCCGTTTTTTTCGGTGCCAAACCATAAATTGCCAAGATCATCGGTGCGCAATACTGTAATCTTTTCGTTCGGCAGGCCGTTAGCGCGTTCCAATACCACTGTTTTCGGCTCGGGCTTGGTAATCATCCTGATGATGGCGCCTGTTCCTGCAATCCAGTACTCCGAGTTATCCGCCGACAAAACGGCGGTTGCATTGTTGCCGATAGGGTTCAGCGTCTCGAAGAAGGAGACGGCGAGGTTGGTGATACAGGCTACGCCATGTCCGTAGGTAGCTACCCAGAGGTTTTGCTGGTTATCAAAATGCACCTGTTTCACATAATCGCTCCCCAAGCCGTTGGCGCTGTTATAAACGCTTGTTTTCAGGATATGCATCTCTTCCGAAAGATGTATCCGGTAAAGCCCTTTGCCGAAAGTAGATATCCACAGGTTGCCCAGCATATCCTCGTAAACCGATTGCACCTGCGCATCCTGGAGTTCGGAAATATCCAGCCGCAATGTCGAGAAATGATTCCCGTCGACGGTAACATAAAAAATACCGTCGCTTTCGGTAGCGATCCAGTATCCGCTATGGTCGTTTTTAGGTATGACGGATGTTACCGTCATGTAAGACAGTTCCTCGTTCCCGGCAATGAGCGCCATCTCCTGCCGGTCGTTTTTGTATTGATACAAATACAGGCCATCCTGTGATCCTGCCAATAACCGATCATCGCCAACAAAGCACATGGCATTGATCATGATTTCTTCGAACCCTTCCGTAAAGCGATCGAGTTTTTTCCCGATACGGGTAATACCGCCGGTTTGCGTTGCGATCAGTACCTCGCCGTCAGGAGCCTGGATAATTTGCGTTACGGCTGTTTTAGTGGTCGAAGTATCAACTCTGAAAAATTCAGTACCGTCATATTTTACCGTTAGCCCGTCGTTATAGCCAAACCACAGGTTACCGTTGTTGTCCCTGAAGGACGTGGTAACATTGGACGCCGGCAAATCGCTGTCCGGAGAAGAAAACTGGAATCCGTCATATCTGCACAATCCCAACCCTGTCGTAAACCAGATGAATCCGTGTTTATCCTGGGCTACGGAGTAGATAAATTGATTGCAAAGCCCTTCTTTAGTTGTGTATTGCTGGAACTTGTAAATCTGGGCGATACTTTTACGGCATGGCAATGCGACTATTGCCACGAGAATTATCAACAGTGCCAATGCTTTTTTCATTGCCGGTGTCTGTTTTAAGGTTGGTTATTGCTTGGATTTGGGTTTCCTGTTTGCTTCAATCGTATATTTATACTTGGGAACGCCACCGATAGGCGAAGAGTAGAATTTCAACAAGTCCCCCCTCTGGTTCCGGACATTGATGACCACGTTATTGTTTCTGATGCCTTTTTTGATAAACTGGAAATCGAGCGATTTACCCTTTTCTCCTTCTATAATGGCAAATTCGCTTTTCGCCCATACGTTATCGCCCGATACGGTGCAAAACTGTTCGCGCCGAACTTCGGAGGTCACGCGGATCACGCCGTCGTCATCCCAATCGAAGTTTTCCTGCCGGATCTTGGTACATTCCGGGTCGACATACGGGTATATGTGCGATACTTCCTTGGCGTTGTCGTGCATGCGGAATGAATATTCGTACGAAAAAGCGTTGCCTCCTTCGATGGGTACGTTGGCGGTTGCCGAAGTGCTCATGAAATAACGGTACATGTTTCCGTCGTCGCCGGTGACGCCATCGCAGATTACCTTGAACATGTAACCGCCGTACTTGAGGTCAAGCTCACCTGCCGTAGGATTAAACGGCCCAAAGGTATACCAGTTGTTGTCGAATTTGGGGTCGACGCCGAAAGTCCTGGTTGCCAAAAGGGTGCCGCTCTTGTAATTGCCTGTCGGGTCTGTTCCCTGTGCATCGGGATGCGTAAACGCTTCCTTGCCGCCATACACGGAATACTGCATTTTGGTATCGAAAGTACCATTCAACTCGTCGTTTTTACCGCCAATATCCGGGTCGAATACACGGATAAATACCATCCCCTTGTAGGTTTCGGGGACAACGAAAAAGAAGGTTTGAGAATAATCGTCATCGCCCCATGATGTATCGGCCTTGTTGCCGAAAGTCATCAGGAACGGGATATTTTCTTCTTCGGACGGCACTGCCTGTCCCTGTACACTGAATGCTGTCGACATCAGCATTGCAAGAGCTACCAGACTCTTTACGGTAAGGTGATCGAAATTCGGTTCTTTTTTAACTAACATATAAGTGCATCTTTCATATTACATGTTTCCTATATACGGCCTTTTCCAAAAAATGTTTCATTTGTGGCGTTATTTTATGGCCATCGCTTCAGGCGCAAATTTCGGATTTCGCCGGTAGCGAGGCAAGTACACGTGATGACTTTTTACTGGTTTGTCTTTGTCTCTTTCAAAATAACGTCGTGCGCACCGCCTTCGATAATACTTGTTGACGATACCAGCGTTATTTTGGCGCGCCGTTTCAGTTCGGGAATCGATAATGCCCCGCAACTGCACATGGTCGATTTGATCTTTCCCAGGGTAACTTCGAGGTTGTCCTTGAGTTTTCCGGCATAAGGCACATAGCTGTCCACGCCTTCCTCGAATTTCAGCCGGTCGCCGCCGCCCATATCGTACCGTTGCCAGTTTCGTGCGCGGTTAGAGCCTTCGCCCCAGTATTCCTTCACGTAGGCGCCGCCCACCATCAGTTTTTTAGTCGGACTTTCGTCGAAACGTGCAAAATACCTGCCCATCATGATGAAATCGGCGCCCATAGCCAACGCAAGCGCCATGTGATAATCCTGGACGATACCGCCGTCGGAACAGATGGGAATATACATGCCGGTTTCCTCGAAATACTCGTCGCGCGCCCTGGCTACTTCAATCAGCGCTGTGGCTTGTCCCCGGCCAATTCCCTTTTGTTCTCTGGTAATACATATGGAACCGCCGCCGATTCCCACCTTGATGAAATCGGCGCCTGCATCGGCTAAGTAGCGGAACCCGTCCCGGTCAACAACATTTCCGGCACCTGTCTTCACCCGGTCGCCGTATGTATCCCTTACAAAGCGTATGGTTTCCTGCTGCCATTCCGAATACCCGTCGGACGAGTCGATGCACAGCACGTCAACGCCTGCATCCACCAGCCGGGGTATCCGTTCGGCATAATCCCTTGTGTTGATGCCTGCTCCTGCCAGCAAACTCTTGCGGTCGTCCAACAGTTCGTTGGGATTGTTCTTGTGGCTGTCATAATCTTTCCGGAAAACAAAATATTTCAAATGCCGGTTCCCGTCAATCACCGGGAGGGTATTGATTTTATTGTCCCAGATAATGTCGTTGGCCTCATCCAGGCTGATACCGTATTTTCCCGTCACTAATTTTGCGAAAGGCGTCATAAAATCTTTTACCTTTTTATCGAGGCGATCCCTGCTTGGACGGTAATCCCTGCTGGTGACCATTCCCAGGAGCTTGCCGTTCGATGTGCCGTCGTGGGTGATGCCAACCGTGGAAAAACCTGTGCGGTCTTTCAGCTCGACCACATCTTTCAGCGTATGTTCGGGAGTCAGGTTGGCATCGCTGATAACGAACCCTGCCTTGTACTTCTTCACCTTACGCACCATTTCGGCCTGACTTTCGATGGACTGGGAACCGAAAATGAACGAAAGTCCACCATTGCGGGCAAGAGCAATCGCCATGCGATCGTCGGATACCGATTGCATGATGGCCGATACAAAGGGGATATTTAATGACAAACCTGCCTCGTCGCCTTTGCCGTATTTTACCAGCGGAGTTTGCAGGCTGATTTTTCCCGGGATACATTCTTTCGTTGTCAGGCCCGGTATGAGTATGTATTCATTAAAAGTTCTCGAGATATCGTCTATCATTTGCGCCATGATCATATCAGTTTTTGAAAAGTCCGAAGTTTGGCAAAGTTAGTAATATTGTAAAAAATGAGCGATCTATTTTCCATTTTTTCATATCGCCACTGTACGCGGCAACTGTCCTGAAGTCGTCAGCAGTTGTCCGGAAGTCGCCAGCAGTTGTCCGGAAGTCGTAAGCAGTTGTCCGGAAGTCGTCAGCAACTGTCCGGAAGTCGTCAGCAGTTGTCCTGAAGTCAATCGGCAGATGTCCGGAAATCGTCAGCAGTTGTCCTGAAGTCGTCAGCAGTTGTCCTGAAGTCATCGACAATTATCCGGAAGTCAATTGGCAGTTATCCTGTAGTCAACGGCAACCGTCCGGCGGTCAACGGCAACCGTCCTGTCGTCAACGATAACCGTCCGGCGGTCAACGGCAACCGTCCGGCGATCAACGGCAACCGTCCTGTCGTCAACGATAACCGTCCTGTCGTCAACGACAACCGTCCGGCGGTCATCGGCAATTGTCCGGCAGTCATCGGCAACCGTCCGGCAGTCATCGGAATCCCATATCCATGTAAAAAACGTGCACCTTCTGCCCCTAAGCCTCAACGGAACTTTGCCGAATAACGAATTGTTTTCTACCGATATGCCGTTTTCTGCCAATATGTCGTTCCCGTCAGGACGAAATCAATTTTATCCTTAATGCGACAATTTGAATTGTACCCTTTGAATGGCCCCCCTTTCATTACCTTTCATCATTATTATTCGATCTGTTTTCGAAAAAACTTGTTCCAATGAACTTGTTTTTACGAAAAAATACGGTTGTAATAAAATGAGATATTGATACTTGCGACGTTTTTTTTTGCATAAAGTTCAAATGAAATTCGGTTGATGTAATAAATATACGTTACCTTTGCAAATAATATCCGATATTTATGGAAACAAAAATATTCAAGCGTTTGCCTTACGGCAACTCGGATTTCAGGAGTATCATACTCGAAAATTATGCCTACGTGGATAAAACCCGTTTCATCGAGATGCTGGAAAATGAAATCAACAAGAATCAGTTTTTTATCCGTCCGCGCAAGTTCGGGAAAAGCCTTTTCTTCAAGACCCTGTCGTATTATTACGACATCAATTATGCACATGAATTTGAGCAACTGTTCGGCGACCTGTATATCGGCCGGCATCCTACTCCCAAAAAAAACAGTTACCTGATCCTGGATTTCGATTTTTCCGGCCTGGATACTTCCGACGAGCATAGCTTCCGGCTGTCTTTCGCCCGTAAAATAGAAGAATCCGTTTGCAGTTTTCTTGACAGTTATAATAACATGCTTTCGAATACAGATATTCTGATACGGCAGATACAGCAG
>JAISCQ010000143.1 GCA_031265445.1 Bacteroidales bacterium
GAATACAGCCTGCTGCTGTTCTTCGTCCGCAATGCCGGGCGCCTGCTGTCGCGAACCGAAATCGCCGAAAAAGTCTGGGACACGCATTTCGATACGGGAACAAATTTCATAGACGTCTATATCAGCTATCTGCGCAGGAAAATAGACCGTAACTTCGAGGTTAAACTGATTCACACAAGGCCCGGAATGGGATTCATCTTCAGCCATGAAAATCCGTACTAAACTCACGCTCATCTACCTTCTGATCACGGTGCTGCTCTGGGGCGCCGTGTTCATCGTGCTCGAAGAACTGCTCTATCCCCGCGAAGGCTACGACATGCTGCGCATCCTGAACGTAAAGCTGCTCACGATATGGGCGGTATCGTTCGCCGTACTCTTTCTCATCGGCTACTTCATGGCGCGCAAGGCGTTGCGTCCGGTATCGAAAATCGTCCGGCAGGTCGGGCAGATAACCGCCTCGAACCTGAGCAGGCGGGTCGAAACGGACAACCCGAAGGACGAAACGGGCGAACTTGCCGCCACGTTCAACGACATGCTCGACCGTCTCGAAGCATCTTTCGAGGCGCAGAAAATGTTCGTAAGCAACGTTTCGCACGAGCTGCGCACGCCGATGTCCGCCCTGATTGCGGAACTCGAGCTGTCGCTTCACCGGGAACGCTCGAATGAAGACTACAAAAAGGTGGTCGAGAACGCGCTTGCCGACGCCCGCAAAATCGAAAAGCTGTCCACCGGACTGCTCGACCTGGCAAAAGCAAGCTACCATGCCGACCAAATCAGGATGCAGCGCGTCCGCCCGGACGAAATCCTGCTGGATGCAAGCGCGACGGTGATGAAGGCAAGGAGCGGCTACAGCGTCAATCTGACGTTCGAAGACGACGCCAGCGACGAACAGATGGTAGCGATCACCGGCAACGAATACTTGCTGCGTACCGCCTTCGTCAATCTGATGGAAAACAGTTGCAAGTTTTCGCACAACCACACCTCCACGGTGCAAATTTCCTTCCCGGACAGCAAAGTTTACATCCGCTTTTCGGATACGGGCATCGGTATTCCTCCGGAAGACATGGAACAGCTTTTCAAACCGTTTTACCGTGGGAAAAACCGCTATTTCTCGGAAGGCAGCGGCATCGGTCTGACCCTCGTGGAGCGTATCGTCAAGTTGCACGGCGGAACGGTTTCGGTCGCTTCCCGTCCGGGCGAGGGGACGGTTTTTACACTTGTGTTTGGATGTGCTTGACGGGCGCCCCCCCAATTCGTTGCTTTATTCGTTTTTCAGCATTTCGACCGGATTGGTGGTTGCGACTTTCCATGTCTGTAAACTCGTAGTCAATAGGGTAATCAACAGCGCGAGGATTCCGACCAGGCCGAAAACCCAGACGCTCAGCGCTGTTTTGACCGTAAATCCGTCCAGCCACGATTGCAGGCTGAAATACGCTACCGGCACGGCAATGGCAAAGGATATAACGACCCACCATACAAAATCCCTGTTGAGCAAAATCAACAAATCCCGGAGCGTGGCGCCGTTCACCTTCCGCAGCCCGATTTCCTTGATGCGCCGCTGGGTAGCGTAAAAAGCCATGGCGAACAGTCCGGCGATACTGATGATAAAGGTAATCAGCATGGCGAAAGTAAACACTTTTTCGGCGTTTCTTTCGGCATTGTACAATTCCCGGTAGGTATCGTCCAGAAAGTTGTATTCGAAAGGATAATCCGGCTCCATCTCCTGCCATTTGGTGCGAATGACGTCGATAGCGTTTTGCGGATCGCCGTTCACCTTGAAGAAAACCGGACACCATCTCTCCCACTGGAGTTTCATGTATATCTGCGGATCGATTTCATCGCGCAACGAGCGGATATGGGCGTTGCGCATCACCCCTTTGACTACCATGCGCTGGCTGTTGTTGGCAATGATGATCTGCTCCACCGGATCTTCCAGCCCCAAAAGCTTTTGGGCGCTTTCGTTGATAACGACCGGAGTGGTTGAAAGATCGGGATTGGACTCCAAGTGAAACGGATTTTCTCCATCAATAATCTTCATGCCCATAAAATCGAAGTAATTAGGTTTTACGTAGTTCATTTCCATGATAATGACTTCGTCCGATCCGACGTTGCCGATGCCCCAGCCTTGATTCCACTGGGTAGGCAGCCAACTTTTCATCGTTATCTCCGTGATGGAAGGATTTTTCAGCAGCTCGTCTTTCAGTGCTTCGTAATTTCCGGCGAAATGCTCTCGTCCATGCACGTAAACAATATTTTCCTTATTGAATCCCAAGTCGTACTGTGTCATGAACTGTACTTGCTTTTGCATGAAAAACACCACAATCAGCAAGGCAATGGACGCCGTAAACTGCACCACAATCAGGCTTTTCTGAAACATCGAGATGTTCTTTCCCTTAAATTTGCCGCTCAAGGTTTGAATGGGATTGAAACCGGTCATGTAAAACGCAGGGAAAGTACCCGCCAATAATACTGTAAAAACCAGCAGAACAGCAAGAAACAAATATAATCCGGGAGCCGATAAGTCGATTGTTAACGCGGATTGGGTAAAACTGTTGAATACCGGTAAAACCAGGTGGACGAGAAAAATGCCGATGCCGATGGCAATCAGGACATAGCAGGTCGTTTCGATGTAAAAATCCCTGACCAGCGAGCGCTTGCTTGCCCCCTGCGACTTTTTAATCCCGATACTCTTTGCCCGTAAAAATGAGGTGGAAATGAACAGGTTGGTGAAGTTGATGCAGGAAATGAGCAAAATGATTAAAGCAACCAATACAAACACCTTGATCATGGATTTATTTCCTGTTAGAATCGCATTCGCCATAGTTTTGGCAAAATGGAGGTCGCGAAGCGGATCCAGCGTAAAATAAGCGTTCACTTTCTGGAAAAACTCCAGGTTCCGGTAGGCGATTTGCGTCAAAACCTTTTCTGTTTCGCTTATTTTCCCGGCATCCGGGATGCGGAAAAAAGTAATGTGTGCATCATTTCCGCCCCAGAACCGGCTACCGTACTCGCCGAAGGGCGGAAAGACCAGATCGGCTTGCAGGCTGGAATTATCGGGCAGGTCTTTCATCACGCCGCTAACGGTAAACGTGTGACCGGACAATTG
>JAISCQ010000173.1 GCA_031265445.1 Bacteroidales bacterium
AATTTCTTCTCACAAAAATACAACTCGAAACTTCCGTTGAGCCGGATTTGTAATTCGGCTCGGAACATATCCGGATTTGCAATCCGGATATTGATCCCCGAATCGAAATATGATTCTCCTGACAGCCTCGCTTTATCTCTTCAAACGGCAATTACAAATTGCCCCGTGTTCCGAGCGGCATTACAAATGCCGCTCAACGGGGGCAGTATGATGAAAAAACTGAACATTGACGGTACAGGTACAGCGCTGAAGAACTCGAAACTTCGTATCTTTGCGCATCCGAAATTCAAATATTAAAAATGCCTGTACAGCAAACGAGTATGTGCGTGATCGCCAACAATCGCATCACGGTTAACGGACAAACGGTATTCGAGCAAGCCGCGGATTCGGATTTTGCCGCTTTTGCCAAAGCCGCCTTTAAAAACCTGAACCTGGCGTACCCAAAGTTTTATAAGATGGACCGGTTGTGCAAACTTGGCTTTCTTGCCGCCGAATATCTGCTTTCGGGCAACATGGCCTGCCGTCCGGACGAGTCGACGGCAATTGTCCTGTGTAACTCGTCAGGCTCGCTGGACAGTGACCTGACGCATCTTCAAAACGCTGAACAGCCAAGTCCGGCAGTGTTTGTGTATACATTACCCAATATTGTAGCCGGCGAGATAGCCATCCGTCATGGAATCAAGG
Organism: Bacteroidales bacterium; assembly: GCA_031265445.1. Taxonomy (GTDB): domain Bacteria; phylum Bacteroidota; class Bacteroidia; order Bacteroidales; family UBA4181; genus JAIRLS01. The sequence goes on from JAISCQ010000173.1 coordinate 685, forward strand.
GCGAAACAGCGTTTTTTATCAGCGAACGCGACGGCGATCCTGCCGTACGGCAATATGTAGCCGGCATGCTGGAAAGCGGCGCAGCAGGCTCATGTATTGCAGGGTGGGTGGATTACGCGGATGAACAGTATCTTGCCAGACTGTATTTTGCCGAATATGGATGATTGATATTGAAACGGAAAGGCGGCGACAGTCGCGGGACTTGCAGTTCGCACGGCTATAAGTTCAGGTCAAAGCGCTTGTCGGTACTTTTCGGCGCTTCCATCCAGCCCTTTCGGATATATTCCTGCCACAGCCCCTTACTGTTCAATTCGAGCCACAGGCTCCGCTCAAGATCTTCGTTGGCTGCCGGAGCCGGGGACAGCGCAAGTTTTCCTTCGGGATCAATCAGGTAGCAGGTCGGGAAAATACGTACATCATATTTTTTCAGGATGTCGGGATCGTTGGCGAAGTGCAGGAAATCCCACCGGTAGCCGTTCCTGTTACGGAAGTTCCGCATGCTGGACAAACGGTCGTCAACCGATACAACAACAATCTGCAGCCATTTGCCATGATCCCTGTACAGCTTTTCCAGCAGTTCGTACTGGCTCAGACACACATAGTTCTGGGTGGTGCAGAACATCAGGTAAATATATTTGCCCCTGTAGTGCTGCATGGTTACCCGCGTGCTGTCCTGGCTGTACAGCGAAAAGGCAGGCGGCTCGAAACCCCGCAGCAGCCCGGTGATTTTTGAACGGATTTCGCCGGCTAATTCCTTATGCCGCTCTATTTTTGTCTGCACGATGGCCGAATCGAGCAGGCGGAGCAGTGACCGTCTCGAAAAACGGTCGGAATAGAACTCGTCATAAATATTTTTCAGGATCACAAATTCGCAAAGGCTGTCGGCGGGTAATACCCCGTCCTGCATGAGAAGCTGTTTCAGTCCGCTGAAACTCTCCCGCACGTTGACAACGTCGTAGATGGCATCGCCGGTACGCCCGAAATACATGAAATACTTATCGTAGGTGGTATTGAAAAGCTCCATGTAAGCCTCGTTGTCGTACAGTACGGGTTTTCCGGCAAAATAGGCATTCGAGATATATTTTACCCCGTTGCGCTGTGCGGCATAGTACAGCAGCCCCGAACGGTAGAAGGCATAACCGTCAAAATAGCGGTTACCCGTCCGGGGAAGTCCCCGATGAAAGGCGCTGATGGTGGAATCAAGGCGGGCTACGGGACGCTTCATGGCTGCGTCCACGGCTAACCGGTCGTAGAGCGGATTGAACATTTCATCAAACCGGCTGACCAGCAGGTTCAGCTCATTCCCGGCAGCGACCTCCCGTCCCCCGCTGTTTTTAATTGACAGGATGTTCATGTAAACCGTTACTCTCTCGAAAAAGGGGCTTGCCTCCTCTTCGGGCGACTTGTCGGTACGCGGCGGCAGTTTCACTTCGTAGCTGAAGCCGGGTTCAACAAAGAACCGGACGTGAAAAACGCCCAGGTACATGTATATCAGCCGGGCGTTATGGCAGGGGAAAGCGGCTGTAAAGCTGCCACTGGCGGCTACGGTGCATTCACCCAGCTTGACCTCGCTGTTGCAGAAATAATTGTCAATGGAATAAAAAACAAGTTCACTGCCGGCATAGGCCGGGTCGTTGCCCGAAATGGTAACATTCTGCGCTTCCAGCGGACGGATCATCGCAAAAAGCAGCGCCGTTAAAAACAGTATTTTCCGGATTTTCATCATCTTCCTTTCAGTTTTTATCTTTCTCCTATACGAGGTACGCAAACAGACTGTCATCTTCGGCGAGCGCCGTGAAATCGAACTGGTACTCTTTCAAATGCCGGATCAGCATATCGTAGTCGTGCGCCGAATTAAGTTCGATGCCCACCAGTGCAGGCCCGTCGTCCTTGTTGGTTTTCTTCATGTACTCGAACCGCACAATATCGTCGTTCGGGCCCAGCACCCTGTTCACAAAATCCTTCAAAGCCCCGGGACGCTGTGCAAAGCGGATCAGGAAATAATGCTTCAGCCGCTCAAACTGCAACGACCGCTCCCTGATCTCCTGCATCCGGTCGATATCGTTGTTGCTTCCGCTGACAATACAAACGACGTTTTTCCCCTTGACGGCGCCGGCATAATCGTCGAGCGCGGCGATGGACAGGGCCCCGGCGGGTTCGGCCACAATCGCGTCCTCGTTGTAGAGTTTCAGTATGGTGGAGCAAACCCTGCCTTCGGGAACCGGGCAGATATCGTCCACGACCCTGCGGCAAATCCGGTAAGTAAGGTCGCCCGCACGCTTTACAGCGGCCCCGTCAACAAACCGTTCGATGTGTTCGAGCGTCACAGGGTGTCCGGCCTCGAAAGCCGCCTTCATCGACTGTGCGCCCTGCGGTTCCACCCCGATGACGGACGTTGCCGGGGAATGATCCCTGATGTATGCCCCAACGCCGGCGCACAAGCCTCCACCGCCAATCGGGATGAAAATGCAGTCAATGACGGGCAGGTCTTCGAGCAGTTCCACGCCGATGGTTCCCTGTCCCTCGATGATGCGCGGATCGTCGAACGGAGGGATGAAGGTCATGCGGTGGTCTGCAGCGTATGTTTTGGCTGCTTCGGCGCAATCGTCGAAAGTATCGCCCGTCAGGCGGATGATCACATGGTCTTCGCCAAAGCGCCGGGTTTGCTGTATCTTCTGGCGTGGCGTCACCTTGGGCATGAACACGACGCCACGGATACCGAGTCGCCGGCAGCTGTAGGCAAATCCCTGTGCGTGATTTCCGGCGCTGGCACAAACGACGCCGCGCTGCCGCTCGCCGTGCTGCAGCTGGCTGATCATATTGTAGGCCCCGCGCAGTTTATACGATCGCACTTCCTGCAAATCTTCCCGTTTCAGGTAAATATTGGCTTCGTATAACGCCGAAAGGTTTCGGTTCAATTGCAGCGGCGTATGCAGAATCACCGCTGACAGGCGCTGACAGGCCTCTTCCACCCGGAGTCCGAAATCGGAAAGTAACGACATGAATTGATTTTTGATTTTTAATGACTGATGCTCATCCGGAAAACAGCCGGGATATTCCTACATTCTTTCCGGCGAGTCGATCCCCAGTAAGTCCATTGCCGTGCGGATTACCCGGGCTGTGTACTTCGACAGCAGCAGCCGGAAGTGTTTTACGGCTGCATCTTCCTCCTTCAGGATCGAATAATCGTGATAGAACTGGTTAAATTCCTTGGCGAGGTCGTATACATAATTGGCAATCAGCGCCGGGCTATACGTTTCAGCCGCATCTGCCACCATCTTCGGGAAATTATAGATGGCGTGGATCAGCGAAACCTCCTTGCTATTCAGTGCAATACCCGTATCGATGCCGGTTTGGATGTCGATACCCGTTTCGGCAGCCTTGCGAAGCACCGACCGGATGCGGGCATGGGTATATTGAATGAAAGGGCCTGTATTTCCGTTGAAGTCAATAGATTCCGCCGGATCGAAGAGCATGGTTTTCTTCGGGTCGACTTTCAGCATGAAGTACTTCAGCGCACCCAGGCCGATGGTCTGCACGATCTTTTCGGCTTCGCCGGCAGTCAACCCGTCCAGCTTGCCAAGTTCCTGCGACATCTCCCGCGCCGTAGCAATCATCCCGTCCATCAGGTCGTCGGCATCCACCACTGTTCCTTCGCGCGATTTCATCTTTCCTTCGGGCAGCTCCACCATGCCGTACGACATGTGCTTCAGGCTTCCGGCCCACGGATAGCCCAGCTTGCCCAGCACGAGCGACAATACCTGGAAATGGTAATTCTGTTCATTACCCACCACGTATACCAGCTCGTCGATGTTGTATTCTTCAAAGCGCTGGCAGGCAGTACCGATGTCCTGGGTCATGTAGACCGAAGTACCGTCGGAACGGAGCAGCAGCTTTTCGTCCAGGCCGTCGGCGGTAAGATCGACCCACACCGAACCGTCGTCTTTCCGGAAGAAGATTCCCTGACGCAGGCCTTCCATCACAATTTCCTTCCCCAGCAGGTAGGTTTGCGACTCGTAATATACGCGGTCAAAAGCAACCCCCAGCCTCTGGTACGTCACATCGAAACCGTCGTATACCCAGCCGTTCATCATTTCCCAGAGGGCTACCGTTTCGGGGTCTCCGGCTTCCCACCGGCGCAGCATTTCCCGGGCTTCCTGTATCAGCGGCGCTTTGCGGACGGCCTCGTCCCTGTCCATACCCTGCGCTGCCAGCTGCTCGATTTCCTTTTTGTATTCCAGGTCGAACTTCACATAATAGTCGCCTGCCAGGTGATCGCCCTTTTTGCCCGATTTTTCGGGCGTCTCGCCATTGCCCCAGCGCTTCCATGCCAGCATCGACTTGCAGATGTGGATACCGCGGTCGTTCACCAGGTTTACCCTGATGATGTTATGTCCGGCAGCAGCCAGTATCTTCGACAGCGACCATCCCAGCAGATTGTTGCGGATATGTCCCAGGTGGAGCGGCTTGTTGGTATTGGGCGACGAATATTCAATCATCTTCCGGGGCGCGCTTTTCGGCGCAGTGTAGCCGTAGCGTCCGTCAATGGCTGTACCGGCAAGGAATTTCAGCCAGAAGAGATCGGAAATCACAAGGTTCAGGAACCCTTTGATGACACTGTAACGGTCCACCTCCGGGCAATTGGCCTGCAAATAGTCGCCAATGGCCTTTGCCGTAGCTTCGGGCGACTGTTTCGATATTTTCAGCAAAGGAAATACCACCAGCGTGTAATTTCCTTCAAATTCCCTGCGCGTTTCCTGTACCTGCAACAAACCGGCATCGGGCGTCCTGCCATAAATCGACGCAACCGCTTCGGCGGCATGCTGTGACAATATTTTTTCGAGATGGATCATTTGAAGATGAATATTCGATGATTTAATGATTGATTTTTGGAGTGCAAAGATAGCATGAAACCCTCAAATTACACACAAACGGATAAAAATTAACGGGCAGCCTCGTCGGCAGTTCGTTCAGGGAAAGAAACTAAACCCGATATTTTCTTACCTTTAAAGTTT
>JAISCQ010000183.1 GCA_031265445.1 Bacteroidales bacterium
AAAGAACAGGGTTTTCATCCGCCGGGGGCGGCGCATGTTTGCAGTTGCGCCCGTCAGCGTGGAGGACGCCGGGGAATTACCGTATAATCCTGATATGGTTGAGAAAATTTTACAGGCCGGGGAAGAATACGGGAAAGGTAATTTTATACGGCTGGAAACCCCCGGTGATCTATGGAACAGCTTGTAGAAAAGTATATCATTGATGTTTCAAAGCTTGCCCGGAACGATCTGAAAAAGCACAAAGGTACTGGACGTATGTGACGAATGGCCCGAAAATACAGTGGAAAATCGGGAAAACAATAAAAGGCAAGACCTGCGAAGCCGTTAGAGCAGGAAAAATGTTTATTTTGTTAATTTTATGATACCATTAAGTAATTTAACCAGCCAGGCAGCAGTCGCAAACTGTTGCGAGGCAATGGAGCCGGAGACCATTTCAAAAAACGGGACGATACCGAAAATCCGGGGGGATATTTTGAAAATAGCATTGACAGCGATTGTTTCATTTATTTCATTTGGAGCAATAGACGCCCAAACTGCCAGGACGCAGGTGGAACCGCAAGTGCAACCGTCCGCAGAAAAGGGGAAGGCGCTCAAGCGCAGAGTTGCCATTGCGCGTTTTACCAACGAAACGGCGTATGGCAAAGGAATTTTTTACGACAAAAATAATGACCCGATGGCGAAACAGGCATTGGATATTTTGTCCACACGTTTGGCTGCTACCGAAAAGTTTATTTTGCTGGAACGTTCCGATATCGACAAGGCAATGATGGAGTCGGATCAGGAAAAGCCAAATGTGCCTGCTGATTTTATCATTGTGGGTTCCATTACCGAATATGGACGTAAAAACATCGGTCAGAGCGGCGTCTTTTCCAATACGAAAACGCAAACCGTCGAAGCAGGCGTCAGCATTCGATTGATCGACGTATCATCGGGGCTGATTATCTATTCGGAAGAAGCCAAAGGTTCAGCCGAAACAAGCTCCAAAACGACCATGGGTATCGGCGGTTCGGCCGATTTTGACGCATCCTTGAGCGACAAAGCCATTTCGGCAGCCATATCGCAATTAACGGAAAACATCATTAACAATTGCATGAATCGCGCATGGAAAGCGTATTTCCTGGCTGTAGACGAGGGCGTGTATTATGTGTCGGGCGGAGCGTCTCAAGGTTTGTCGGCGGGCGATAAATTTACGGTAAAAGAAAAAGGAAAGTCCGTCAAGAACCCGCAAACCGGGATGATGATGGAACTGCCCGGAAAAACAGCCGGTAAAATCCGTATCTCGCTTACCGGAGGCGATTCGGTTGAAAGCGAATTTTCCATTGCCGAATTTACAGAAGGTCAAATTGACGAATCAAAACTTTCAAATTATTTTATAGTCGAGGAGGAATAAATCATGAAAATAACACGTTTATTATTAATAACACTCATCCTTTGTTCATTTTCAGCCTGTAAGGTTGGAGTAGCCAGCAAAAGCGGCGGAATGGACAATCAAAGCTACCTGCAATTTATTCAGGGAGGCAGCCGGTCGTATGGAGACGGAGTTACAGCGTATGTGGACGATAATCCCGCCTTTACGGCAAAAGTGGATGTTCCCAAAAGAAGGAGCATTAAAGGAAACAGTTATGTCATCAAACCCGGTACGCGACATGTCAAAGTAGTAAGCAACGGTCAAACGCTGTACGAAAAGGATGTGGTTATAGGGAATCAGGAAACCAAAAAAATAGTACTGCCATGAAAATAGAAATCAAAAAATTATTATTCGCATTATGTTTGCCGCTGATGGCCATTTCGTGTGCCCCGCAAAAAAACCTGTACAATTGGGGCGGTTATCAGGAAGCCAGTTATCAGTATATGAAAAGCAATACCGATAAAGACCTGGAGAAATTACTGGAAAGGTATCAATACCTTATCGATAACCAGAAAGGAGGAAGAATGGCCGTGCCTCCGGGTATTTATGCCGATTATGGATTTTTACTTGTCAAGCAGGGTAAAGTTGAAGAAGGCATCAAGCTGATGAAGATGGAAGTTGCGCTTTATCCCGAATCTGCCGTATTTGTAGAACGAATCATTAAACGTATAGAAAACCAATGAAAAAATTAATTTATTTATTTATTCTTGCCGCGCCGCTGTTTCATTCGTGCGCGCCGAAAGGTACGCGGATTACGCGGGCCGAAGCATATCCCGCTTTTTATAATGAACAGCACCCGCTGTCGATTATTGTCATGCCGCCTGTTAATAAGACAACCAATGTTGATGCCAAGGAAAATTTCTACATCACCATGTCCCGTACGCTTGCCGAAAGAGGGTATTATGTTGTTTCCCCGTTTCTGGCAATGGAAATGTTCCAGTCGGAAAGCGCGTATGACGCCGAAATGTTCATTACCGCACCGCTCAATCAGTTTCGGGAAGTAACCGGCGCCGATCTGGCGCTGTTTACCAATATTGTCGACTGGAAAAAGTCGGCTATCGGGTCGAAAGTGGTTGTTACGGTAGAATATATCATGCGTTCGACGGTTTCTAATGAAACGGTTTTTCAACGCACCGGAACCATCACGTACGACACTTCCGTGAATACCGGCGCCGGCGGTCTTGCCGGCGCCATAGCGAATGTTGCCGCTTCGGCAATATCGACGGCGGTGCAAAGTTATCTTCCAATTGCCGGAGCCTGTAACGAAGCCGTATTGTCCGACATTCCCGCCGGCAAATATAATCCATCCTACAATACGGATCAGTCGGTATTTGCAGGGCCGAAAACCGTTAGCAGGACGGTTAAAAAATGACGAAATATTTATTAATGGGAATTAGCGGCATCATCCATGCCGTTAATTTCCATTTCGTTTCGCTCATTCCCGCGGCAGGCCTCCGCCACATTTTGCCGGCCCCGGTCATTGCTTCGCAAGAACGCCGCATACAGCCGACCGGTGAGAAGATGGAAAACGATACTGCATTACAGGATGTGCGCGCGGATAAGCATGAGTTATCCGGGAATAACGTATGTATAACGTGGAAGTAGAGATACGGAAAGCAAAAGCAGAGATTTTAAAGGATCATATATAAATATGTCAGCAATAATAGTAACAGGCAGGGAATTTAGGGATCACCAAAAAAAGTTTCTGGATATGGCAGAAGCAAAAAAGAACAGGGTTTTCATCCGCCGGGGGCGGCGCATGTTTGCAGTTGCGCCCGTCAGCGTGGAGGACGCCGGGGAATTACCGTATAATC
>JAISCQ010000275.1 GCA_031265445.1 Bacteroidales bacterium
CCTGTGGTCAACGGGCCGTTTAAGGGTCCGCATGTACTCTCTGCCGGAAAACCCTGCATCATCCCGATGAGCGACTTTGACATCGGAGGCGAGGGAGTTGCCTTCCACGAAACCGGCGAAATAAACCAGGGAGGGACTGACTGGTACCGGTTTTCGGGTAACGATCCGTTCAGTATCCCGGTAGATATCGAAGCGCCGGGAATGAGCCTGAGCTACATTGAAGCCGGGGAATGGGTTCAATACACGGTAGAAGTAAATGATGCCGGCATATACCTGTGTCAATTGCATGCTTCGGGAATGGATGACGGTAAATTTCATCTGGAAGTGGATGGAGAAAACCGGACAGGCAGCGTAGATCTTCCCGCCAGCGGGGAGTGGTTTAGATGGAAATGGCAGCCCGCTACGCCGCTTCGATTGACATTCGCTGCGGGGACGCATCATATCCGGTTTTATTGCGAGCAGCCGGGGTATAATGTCAAGGCGATGAAATTAACTTTCTTAAAAAAATAAGAGCGGATTTCCATTTTTTGAACAGTCTTAATACTTTCTTTTTAGATTACAGTAGAACTGCTTCAACAGAGACCGGTTAAACCTATGAACCCAAACAAAATATTTTTAGTTTTTCTACTGTGTAGTATACCGTTCATTCTGTCCGCACAGCATATCATCAGCGGGCGTATTACCGATGCTGATGACGGCAGCCCGATTCCCGACGCGGCGGTTTTCATTTCCAACACCATTGCCGGTACTACTACAAACGCTGCCGGTTATTATCAACTCAACATACCCGGCGGAGGAAGCTACCGACTGGTGGTTTCGCATGCGGGTTATCAGTCTGTTTTCCATCATATTGAACCCGGCAGAATGTCTCATACATTTAACGCAACGTTGCAGGCGCGTGAAATAGAAGAAGCAACGATAGCTGTGAAAATCAGCGCCCGTAAAAAAGATATCGACCTTTTCTGGAAAAGCATACTGGGGACAACTCCATCTAAAAGAACCATCCAGGCAACCAATCCCGACGACGTTTTCTTTTACTACAACCCGGAAACACAGAAATTGACAGTTACTTGCCGTATGCCGCTGCAAATTGTCAATTATGAAACAGGATACCATATCCAATGCGTGCTTGACCATTTCACGCACGACTATCAAGCCGATCTCACTTCATGGCAATTACAGTCCATGTTCACAGAACTTGAGCCTGAAAACTTGAAACAAAAACTGCTTTGGGGGAAAAAAAGAAAAAAAATATATCAGGTTTCCATTTCAAATTTTATCAGGTCATTTTACCAAAACACATTGTCTGAGAATGGATTTATGTTGTTAGATGTTCGTATGAAGCCGGTAACCACACTCAAGAGATTATCATCCGTTTCCGGTCTGCAACCAGTCATTGTAGACTATGAGCCGGATCAAATCCAGGCGGTAGATCCTGATGACTTTTTGTCTACGGACTCTGCCAGCCATAAAATGGTAAATATGCCGGAACTTCCGGAAGGACATGAAATAATGCTTTTTTGTTTCGGCAAACCGATCACCGATAAAGAAATACAGGAAATAATGGCAGCAAAAAAGTTCAAAACAGGCTGGAGAAAGATTGGCTTATTTCGGAATACTGTCCACACGCCGCAACCGATTCATATTTTTCCTGACGGTACTTACATGAATCCATTGAAGTTGACTTCCATGCTTTCTTCAAAATCTTTAAACGGGCTTAATATGATTCTGCCGATAGAATATCGGTTAGAAGCTGATGATATTGCCGTGGGAGCATTTGCAGAAAATGAACCCCGGGAAGAGATGATGCCGTTACATCCTTATGCCGTTCCGCTTTTAGATGTTGCCAGGTTTTTCGACCGTCAATTATCCGTTTTCCCTCAGGAAAAGGTTCATTTGCATACCGACAAACCGTATTACCTTTCGGGCGAGCGGATTTGGTTTCGCGCTCATATTGTGGATGCGGCAACGCACGTTCCCTCTTTTTCGTCGAACTGCGTTTATGTGGAACTGTTCAATGCGGAGGATTCGGCGGTCAGTCGCATCAAAACAGGACTTGGGAACGATTTGTACAGCGGATATATCTCCATTCCCGAGGATATGCCGGAAGGCAATTATACCCTTAGAGCCTACACCGCCGGAATGAGAAATTTGGATGAAGATTATTTCTTGATGAAAAATATCCGTATTGGCGATCCATTATCCCGCATGATGCAGGTTCAGCCTGAGTTTCAATTCTTATCGGATAAAAAAATCGACGCTGAATTTCGTTTCTCGCGCATCCGTTCTTCGGCGCCTGTCAACCTTGAATCTCTAAGAATCACCGTTAACAGCGAAAAACCGGTAAATCTGCGGACTGTGGACGGAAAATCGAAGCTTGGTTTTCATCTTGCACCCGGCGAAAAACAGCGAGTGATGCTGTTGGACGCCAAATACGAAACGATACCGTTCAGTCGATACATCAAAATACCATTGCCTGATGATGATTTCGACGTATCGTTTTATCCCGAAGGAGGTTCCGCCCTGTATGGCGTTGAGGGACGAATGGCATTCAAGTCGACGCAGCGCGACGGAACGGAAATTGACGTGGAAGGAACGGTGTACGACAGTAAGGGAAACGAAATTACCCGGTTTAAAACCGACATGCGCGGCATGGGATTATTCAAGATGAAGTATGATGCGGGAGAGAGTTATTATGCCGTTTGCACCAACGGCAAGGGGCAACCCAAACGTTTTGAATTGCCGGCCGCCAGAGAAGACGGTTATGCGCTTTCGGCTGTATGGAGCAGAGATCTGTTAAGTGTAAATGTTCAGCCTGAAACCTCCGATACGCTGTGTTTACTCGTTCACACACGCGGTGTGGTGCAGGATGTTTTTGTTTTGGAAAATACTGACGAACCGGTAATTTTCAAAAAGAAAGATTTTCCTTCGGGGGTAAGCCATTTGCTTCTTTTGACCAAAGAGACGGTTCCGGTATGCGAACGGTTGGTATTTGTTCAAAATGACGATCAGGCGAAGGTGGTTTCTAAAACAGACAAAGAGAATTATGCTACCCGAAGTCCGGTGGATTATACGGTCAGCATTACTGACGAAACAGGCGGACCCCTGCCTGGAAATTTTTCGGTTTCAGTAACCTGCGACAACGAAGTTGCTGCCGATACAACGATGAACATATTGACCTCGCTTTTGCTGACCTCCGATTTACGCGGAAATATACCCGATCCGGGATATTATTTCCGTAAAAAAGGACGATCGTCTGAATATGCGCTTGATTTGCTGATGCTCACACAGGGTTGGCGGCGCTACGATACGGAAAGAATCGTAAAAAATGATTTGATGAGCCTCGACACATTACAGGCAAAAGGACACGGATTGTCCGGAATGGTAAGATATGCCTTGGGATGGCGGCCGGTGGAAAACGCCAATGTGAGCATCCTTTCGATGAGTGGCGATTTTACATATGAAACATCCACCGACCGCAATGGACGTTTCTACCTTCCCGACAGCGAAACGCCGGACAGTACTGTGCTTATTGTACAGACTGATGCACGGGCAGACAGACCGGTCAAATATGAATTGCTGCTCGACGATGCGTCGTATCCTGAGCGGACGCTTCCTGTTGTTGCCGCCGGCGTGCCCGACCGCGTGCAGTTTGCCAATTATGCCGACAAGGCGGAACAACAGTATGTGGACGAATTTGGAACCCGGATCAGACACATATCGGAGGTTACCATTACGGCGCCAAAAAAGATGGGCAGAGATTATTCCCGCTATTATCAACCGAGAGATGTTCAGTCTGTTATAACAGAGAATGATTTGAAAAAATTTCCGCCGACGAGCCTCGAATCCCTGTTAATGCGAATACCGGGTATAGTAATCGACGAAGAAGGTTTATTCGCATATGCAAGAGAACCTGTTGTATTTATTGTTGATGATTTTCCGCCGGATGCAATTCCGCAGGATACAGTAATGCCGTTGGTGGATGACATCGTTCTTTCTCAGATTATTCAGGTAGATTTTTTAGTTAGACCAGTTGGATTTATACGGGAAAAATATGTAGTATCCATAACTACCTCTTCAAGAAAGCCCAAAGAAACACCTTATATCAAGTATTTTATGCCGTTGGGATTTCAGAAACCGTCCGAGTTTTATGTGCCCAAATACGACACGCCGGAAAAAAATACCAAACCCGATTTGAGAACGACCCTACATTGGCAACCCAACCTTACTACCGATGAGGAGGGAAAAGCAAGTTTCAGTTTCTATACGGCAGATGCTCCTTCGACTTATACGGTAGTGATTGAGGGGATGACCGAAGATGGGAAAATTGTGTATCAGAGGGATAAGATAGTGGTAGAGTAGAATATTTTTTATATCTTATCTGTAAAACAACAATAAATGTCCTGTAAATTTGACGATGATTGGGAACTGTCAAAATAATTTGTTGAGCATTCTTGTTCCCGTATACAACGAGGCGGAGTGTTTGCACAGCTTTTATTCGCGGCTGTCGGCCGTACTGGAGAGGTTGCCGTGCGCCTCGGAAATCCTTTTTGTAAACGACGGCAGTACTGATGATTCGCTGGATACTATCCGGATGTTGCACCGGTTAGACAGCCGTGTGGCCTATATCGACCTGTCGCGCAACTTCGGTAAGGAAACTGCTATGGGTGCAGGAATCGACTACATTAGGGGTGATGCGCTGCTCATCATTGACGCCGACCTGCAGCATCCTCCCGAATTGATACCGGAGATGCTGCAAAGCATTGCCGGAGGCTACGACGACGTGTACGGCTACCGGAAAAACAGGAACGGCGAAACGCGCATGAAGAAATGGTTGTCCAAAAAATATTACCGTTTTCTGGAAATACTTTCGGATATTCCCGTACAGAAAGATACAGGCGACTTCCGTATGTTTGGCAGTAAAGCGATAGCCGCCCTGCGCCTGATGAAGGAAAACGAACGTAACATGAAAGGCCTGTTCTCCTACATCGGTTTCCGAAAAAAGGCCGTCTTTTACGAACCCGATGTACGGATAGCAGGTCATAGCAAATGGAACTACCTGAAACTGGCCGATCTTGCCATAAAAGGATTGACTTCATTTTCGGTCATACCGTTGCGGCTGGTATCTATTGCAGGAATCGTTACCTCCGTTGCGGCATTCATATATCTGGTCGTAGTTTTTGTAAAAGCCGCCATATGGGGCGATTCGGTCGGCGGCTATCCTTCTCTGATGTGTATTCTATTGCTGGTGGGCGGTTTTATCATGCTGGCGCTGGGTATTATCGGCGAATATTTGGGTATTATATATAACGAAACCAAGAGGCGTCCGGGTTATTTTGTCAATGAATACTGTTGCCATGAGGATGGGTTGACAGTTGAGAATTAAAAACTGATTATAAAATTATCTGGTCATTACACTGTTTGAAGAAATATAAAAACTTTGTCGCGAAATGCCTGTTGTGGGCATGCTTCCTGTTTCTTGCCACCAAGATCAATTTGGCCCAATGCCTTAACAAATCAACCGGTACGGGCTACATGGAACATTTAATGACGAATTTCAGACTTGACAGTTTAAGGCCATAGATCAATCAAAATAAATTCAAATGAATATGAAGAAAACAGTTATATCTTTTATATTAACGGCGAGTTTGTCTGTGTCTGCATTTTCCCAAACCGGCACAGGAAGCCGTGCGGCTAAAACCGCGGATACAGTCATGAAAGCGCCCGTAGAAACCATTCGTCAAATGTTGGACGAATTAAGTTCCTTAAGACAGGCGGTTCTGTTTTATCCAAGGCCGAGCGCCGTTCAATTGATGGACGAATTGAACCGGTCAGGCGATTCCTCCGGCGATTATTTTGAAAGGGCGGTAAACAGTTATATAGCAAAAGTGAGCATATCAAAGGAAACACCCGAACAAAAACTGTTATTGCTGCGGAAGGCTTTGGAAACAGCCAAAACGCCCTCCATAAAACGGAGTGTTTTACAGCAGATGGCACGCACGGACACGTTTATCGGATTGGTTACAGCCGGGAAATACCTCGACGATGCCGATGGCAGTGTACGGCAGGCGGCGGCACAGGCCGTTTGCACGATCGCTTCGGATCATCCGGAATACGATGGCGCTGAAATTACCGCTTTATTAAACAAGGCAGTGGCTGTAGACAGAGATCAAGGGGAAGCCGTACAAAATCATCCGCTACCCAAAGACGAAGGATTTGTATCCATGTTTAACGGCAAGGATTTGACCGGTTGGAAAGGACTGGTCGAAGACCCGGTAAAACGCGGCAGGATGACTCCCGAAGAACTGGCCGGCAGACAGAAGAAAGCCGACGAAATTATGAGGCGGGACTGGCATGCGGCGGATGGAATACTGGTTTTTGACGGCCCGGCTTATGATAACTTGTGTTCCGAAAAAATGTACGGTGATTTCGAAATGTATGTCGACTGGAAGATTGCGGCCAAAGGCGACGCCGGTATCTATCTGCGCGGTTCGCCGCAGGTTCAGATATGGGACGTGCCGGAGACGGGCTCGGGATACAGATACTGGACAGCGAAGCGGATGTATATGCCAACTTGGCCGCTTATCAGTATCACGGATCGGTATACGGACTTATTCCTGCCAGGCGGGGCTATTTGAAGCCTGCCGGGGAGTGGAATTTTCAGGAAGTTATTGTCGATGGCTACCGCATTAAAGTTACGCTGAACGGAACAGTGATTCTTGACGGAGACATCGCCGAAGCGAGTAACCATTCTCATCCGATGCTGTCGGTGAAGCGCGGACATATCGCATTTCTCGGACATGACTCGAAAGTAGCCTTCCGGAATCTCAGGGTAAAGGATTTATCCAAATAGTAACCCTTTCAAGTGTAAATGACATATTTGCGGATGTAAATGGCGTACCGGTGCGTGTAAATGATGTTCTGGCGTGTGTAAATGGTGGTACCGACGTATGTAAATGATGTTCCGACACGTGTAAATGACGTTCTGGCGCATGTAAATGATGTCCTGACGCATGTAAATGACGTTCTGGCGCATGTAAATGATGTTCTGACGTATGTAAATGATGTTCCCGGATTGCAAATCCGGCATCTCAGGATAAAGGATTTATCCAAATAGTTCGTATCTTGCCAAACTTCAAAAGACCTTTGCAGCCTGACAGGTCGTTATTGCAGTGACCTGACAGGGTCTTTAGACCTGTCAGGGTCAAACCGAAATTCGACATTAGTACCTTTAGCGTTTGAAATATATAGTATATCATAAAACATGTAATTAATTAATAATATGGAAGAAAGAAGACAGTTTATCAAAAAAATGGTGGCCGGCAGTGTCGCGGCATCAACTTTTCCCCGTTTGGTTTTTGGAAAAGGAACCGGATACCGGGGTACGGATACCCCGGCGCAGGACGGGTCGACTGTCCGCATAGCGCTTATCGGGAAAGGCGGCATGGGGACGAACGATACCCGTACGGCCTTGCAGGTACCCGGCGTAAAACTCGTTGCGGTATGCGATCTGTACGATGTGCGGTTGCAAGCGGCAAAGAAGGAATGGGGCGATATTTATGTAACGCGCGACTACAGGGAAATTCTGTCGCGCAATGATGTGGATGCCGTTATTGTGGGCACCTCCGATCACTGGCACCAAAAGATCAGCATTGATGCCATGAAGGCCGGGAAACACGTATATTGCGAAAAACCGGTAATACACAAAATTTCCGAAGCCAAAGACCTGGTCAAAGCGCAGAAAGCGAGCGGATGCGTATTTCAATCGGGAAGCCAGGGCATAGCCTCCATTGGTAACCGGAAAGCGAAGCAGTTAGTGCAAAGCGGAGCAATCGGCCAGGTCAATCTGATAGAAGCGGCTTTTACGTCCGGACCGCGCCAGGCTTGCAGAACGCCCGACGGCATATCGCCGGCGGATATCTGGTGGGACCGCTATATCATGAATGCGCCCAGGGTTGCTTTTGCACCCGAACGCTTTTTTTGCTGGCGGAACTGGAAAGACTACGGAACGGGCATTGCAGGCGATCTATTTGTACATGTGCTGTCGAGTTTGCAATATATTATGGACTCGCCCGGCCCCGGGAAAGTATACACCACGGGCGATGTTGACGGCGTGGGCGATACGCCCTGCATCATGCTGGGATATTTCGACTATCCCGCTAAAAACGGGAAAAATGCTTTCAAAGCGGCTTTAACGGCAAATTATGCCGATGGCGTGTCGAAAAAATGGGGCAGTTTGGATTTCACCATCATAGGAAGTGAAGGAACGCTCAGGGTGCAATGGGATCAAGTAACCTTGAAAAAACCGGAAAAAGTTTCGGCTGCCGATTTCAGCGGATTGGCTTCGTTAGGAAACAGTATCGACCGGCCCGAGCAAATAAGCAATACCGAGTTGCTGTTCGCGGAAAAAGGTTATAACAACTGCCATCTGGATCATTTCACCCGTTTTTTCGATGGTATCCGTAAAAAAACCGTGATCGAAGCAGATGTTATGTTTGCAGTGCAAACAGCTGTTCCGGCTGTGATGTGTTTTGAAAGCTATCTTTCGGGCAAACCGGTGTATTGGGATCCGGAAAAATTGAAAAGTAAAAGTTAACCGGCTGGTTTGATTGTAAAAAAACCGGAGACAGAAAAAGAAAAGCCGGGTTTATCCGGCAGTCGTGGCAAAGCCGTATTTTTTAACGATTATATATATAATGATGATGGTAAGATTTTTATTTTTATCAGGAATAGTGTGTTTATTATCTTGCGCCAATGAGATGAAACATTCGGCAGAATATCTGGATGGAAGACATGATGGGCAATATGGCCAACTGTTAATACGCAAAATTTGAATAACTTTGTAAAAATTTCAAAAGTGAGATAATAGGAACATGAGCATCATGGATGATAAACAAAACCTTCTGGATAGAAGATACTTGGCAATGGCGCGTATATGGGGGCAGAACTCTTATTGCCGGCGTCGCAAGGTGGGGGCTTTACTGGTGAAAGACAAGATGATCATATCTGACGGGTATAATGGAACGCCATCGGGATTCGAAAATATTTGCGAAGACGGGGACAATGTTACCAAGCCGTATGTTCTTCATGCCGAAGCGAATGCCATCACCAAAATAGCCAAGTCGAGCAACAGCAGCGAAGGTTCTACTTTGTATGTAACAGCGTCGCCGTGTCTCGAATGTGCCAAACTGATCATCCAGTCGGGTATCAGACGGGTGGTATACGGCGAAATGTACCGTATCGACGACGGTATACGCCTGTTGCAGCGTGCCGGTATTGAGGTAACGTATGTAGAATGCGAAATTTCGACAGAATGGTTAACACAGATCACAGGAAATAGAGCCGTATAGGCAATTGATGATTCAAATGGAAGTGAAAAACAGAAAAATAGATGCATTGATGCCGCTCATCATCGCACTGGCGCTGGCGGCAGGAATACTTATCGGTATAAAATTCAGGGATACAGCCGCCAATACCGGGAATAACCGTGGTTTGCTACTCTTTTCGACACCCAATAAAGTCGATCGGACGCTTGATCTGCTCAAAAGTTCGTATGTTGACAGCGTTTCGACCAATATGCTTGAGGAAGACGCAATCGAGGGCATGTTGAAAAATCTCGATCCCCATTCGCAATATTTCCCCGCATCCGATTTTTCGGCCGTCAACGATCCGCTTGAAGGCAATTTTTCAGGCATTGGCGTATCGTTCAACATGCCGGACGACACCATCGTGGTTGTCAATACGATTGCTGAAGGTCCGTCGGAAAAGTCCGGAATCATGGCCGGCGACCGTATCATCCGGGTTAACGATTCGCTGGTGGCCGGCGTGAAGATGTCGAGCAACGATATTGCGAAGATGCTCAAAGGCAAAACAGGCACCAGGGTGAAGGTAGGCATCCAACGGAAAGGCAACAGCGAACTGCTTGATTTCGACATCATCCGCGGTAAGATACCCCTGTTCAGTATTGATGCTGCATATATGATCACGCCCGAGATCGGCTACATCAAAGTCAGCAGGTTCTCGAAAACCACCTTGCAGGAATTCGCCGATGTTGCCGGAAAACTGAAAACCGAAGGAATGACGAAAACGATCATTGATCTGCGCGATAACCTTGGCGGCATTATCGACGGAGCCATAGGAATGTGCGAAATGCTCCTGCCGGCAGGTAAACTGATTGTATACACCAGCGGCATCGAGCGGGGACGCACCGATTATTATTCGAATAGCAGGGATACGGAATACAATCGCATGGACTTGGTACTGCTGATCAATGAATCGTCGGCATCGGCCAGTGAAATTGTTGCCGGCGCCATCCAGGACAATGACCGCGGTACGATTGTCGGCCGCCGGAGCTTCGGGAAAGGGCTGGTGCAGGAGCAATATTCGTTTTCGGACGGATCGGCCATACGGATTACGGTTGCACGGTACTATACGCCTACGGGACGCTGTATCCAGAAACCGTATGATCATAACGAAAACGGCGAGTATTTCAATGAATTATACGAGCGTTACTCGCATGGCGAGATGATCCGGGCCGACAGCATCCGTTTCAACGATTCGCTGCGATTTGTCACGCCCGGCGGAAAGGTGGTGTATGGCGGCGGCGGTATCATGCCTGACATCTTCATGCCGATCGACACTGCCGGTTATTCCAGCTATTACGGGCAAGTGATGCGTCGCCGTCTCATCTACCGCTTCGCGTTCGACTATGTCGATAAAAACCGGAAAGACCTGTCGAACTTTCCGGATGATAAGTCGTTGGTAACATACCTTCATCAAAAGGATATCCTTGGCGTTTTTATAGCGTATGCAGCCCGGCAGGGCGTGGCAAAAAACAATAAGGATTTAAAAATTTCAGGACCGATGATCGAAAACACCGTCATGGCTTACATTGGCAGGAATATCATGGATGACAGGGGCTTCTATCCTATTCTCAACCGAATGGATCAAACGGTACAAAAAGGAGTAGACGTTTTGACAAAACAAAACTTCGATCATTTTCATATACGATGAAGTTATGTGGAAACAAAATCCGGGCCGCGATGTTTCTTTATAAAATCATTTTCAATTCATCAAAAATAGTTTAATTTTGACCTGTTCTTCATCAAGGCTGCAAGCTTTTGTATGTTGTATGTTGTATATCAAAGCATACGCCCAATTAGTATATCGAAACCAATACCATCATGAAAATATATAGTTATAAGCAAAAATTAGAACCTATCCTGAAGGATGGGGTCAATTCGTATGAAATCATCAGGCGGTATGAGAAAATGCCGACCGAAATATATGCCAATGCCGACGATGCGGTGGTAGAGGTAGTCCGCGACATTGTGGAGATGATACAGAAGAAAGCATTGCGTGGCGAACCGTTCGTACTCGGGCTGGCTACCGGGTCTACCACCTCGGCGCTGTACGGCGAACTGGTGCGTCTGCACAGGGAGACGGGGATCAGTTTCAAAAATGTACACACGTTCAATGTAGACGAATTTTATCCGCTTTCGCCCGATGCGTTGCAGAGCCATTACCGGTTCATGAAGGAACACCTGTTTGACCATATCGATATACCGAAAGAAAATATCAATTTTCCCGACGGATCGCTGACGCCTGAACTGCTTGCCGGTTTCTGCGCCGCCTACGACCGCAAAATATCATCGCTGGGCGGTATCGACTTACAAATACTGGGTATAGGTCGCACCGGTCATATCGCCTGCAACGAACCCGGTTCGATGATCAACTCTCCTACGCGACTGATCACCCTCGATACGATCACCCGAATCGACGCAGCCGGTGATTTCTTCGGCGAAGAATTTGTACCGCGTCGCGCCATTACCATGGGCATCGGCACCATAATCGCAGCAAAGAAGCTGATACTGATGGCCTGGGGAGAAGGCAAGGCGCAGGTGATCCGTAGCGCCGTGGAAGGCCCTGTAACCGACTCGTTGCCCACATCGTACCTGCAAAACCATCCCAATGCCAAGGTAGTGCTCGACCTGGCTGCCGCTTCGGAACTTACGCGTGTGAAAACGCCCTGGCTGGTGGGTACCTGCAACTGGACCGACCGCCTCATCCGCAAAGCAGTGGTGTGGCTGTGCCAGAAAACCGAAAAACCGATACTCAAACTTACCGACCGCGATTATAACGATAACGGGATGAGCGACCTCATTGCGCAGCACGGGCCGGGAAGCAAGATCAATATCGACGTGTTTAACGATTTGCAGCACACCATTTCGGGATGGCCGGGCGGTAAACCGAACGCCGACGACAGTACCCGTCCCGAACGCGCTGCGCCGTATCCCAAAAAGGTGATCGTCTTCAGCCCGCACCCCGACGATGACGTGATCTCAATGGGTGGAACCTTCGCCCGACTGGTGCAGCAGAGGCATGATGTGCATGTGGCTTACCAGACATCGGGCAATATTGCCGTGTTTGACGACGATGTGATCCGGTTTCTCGATTTCGGCAACCAGTTCAGCAAGATTTTCGACCTGGCCGGCGTCGATACCAAAAATATTTATCAGAAGTTAGCCAAAAAATTAGTCAATAAAAAACCGGGTGAACCCGACCTTCCCGAAGTACGCAAGCTCAAAACCGCCATCCGCCGCAGCGAGGCTATGGCTGCCGCCCGCTACCTGGGCGTTCCCGAGGATCATGTGCATTATCTGGAAATGCCTTTCTACGAAACGGGTACTGTAAAGAAGGGCGATTTGACCGAAGCCGATGTGCAACTGATCATCGACCTGCTGCAGCAGGTGCAACCGCACCAGGTGTATGCTGCCGGCGACCTTTCGGATCCGCACGGTACGCATCGCGTGTGTATCAACGCTATCCTGGCCGCATTACACGAGTTGAAGAACGAATCGTGGATCAAGGATTGCCGCGTGTGGCTCTATCGCGGCGCATGGCAGGAATGGGATCTCGATCAGGTGGATATGGCGGTGCCGCTAAGCCCCGAAGAAGTGCTGATCAAGCGCAAGGCTATCTACAAGCATTCGTCGCAAAACAACGGGCCTGTATTTCCCGGCGCCGATCCGCGCGAGTTCTGGCAACGCGCCGAAGAACGCAACCACGCCACTGCTATGATGTACGATAAACTTGGAATGGCGGAATACCAGGCAATTGAAGTATTCGTCAGGTATAAAATAGAGTAGAATATTTGGGAAACGCCAACCCTGTCAGCAGTAATTTTATCTCTGTATCCTTATAACTGCTATTGCCAAGCTCGATCTTCCTGTCGGCGATAGCCATATTGCCGTCTTTCACTACAATCTTCCTGTTTGGATGGGGTATATTCCTGTCCATGACAAGAAAATATCAGCATCAGGGAACTCGAATTTGCCGTTCATGACAGCAATGTTCCTGTCGGTAACCGGGACATTGCTGTCGGTAACCGGAACATCCCGTTGCTTGATCGCAAAATGCAGCTGTTTTGAACGCGGTGCCGAGGTCGTCAACAGTAATGTACCTGTCGCCGACCGGAACATTGCTGTTGTGGATAGAAAAGCTCGATTGTTCCGCCGGTACAGTCGTATTCCGGAAATGCAGCGACGGGTTTGTGCATGGCAACGTTCCGGTTATTCTTCCCTTTTTACCCGTGAACGAACGGGAAACGCTTTCCCAATTTTTCTGCAATCAGTACGGTATTGGGATGTTTCCGTTTATTAACCCAGAGGCGCTTTGCAGCATTCGCAACCCGCTTTTATCAGCCCTGTATAAATTCCCTGATGAGGTCAATGGCTTCCTTTTGTGCATCTTCGAGACGATCGTTAACAACAATGCGGTCAAACTGCGGCGCAAAACTCAGTTCGTATTCCGCTTTGGCCACCCGTTGCCGGATTTTTTCTTCGCTGTCGGTCGAACGGACTGTCAACCGCCGTTCCAGTTCTTCAACCGACGGCGGTTCTACAAAGATAGCCAATGCCTTTGCAGCGAATTTTTTTTTCAACATCAACCCGCCCTTTACGTCAACATCAAAAAGGACATGGCGTCCCGAAGCCCAGATACGGTCGACCTCGCTGCTTAAAGTTCCGTAGTAGCTTCCTTCGTACACTTCTTCCCACTCTGCGAAATCGCCCCGGTCGATATGTTCACGAAATTCGGACACAGTCATAAAGTAATAATCGTGTCCGCGCACTTCGCCCTGCCGCATCGGCCGCGTACATGCCGAGACGGAAAACGCAAGCGGCAAACCGCTTTGGAGGACATGCTTCACCAGGGTGGTTTTACCTGCGCCCGAAGGCGCCGAAAAAATGATTACGTTCATCACATTCAAACATTATCAACACTACAGCACATTTAAGATTTGTTCCTTGATCTTTTCCAGTTCGTCTTTCATCTGGATGACGATTTGCTGCATGTCGGCATTGTTGGCCTTGGAGCCGATGGTATTGATTTCGCGTCCCATCTCCTGGGCAATGAATCCGAGCTTTTTCCCCACGCCGTCGCCTTCATTCATGGTCGATACAAAATACGAACAATGATTACGCAGGCGTACTTTTTCCTCGTTGATGTCGATTTTTTCGAGATAATAAATCAGCTCCTGCTCGAACCGGTTCTGGTCGACGGTGTTTTCGCCTACATATTCAGTCAGGTTTTGGCGCAACCGGTTCTTGATGATCTCCATCCGTTGCGATTCGAACATTTCGACCTCTTCGATATACGATTCAATCAGTTTGATCCGGGCAGAAATGTCTTCCATCAGGGCAAACCCTTCCTGTGTGCGGAATTCGTTCACCTGTTCCAGCGCCTGCCGTATCCCGTCGAGCAGCATTTTCCATTCCTGTTCGTCGGGTTCCTGCCGGTCGAGTTTCAGCGCATCGGGCATCCGTATAATCGAATTGAGAATATCCGGAGGTAAAGGTATATTGTTTTGGGCGGTGATATTGACCAGTTGCCGATAGTAATACCTGATGGCCGTTTCATTGAACTGCGTCATCATCTCTTCAAGCACGTCTTCCATCGTGACGTACAATTCTATTTTGCCCCGCTGCAACTGGCTGGTCAGTTCGTTGCGTATTTCCAATTCCCGGTCTTTATAGGCGCCGGGTACCTTGACGATCAGATCGGCTTGCTTGCTGTTAAGCGTTCTGATTTCAATAATGATCTTTCGTTTATCGTTTGCATTTTCGGCTTTACCGAAACCTGTCATTGATTTCATGAATCGGTTGATTTGTTTTCGAGAAAAAAACGTAAAAATATATAAAATATTCCGATCGTTATTCGGTGATACATTATTTTTGTATCTTTATCCCCTTACTTTATCGTCGCATTTTGAAAAAGCACATTATATATATATCCTTTGTTTTCGCCGGATGGCAAGCGTTATCCGCCCAGGAGGTGCTGGTTCAGTGGACAGGTGTGATACGAAACGAATTGTTGCAGCCTGTTCCGTTTGCCCACATCATTGTAAAGAAGGATTTCCGCGGTACGGTGAGCGATCCGCAGGGCATGTTCACCATCATTACCTATCCGCGCGATACCATGTTTGTTTCGTGCGTGGGGTACAAAACCCGTAAAATCCCTGTTCCGAACCTTTCGTATGAGGATTCGAAACACTACATCAAAGATATTGTCATGCAGGAAGATACGATCATGCTTAGCGAGGTCGTGATCTTTCCGTGGAAAACATACAAGGAATTTAAGGAAGCCTTTATGTCGCTTGAGTTGCCTGAAGACGACATGCAAAGGGCGTATCGCAATATTGCCGTGTTGCAGGAGCAGATCTATCATGCCTATGCCAACCGCACGGCAAGTCCTGCATCCAATTTCCGCGATATGACCAGGGCCCGGACCGACCGGATGATGACTTACGGACATATGTACCCGACATACTCGATTACCAATCCTTTTGCGTGGGCCCAGTTTTTCCAGGCGTTGCGAAATGGAGAATTTAAGAAAACGGAAAACGGCGGTTCCGCTAAAAATCCGTCGGTGGTCGAAGATCTTAAAAAGGAGAATTCCAATTGATGACAAGAATTGTTGTTTTTGGCCCCGGACCCGGATTTAAAGGTGGTATCGCAAATTTCAATATTTCGCTGGCAAAGGCTTTTGCCATGCAGGACGATACCGAAACGCATATCGTGTCGTGGATCAACCAGTATCCCTTTTTTATTCCCCGCGATTTTATAGATGACAAAAGCCAGACCGACTTGCTGGAAAAAAGCGGTGTAACCGTGCATTATGCCATGAACTACAACCGTTTCTATACCTGGCAGAAAACCTACCATACGATTGTCGAACTCAACCCCGATTTTGTCGTATTCCAGTGGTCGAACCCCATACAGGCATTTCCTGTCGGTTACCTGATCCGTCAACTCAAGGCCAATACCACCGTCCGCATCATTGCCGACCTGCATTTCGGTAACCGGAAGGAATACGCCAAGACCGTGAAACGGCTCACGAACTATGCCATCAAGTATGCGGATGCTTACGTGGTACATTCATACAAAACGGCGTGCGAGGTAAAAGAACTTTTCCCGTCCACCAATTTCGACCTGATCGAAGGTTCGGACAATGCATCGAACAGTACCAATAAACCGATACTGAAGCTGTATCACCCGATTTACGACATGTATACGCCCGACCCCGGTTTCGATGTGGCTGCCCGGAAGGAGCAACTTCATTTGCGTCAGTATGTGTTCCTGTTTTTTGGATTTATCGCCAAGTACAAAGGTTTGCATCACGCTATTTCAGCTTTTGCCGAATTGGCAAAAACCCGCGACGATGTATCGCTATTGATTGTAGGTGAATCGTCGTGGCAAGCGCCCCGAAACAGGAAACGCGACCGGCTGAAACGGCTTTTCAGCCGGCAATTGCGGGCACAGTTTGTAAGCCGCCGGGAGGACGAACTTCATTATCGTCCGCTGGAAATGATCGATCGGTTGGGTATCCGCGACCAGGTAGCCGTGGTCAATGAGTTTGTGCCCAACGAGGATGTGCACAAGTATTTCCAGGTGAGCGACGCCATTGTGCTGTTTTACGAAACGGCCACAGCATCGGGCGTTGAATCCATAGCCTACAACTTTAAAACACCCATTGTGGCTACGCGGGTCGGCCATTTTCCCGAATCGGTAAAGGACGGCGTGACCGGTTACCTGGCTAATCCGGACGATCTTGCGTCGATGACCGAAGCCTTGCTGAATATCATTGAGCAGCCGATACCTTCGGAGAACATCGAAGCCGTTTCCAAAAGCATGAGTTGGGAAAACTACGCCCGATCGGTACGGAAAATGGCAGAATCGATCAAATAATTGAATATTTGTGGTTTCGACCCGTATAAAAAAACCGCAAGAAAAAACATTTTTCTTACGGTCTTACTATGGTCTTAGGTTCTTCTACCAGAGCGGACTCGGATATACGCCTTCTTTGGTGAGTTTCTTCAGGCGGTCGACCACGAACGAACGGTCTTCCTTATAGGTAATGCCAAACCATTCGGCGGTGCTGCTCAACACCTTCACTGTAGCTTTCTTCTCCTCGATTAATTCGCTTAACACAGTGGGAATATACAATTCCGATTTCAGGTTGCCGCCATGTGTTTTGATGAATTTCTCAAACGAAACTTTCAGATCCTTGAAATAAGCGGGCGTGAAGCCCCAGAAATTCATCGACACGATCTGGTCTTCGGGCAACGGCTGGTTCACTTCCTGCACGTCCTTGTAACAAATCACGCTCCCTATGCGTTTGATTTGCGTACATTCGGTTACTTTCAGCAACATCTGCTCTCTGTCGGTTTCGCATATGCCGCGCGATACAAATCCATAATCGGATAATGTGCGCGCCAGATGGTAACCAACCATGCAGTAGCTGGAAGCGTCGGTTTTCTGTTGCCCCAGGAAGGCTGCCATTTGCTTGAAGGCATCTGCGCCATAGAAATCGTCGCCGTTGATCACGCAGAACGGTTCGTTGATCACCCCGTCGGCCATCAGTACGGCATGCGCTGTCCCCCACGGCTTTATGCGTTCGGGGTGGTAGCTTGCTCCTTGCGGCACATATTCTATTTCCTGTAATACATACTCTATTTCAATTTTACCACTGTATTTCTTGAAAAAAACCTGTTTAAATTCGTCTTCAATACTTTTGCGGATGACCATTACTACTTTGCCGAATCCTGCACGGATGGCATCGTAAATGGAATAGTCGATAATGGTTTCGCCGTTAGGACCGAGCGCATCGATCTGTTTCAGACCTCCATAACGGCTGCCCATGCCGGCAGCTAATACTAAAAGAGTTGGTTTTGCCATGATTTGAATTTATTTTTATACTGTATCTATTGATTTTTTGGTTTTATCAATTGCTATTGGATGACAACTTACATCTTGATGTCTTCGCAAAGACTGCCCAAAATTAATGAAAGAAATCTATTTGTCAATAAAACTTAAAAAATTTTACCACCCTGTTCGTTATCACCACTGTTGGGGTCTACCACTGGACAGGGTTATCCATAGCGTCTATAATTGTCATCCGAAAACAAGTTCATTGTTAACTAATCGAATATAAACCTGTTATAAAACTCGTCATCGACGGATATCTCGTCCTTTAGCTTAACAATGATACCCAGGCTGGTTAATGCCTGGTGCAGCAGCGGGCTGATGGTGGACGCATACAGTTGGCTAATACCTTTCAGGGAAAACCATTTCAATAACCAATTCGTGTCTTTCCCAGTGGAAACTTCTTCGTGGACGCCTACAATCCGGTCGCCTTCCAGATTGAACATAATCAACTTTGTCCCGGCCTCTTCAGGGTTACCCAAACGTCCTGCTTTCGATGAAATTACAATGCTATTTTCTTGATCCATTACTGTTTTCTGTTTTGTTCTGATGTTCATTGCGTGAGAATATTCCTTTTGATTGATCCTGTACAAAGGTGCACCTGTCTTCCGGCATTCGAAACAGCCAATCTGTAAAGGCAGACGCTCTCCCGACGAAAAGCGGGATTTATACGACGAACGTTTTTCAACTGCGTTCGAGGCTTTTTTAATGTGCGTAAGTTCACGGATACATCGCCACAAAAAGAGCCACTCCTCATGGAATGGCTCTTTTCCTGACTTCTAAAGGCTTCAAAGCCTCAGAAGTTCTTATGCTCAAGAATTTACTTCTTTACTTCTTTGGCTTTTCCCGGAACAGCAACGGCGTATTGCGTCATATCCATGTTTTTGAGCGCCAAATTTTCCGGCAGCAGGTTCATATCCGAGGCCATCATTTGATCCCAGGTTACTTCGGCGCCGGTGTATGCCGAAATACGGCCCATCACTGCTGTAAGCGATGCTATTGCGGTTTCTTCGGCCTGGTTGATCGGCTTTTTGGCGCGGATACGGTTTACCCAGTTAACAAGCTCCAATACATAAGCATCCGTTTGCTTGTATTCGGTTTTTTCCTTTTCCCAGTCATGACTCCATACTACATTTCCTTTAAGATCGACGATTTTACACCCATCCCCAGTTGTCCAATATCCTTTGGTTCCCCGGATAAATTCGGAAACATTGCTGGCGCAACCATCAATCTGGCGGCACATACTGTGCAGATGGATACCATTTTCATACGTAAAGTCAACGCTGAACATATCATACTGGTCACCTGTCAGCCGGCGCTGGCGTGCTCCGAAAGCTGTTGCTTTTACAGGTTTCAGGCCGCTGAACCAGTTAAATACGTCGATGTTGTGAACGTGCTGTTCTACGATATGGTCGCCCGACAGCCAAGTCCAGTTTACCCAGTCGCGGATCATCCATTCTATGTCGGTCCAGGTTTTATCTTTCGTACGGTACCACAGCATCGACTGGTTCCAGTATACCTGGCCGCCGACGATATCGCCGATCAACCCGTTTTGTATCTGTTTGTAGCTTTCGAAATAACTCCGCTGGTGGTGGCGCTGCGTACCGGTAATAACGCACAGTCCTTGCGTAGTGGCTTGCTTTGCGGTGGCCATGATCGAACGTGCGCCCACAGGATCCACGCAGATCGGTTTTTCCATAAACACATGTTTACCTGCAGCTACAGCAGCCTTAAAGTGTAGCGGACGGAAAACAGGAGGCGTTACAAGCATGACCATGTCAACGCCTGCATCAATCACCTTCTGATAGGCGTCGAATCCGGTGAAGCACATATTATCGGGTACTTCCTGGTTAGCGGTTTTCTTCAACTCCTGGCGACAACGGTCGATCCTGTCCATGAACATATCGCCCAAAGCTACTACTTTGACGCCATTGGCGGCCTGGGATACCAACTTAACCAGGTCTCCCGTACCCTGTCCGCCGCAACCTACCAAACCGACTTTCAACTCGGCTCCGTCTTCAGCTTTATCAGGTAATGAACTGGCCGGTAAAACCCATTCGGCCTCAGATCTCAACGGAACCAATGCAGGTTCCTTGCCGGTAGCAACGCCGCCGCCACATGATGTAAGCAGTGCGCCTGCACCTAATGTTCCTGCAGCGCCTACTGCTGCTGCACTTGAAAGAAAATCTCTCCTGTTTATCGAATTTTTACTCATGATTATTGATGTTTGATTATTGATATTTGATGTTTGTTTGATCATTTTTGATGTTTGATTTTCAATTGACCGTGCTGTCCGGCTCGCATACCACACGGAACCCAATGCCTTTGATATCCGAATACCACCAGATACTTTTAGGCTGCTGCGGGTCGGTTTTCAGCCATTCCTCGGTTTTGGTCGAGAACCGGCTTGCAGCACGCATATCGGCTGCATCGTTGGCATAGTTACCGCCGCGTACCACGCGTTCGACGCCCTCGGCTGGCCCTTTGGGATCGGTTACTGTTGCCGGCGTCTGCGAATAGGTATCCGGGGCGTACCAGTCGGAGCAGTACTCGAGCACATTACCCAGCATGTTCTTCAAACCGAAGGGGTTTTGGTGTACGCGCAAAGGTTCTTGCGTTTTCATGCCGCTGTTCAAGTCGTAGATGACAAAACTGTTGATTACAGCCGTATCGGGGCCGAACATTTTGTTCCACCATCCCTGCGACGAGAATTTCTTGGGATTGCCCGGGAAGAAATACGGCGTTTCCGTTCCCCCGCGTGCAGCGTATTCCCACTCGGCTTCGGTGGGCAGGCGGTATTTCTTGCCTGTTTTTGCAGATATCCATTTGCAATAAATTTCAGCCGAATAGTACGTCATGGTGATGGCCGGGCGCAATCCTTCGCCCCATCCCTGGCTCGGAACGCCGAACGGTGGCGTCGGACCGCTGATGGCATCCACCGAGTGGGCATTCAGGTTGCGTTCCTTGATCACTTCGGGCGGTATACGTCCTTCGGAGGAGGTTTCGATATGGTACGACCAGTATTCGTCCCAGCTTACCTCAATCTTGGCCATGAAGAACCGGTTTACGGTTACGTCGCGTACCGGGCCTTCGTCATCCCTGCGGAATTTCTCGTTATTGGGGCTGCCCATCTTGAAGGTGCCGCCGGGGATGGCAATCATGTCGAATGACACCGCCGTACCCGGGATATGTTCGGTATAGTCCTCGAATCTGGTCACTGTGACAGGTTCGGTGAATATCTCGACGTTTGCAGACGAAATGGTGGGAATACCCGTCATCTTGGCGTGTTTGTAATTAGGATCGTAGTGTCCTGCATCCAAGTGACAACTGATACACTGCAGGTTGAGCTTCTTCTCGTTTCCCTCGTAATACAGGTGCGCTGTACCGCCTTCGTCCGTCAAGCCTTTCGGGAACAGATTGACATGACATTCCTTGCACGATTCGTTGTATACGATATTCACAGCGTAATCCAACTGGCGTTTCTGCTCCCAGTTGAAATCGGCGCTATCTTTCGTCCAGTATGCCCACAAGTCGTGCAGGCCGGTACGCGCTTTTTCCCTGAAATGGTAGAAAGAGCCTTTGGGCGGCAGGTGGCAATCGATACAATGCACCCGTACCCCGGACTCATTATTATAATGCGATGACATCTTCCAGCTGTCGAATGTGTGCGGATGGACGTGGCAACTTTCGCAATACTCGTCTGTCCCGAAATGATGCATCGCTTTGTTTCCACACAACATAACCACTATCCCAAGGATGGCCCCGATAAAAAAGACCAGCCATGGGCGCTTTTTTGAAGACTTTCTTGCGCTTGACATTAATAAAATGTTACCGATTAATTTTAAACCTGAGCATTACAAAATTTTGCGCTAAGGTACGACTTATGACTCATATGAAGTATGATTATCTTCTACAGGATGCGTTAAAAAATGTTAAAAGGTACGAATAACCCGAAATCCGAAGCTAAAAAATTTTATTTCCCAGTAAAGTTTCTACGGCTTTCGTGCCCGTCTCACCCAAATCGATCGAAAATTCGTTCACATATAAATTAATATGTTTTCGGCAGACATCCGGTTCCATTGCCTGGGCATGGCGGGTAACAAAATCATCGGTCATGCGGGGATTCTGCAATGCAAAGCGTACGCTTTCGCGTAAGGCTGCGTTTACCTGGCGTTTTGTCTCTTCGGGCAGCTCACGCCGCACGGCAATAGCGCCCAACGGTAACGGCAAACCGGTTTCTTTTTCCCAGTACTCACCCATATCCATTATCTTGCGTAGTCCTTTTTGCGCGTATGTGAACCGTGTTTCGTGTATCAGCAGACCGGCGTCCGCTTCATTGGAAAGCACAGCCTCCTCGATGTCCGAAAACAGGTATGTCTTCCTGTTGGCGGCAGTGGGATAAGCCATGGTCAGCAGCCTGTTAGCCGTGGTGTCTACCCCGGGGATCGCAATCCGCAAGTGGGGCACCTCGTCCGGATATATCTTGCGCCGGCTAATCAGCAATGGGCCGTTGCCGAAACCCAGTGCGCTGCCCGCTGTGAGCAACTGATACGCAGCCGACACGCGCGGATAATGTGCATAACTGATCTTTACCACATCGAATACCTGTTCCGTAGCCGCCCGGTTCAACTGCTCAATGTCCTTCATCTCCGTACCGAAAGTCAGGCCAAATGTATCGACCTGCCGGTGCAGCATTGCCCAGAACATAAACGTATCATTGGGGCACGGGGAAAAAGCTAACGTTAACATCGGTTCTAAGTCTCGGGGTTCACTGTTTTATCTTTCTCCTGAAAATATCCGCAACTGCGACAGTTTGGACAAATTCTTCCATACCAGCGACTTGAACCCGCCGATTCGATTATTCTTCATTGCCTTGTAGTCCTCCATGCTTTTACGCAGCATGTTGACTAAGTTCTTATTGCTGATACCTCCCATTCGCATGCGCACAAGCACATGGGGCAGGTATTCGCTATGAAAATCCGGATGTTTGAAGAACCGCAGCACCATGTCGTAATCGGCTGCTATACGCATTTCGGTATTGAAGGTTCCTAACTGCTCGTATATCTTACGATGGACAAACAGGGTAGGATGGGGGGGCATCCATCCTTGCCGGAGCAGCTTCGGATGGAACGGACAACTCTTCCAGAAACGGATCAGGTTGTTCATATCGTTGCGGGCTACATACACCAGGTCGCCGTACACCGCCTCGCATTTTTTTTCCAGAAAAAGCTTCATCACCGAGGCGATCACGAACAGGTCGTGCAGCACATCGTCCGCATGCAGAAACCCGATCACGTCGCCGGAAGCCATGGCTATACCCTTGTTCAGTGCATAATACAATCCCTTATCGGGTTCGCTCACCCAGTTAGCCACAGCCGAATCGAACCGGCGGATCACATCCACCGTACCATCCGTTGATCCGCCGTCCACAATGATATACTCAATATTCGGGTAGGTTTGGGTCAACACCGACTGTATCGTCGACTCAATGGTCTCGATATTGTTATACGATGCGGTGATAATGGAAACAGTCAAACAATTATCAATTTGTGATTACAATGCAAAGTTATAAATTTTTGGAATAGTTTATAAAAATGGTGACAAATGGTGTATTTCGATTCAAAATTTCTCCAATACATAACTTATTTCGTAATAATATGCATTGTTGTAAACTATCCCGTAGCGCTGCTTACGATTTCTTCCTGATCCGGCAGTTTGACTGCGCCCGATGGAACCTGTCGGCGGTATTATTTCCAAGCTGAAACTGAAAGCCACTTACGGTTTGGTGGACAACGATACCATTGGCCGGGATGAAGCCCGGTTTTACTACATGTCGCAGTTGAACATGGTTGCTGATCTAAAAAAAAATTACTTTTTTTGAATGTTTTTTTGAATTTTAATCAAATTTTAATCGTTTTATTAATCTGAGAAACCTTTCTTTGCCATCACAAAAGGAAATATTTTTTGTTTTTGTGCAAACATATTAGTCGCCAATTTTTGATTTATAAATTATAAACAATTAAAAACATTAAAAGCATCGTTATCATGTCGAAATCTTTGGAAAATTTGTTGTCGATAATGTTCGGTAAATCGCCGAATGGCATGCCTTTTGCAGAGAGAGAGAGAGAGAGAGAGAGAGAGAGAGAGAGAGAGAGAGAGAGAGAGATTAGCCTCGCGCGCGTGTAATTTACATTTTTTTAATGAGAGCGTCTTAACAGGGTACCAACCTGTTTGCGCAGGAGCATATTTATATTGTATCAAAAGCCGCATATTTTCGGGATTATCCGGGATATGCGGCTTT
>JAISCQ010000301.1 GCA_031265445.1 Bacteroidales bacterium
CAGGATGGGAATGGCGCCCTGCGCCCTGATGTATTCCACCAGCTCGCCCAGGTTGGCTTCGGTGTTGCCGCCGTTGGTGCCGATGGTGACCATCACATATTGCGCCCGGATGTAGGGCAGCTCGTTTTTGATATATTCCAGCACGGTGGCGATGGTGCCGCCGCCCCGTCCGCTCGACATGGCATTGCCGTTCAGCCGGCCGATGATGCATTGCGTCCACGCCTGCGGGAAACCGGCAGTGGGGAAGTAGGCTTCCGGCTGGGTAATGGAGTCGCCGTAAAGGAGCAGCTTCACCTTTCCCTTGAGCGCATACACGGCGATTTGCTTCACCAGCATGGACGTGCCGGCGGCGAGGCCGAAACAATAATGATCATACTGCATGCCCACTTCAAAGCCCTGATTGACCATGCCTGCGCCCACGCCGCCGCTACCGTCGTTCACAGCAATGATTTCCGCCTCCGCCCCCGACAGCACATCGACAATGCGCACTTTCGCTTGCTGGTAAATGTGGTAAATCTCCACCGTATATTCGCGGCCGCCCTGCAGGAAGTCCACTGTTTCCTCCGTTACCGGGTTGGTGGCAATGGACACACGCCGGTTGGGTACATCCACGTAGGCGGCGAAACCGTTATCGCTGCTCCGGAACACCGCCCGGGCGTCGGCCGAGAGGCGCACGCGGTACTGCACCATGCGTTCGGCCAGTGCATAAAATTTGTCCAGCTTAACCACATCGGCGGTACCGGTGATGTGTAGCCCGCCGGCGGTGTAAGCGCCCATGCCGTTCAACTGTAACGCCGGCGCTGGCATGTTGCCTAAGCGCTCGTCATACAAGGCCGCCGGATTGTAGGGGGCGGACGCTTCCTGCGCATTGCAACCCAATGCCAATTCTGTTTTTTCCGACGCCAGATTGGAATGGTTCATCGTCCTGACGGCTATCGTGCCGGCATTGCCTGCCACGCCGGTAATCCTGAATTTCATTTCCGGCACTTCGGCCGGACCGGTATTATCGCCGTTGGTGTCAAAACGCTGGTATGCGCCGGAGGAAGGCACTGTTCCGGCCTGCGTGCCGTCTTTGAATATCTCGAAACGGAGGATGCCCGATTCGATATCCGCCGCTGCATCCCAGGTTACGTCAAAGCTGTTGCCGTCCTGTGTGGCTTTTACATTGAAGGGCGCGGGCGGTGGCGTTTTGTCGGTCACTGTTCCGGTTTCCACATATTCTTTCCACAGCCGGGCGGTGGCCTCGTCGGGTAGCACGCACAGGCCGCTTTTGTTGCCTGTATATTCCGATTCCCTGTAGATTTGGCGCGTCAGGGTGTCGGCCAACCAGGTTTGGGTACGGTCGAGGTCGCGCATGGTGGTGCTGTTGCCTTCCGGCATCCGTTGTTTCATTACCGCCTCGTAGAACGGAATAGCCATGTAGCGGATGTAGCTGAAATTGTGGTTTTGCCCCGTATTGTGGGCGATGCTGGCGGGCGCATCCAGGCCGCGCAGTTTTTGGAAAGCATGTACCGAGGTCGCCCAGCAGGCTATGCCGGGGTCATTGGCATCGGCGGCGCCGGCATGACGCGTGAGCAGCGGGATTTTCGCCGCTGCCGCAGGGTAGTCCCACGCCGGGTCGAAAGCCGGCGAGTAGCACACAGCCGCCATAATCCTTTCGGGGTAGTCTTTCAGCATGGCGAGCGTCCAGTAGCCGCCTGCGGAATGTCCAAACAGCAGCCACGGAACGGCGTCCAACTCCGGGTGTCCTGTTTTTTCGCCGGCGGAGGACAGTATTTTCAACAGGGCGGCAGCGGTACCCGCGTTCGGGTCGCGCCACTTGCCGCAATCGCCGTACAGCGCCGTTTCAACCACCGCCAGCCTCCATTTCTTTGCCAGCGCCTGGTACTGGAGGTCGTAAGGGCGGGTAATGCCGTGCCGTTCCATGCCGCAGCCGTGTTGCAGTATCAATACGCCCTTTAATGATTCGGTGCGGGGAACATAGACGCCATAATCGGCATGGCCGGCAAAGGGACAATCCGTACCCGTAAGCGTCATCCGGATGATGGTATCGGCGCCCGCCTGCGCACTGCAACCCAACACCAACAACAGGTTAAGCAGGATGAAGTATAAGGTATGAGGTATTAAGGTGTAATACTTTTTCATTTACTTGACTCTATTAATCGTTAAAAAAGGCAACTTCCATCATCGCGCAAAGTGCATGATAGATGGGGAGGTGGTATTCCTGGACACGGTAAGTTTCAACGGCGGGAACGCGGATGGTTACGTCGCAAATGCTGCGCATTTCCCCGCCTGTTTCGCCTGTCATACCAATGGTTTTGACGCCAAACGACTTGGCTACCCGGCAGGCGTTCACCACATTTTCTGAATTTCCCGACGTGGAAAGACCTATCAGGACGTCTCCTGCTTTGCCGTATCCCAATACCTGCTGGGCGAAAACCATACCGGACGCAATGTCGTTGATAAAAGCCGAAGTAAGTGAAACTTGATCGGATAAAGAAATAGCCGGGATTGCTTGCTGGAGGTTACCGGCGAGGAAACCGCCTTTATCAGGGAAAGCTTTTTTGATTTTTTCCCGCTGTTCGTCCGTCAACCGGCGTTCCCGTTTGAAACCTTTCATCAGTTCTCCAACGATGTGCCCCGCATCGGCGGCGCTTCCCCCGTTGCCGCACGTCATGATCAGCCCGCCGCGCAGGTAGCAGTCATGCATCAGCCCGAAAGCGGCGAGGATATCGTTTTCACAAGTTGATAATTCCGGGTAATTAACCGGCAAGATCTTTAATTCATTCAAAACAGCATCTTTCATTGCGCATCATTTTTACAACAGGTACGAGGCTACAGACAAAGCGGCATAATCGCCAATGTGCTCACCCAATCCGGCGGGTTCGATTTTGCAAACATTCCGTGAATAGGAGACGGATTCCCGTTCAATTATTTTCCGCATCGACGGTTCTATGAGTTGCTGTGCCCGGGCATATATGCTGCCCAAAACGATAATTTCGGGATTCAGGACATCAATCAATATCGACAATGCATGTCCCAGGTAGTGCCCGCAAATCCGGTATATTTCCAAAGCCAGTTCGTCGCCTGCACAGGCAGCTTCGGCCACAGTTTGGGCGTTTACCGTACGGATTTCGTCCAAACTTTTACAAAATGAAACAGGTTCGCCCATCTGGATTTTCTCACGCACCTTCGCCTGCGCCAATTGGGCAAGGCCTCCACCGCTGCAGAAGCCCTCGAACGATCCGGCTTTTCCGAAGCCGACAGGGCCGAAGCGTTCCAAGCGGATATGCCCTACTTCGCCGGCCATGTCATTCGCACCCACGTACAGCCGTCCGTCTAATATCAATCCACCCCCCATTCCTGTGCCGAATGTCAGGAAAATAGCATGGCTATATCCCCGGGCTGCTCCATATTTCCACTCGGCAAGGGCGCAGGCATTGGCATCATTCTGTATGCCGGTTTTGATGCCGTACCGGTTTTCTATTAACGCTACAACCGGAATATTATCCCAGCCCGGTAGGTTGGGCGGAGACATGACAAGCCCTTTTTTACTGTCCAACGGCCCGCCGCAACTGATGCCGCACGCTGCAATATCCTTGGGCGTAAGCCCTGATTCGGACAACACATCATCTATATTTTCATATATACGATGAATTATATGTTCAAAACCTTTTGAAGTTTCCGTCGGAAAAGTCTTTTTCCCTATAAATTCAATCCCACCGTGCGCTTTGACTTTGCCTACTATAACGGCACACTTTGTACCGCCAATATCTATTCCCAAAATTGATTGTGACATACAGTTTACTAAAATTTAGCGTTTACTTTTAATGAGGTATAAAGACAAAAATATCACATAGCCCAAACACAGTCCAAGTAATACTAATGCAGTCATAAGGCCCGAAAGATCGTTGATCACTCCAATGACAGGCGGAATAACGCCGCCCCCGCAAACGCTCATGATCATCAGCCCAGACAGTTCGTTGGCCCTTTCGGGCATATATTGCAGCCCGGCGGAAAATAGGAGCGGGAAAATGGCAGCGGTAAACAACCCGATGCAAAAGATGGCTACCTGTCCGGCGAGGAAACCGGGCATGACGTAGAGTAACGCGAATGATGCTACCGACAACACCGCGCAATAAAGAAGCATTTTGTTACTTTTCATCCTGTTTAGAATAATTGCGCTCATAAAGCGGCCCACCATCAAGGCCGCAAAATAAATGCTTATCCCTACGCTTCCTTCTTCCTGGGAAACCTGAAAAGATTCCCTCAGGTAATTCACAATGTTCGTATTCATACCGACGTCGAAACCGACCATGAGGAAGGTGCCCAACACGAGCAGGGCGACTTTCCTGTCCCCTAATAATTTTAAGGCGCTCATCACAGTGGCTCTTCCTTCGTTGCCGGTTTCAGGTATACGGGTAGATTTTAACCATATCATGGTCATGATACAAATAAGCAGGTATACCCAGTAAACCAGTGTCCAATTGCCGAAACGAACAGCGCAGAAAGCGGCAATGAAAGGACCGAGCATTCCGGCGATGGCTTTTACGAACTGTGAGAGCGTCAGGTTGCGTGAAAGTTTATTTTCAAGCGACACATCCCGCATCAAAGGATTCGCCGAAACTTGTATGATGGTGTTGCCTATTCCTAACAGTGTGAAAGAGGTTAGCATGCCATAGTAGTTGTAGGCGGCAACCGGCGTTAACATCCCTAAACCTATGAATATGATCCCGAGATTCACCGTGAATTTTTTGCCTTTTTTGTCCTGGAATACGCCAACCGGAATGGATAAAAGGGCAAACCAGACGAATGCCAGCATGGTGAGGAGCTGGGTGAGCGTATTGCTCAAGCCAAATTCGAGTTTTGTATAACTGGTTGCCACACCTACGATGTCGCCGAACCCCATTACGTAAAACGCCATGAAAACAGGTAACGTTTTATGTAAGGTGGATTGATTGATTTTTCCCATTTCTTTTTTATCAATTGTTTTGTTCATCATGGTTTTCATCTGACCGCTTTTTGATTGAAATTTTCCAAGGTCAAAGTCGTCAGGCTGTAAGGTTTAACCGTAAAGGATGTACCTGCGGGATGCCTGCCATCGTCTCCTGGCGCCTGCAATGTGATTTTTTCGGGGTGGCGTTCCGGGAAAGATAAATTGACTGTCTCTTCCTGATCCGACAGTGAACGGAGGCGTACTGTCATGCGTCCGTCTTTATCCGATGATTTCAAGACAGCCACAAATACTTTTTCATTATCTATCGCCATAAACGGAGTTATTGACGGGTCTTTATCCGCCACAACGTGAACTAAGGGCTGAGCCTGTTCCACCCCAAACCGGTTTGCTTTGGCCGCATCATATTTATCATGAGGTAAAAGCCTGTATCTGAATGTTACGGCGCCCTCCTGCGTTAAAGGAAAATTGGTGTGCCAATGGTTATTCATAACCCATGAATAAATCGTAGCGCTCGGCTCAAGTTTTTTCATCCAGGGGCCTTGGTTGCCCCAGCTTAATGAGATATTGGCGTACCGGCTCCCATATTCGAATAAAGGCGCATCAAGTGAACACCATGTTACGCCGTGTGCGCCGTTCGAGACATCCAACCATCGTTGCATGGCAATCCAGTTACGGTTTCCCTGCGGCCACTGGTCTTTTTCTATTTCCATAATTCCCCATGGAATATCTACCCGCGTTTTCGAATCGGGGATATTAAAGCCGAATCCGAAGTGGATCCCATCTTTTTCCATTAAAGGCAATTTATTTACGATATTGGTTATTTCTATCCAGGGCAAGCCGGAAATCAGGCGGACGGTGCGCGATACGTGGCGGCATCCTTGCGCTTTTGAGTCGATACGTATTTCCGCAACAAGCGGTCCATTTTCTGTAACGGATATTGAATATACGGAATCAGGCTCCGGAGAATCCATGTTTGCAGGCAGCCAGCTGAAGGAATTGGCGCCCCTGTCAACGTGCCGGTCAATGTAATTATACGTTGAACCGGCCTGACGGGTAAGCGATATGATATTCCCTGTTTCTGGATCGACCGTCACTTTGAGATGTTCGTTTTCCAGCGTGTTGTTCGTTATCCTGCATCCTGTTTTGCCGGCCGGTTTTCCCGCTGCAACCCGGTAATGGGACGAGCCGAATGCCGGAATATCCGTTGCGAGGAATAGCAGTTCCCCAGTAGATAGCCGTTGCGAGGGGACTTCTTTGCCTTCGGCATTGAGCACCCTGTCGCCCCACTGGCTTTCCGCTTTCGAAAGGACGACGGTTCCGTTTCTTGTCCACGACTGCGTGTTGAATACCGCAATTCCCCCGTTTGATGGCCCGTGAGGAGGTCCTAACGCTCCGTTTGATTTATCTGTAACAGGCGCCAGGGCTTCGTCAAGTAATACGGTAGAGCGATCGTAAGCCTCGTGAAAATAAGATTGTTTCACTTTCCATATCGCATCCTGAAAAAACGGCTCGCCGGGGTTCTCAAAACACCATGTATGTTCTGAGCCTAAAGCGATATATCGCCATGCTTCGTCAAACTCCAAACGGGGTGCAGATTTCCCCTCGGACAACATGCTCCACACGGTCTCGGCCTGAACCAGTTTTTCTTTCGCATTCCGGTTCAGGGCTGTTAATCCCGCTGCGGTGCCCAATCCGTCTGTCCAGTATTCGGTATAATCGCCTTTCACGGTTGGTAACCGATCGCCATATTTTTTTTCAATCATCGACATAATTTCATGGCCGTCACTGATTCTGATTTTAGGATAAGCATATTTTTCATTCCATTCTTTTACGGCATATGGAACATCCGCATCAAGCGGGCTATTGTCCCATAAAGACCATGAAAGGACTAAAAAATCATACGGGTATTTCTCTTTTTCCATGTCAATCAGTCGCGAGGTGAAATCAACATTGGCATATCCCGTTTTAATGAAAGGCGGAACCTTGCTGTTGTCCCGCTGTCCGAACCAGGGACGGCCTGTCTCTCCTCCTTTTTTCGAACTTCCGCTATTGCAGTACATTCCCGGCTGGAGAAACAGCACTTTTGAAACGCCATCGGGGCCAACCCACCAGAACGGATAGCCGTCTATCCCGTTATGAGCATTTCCGGCTCTGTCCATATTGGGCCAGGAAATGATGTATTTAATGCCTTCTTGTGCCATCACCGGAATGATACCCCACGAGATTCCGGGGATATCAAACTGCTGGAACACATCTGCCGGCTTTCCGGTCAACCGCTGTATTTCACGGCTGAAGCTGAAAATTTGAAAGAGTTCTTCGTCCGAACATATACTGGTATTGAGATTTAAATAACTGGCATCGATGCCCAGCTGTCCTTTTCGTATGGCATTCAACAGCCTGTCCCGCAATTCCGGGTTGGACATCCACAAACGTTCAAGAGGCCAGGTGACTTCAGGATTCCATACAAATCTGGAGCCTTCGGGAAAATGCGCTGTTTCTTCTGCAAGTTTAATGCCTTCTATAATATTCGTCTTGTGAAGCATTTCAATATTCTTGTGGGTATTGGTATATCCGATATCAACATGTGAATGATTGTACAGGTAAATATTCCAGTAACGCATGGGAGGGACAAGTAACTCCTGTCGGGTTGTCCCGTTTTTATGTTGAATACTTAATGTAGCCTTACAGCTGTCCTTAACGGCTACGTTTGCGGGCAGTAAAACTTCTACAATCGCGGAATCTTTTGCATTCAGGACGAATTGGGTTTGCTCCGTTTTGTTTTCGGCGAACACCTGTATGGAAAAGCTTCCTTTCAGTTCCTTGCCTTTTATTTTTACGAGAACCAAACGTGCCGGCGCTTTATCCTGATTGTAAAGATATACCGGTCGAACATCGCACTCCATGGACAATGATTCAAACGCAACATCCCATGATTGCGCTTCGGTAAACTGCCCACATAAAAACAGATACACCACCGGCAACAAATAAACTTTTATCTTATTCATATTCATTATAAATGTTCTGCGTGAAAGATGTGTTTTACTTTTCATTATTGTTTGAACAATGATGATTTTCTGTTTCATGATCGTTTAACGTTTATTCGGCATCCAGTACAAGGCGGAATCCTATGTTTTTCCAACTGAAATTATTCAACATGCCTCCATAGCGGAACGTGGATCTTTCCTGCGAGGCGATTTCAAAATAATTACCTCCCCGCAGCACTTTATAATAGCCCGACGCCGGCCCCTGCGGATTTTTTTGCGCTTCGGACGGATAATATTCATACCAGTCGGCGCACCATTCGCATACGTTTCCACTCATGTCAAAAATGCCCAGTTCGTTGGCTTTTTTCAGGCCCACGGCATGCGTCCTGCCCTCGGAATTATCGCCATACCATGCCACTTCGTCTATTTTGTGACTACCGCTGTACTTGTATCCTTTACTTCGGGCGCCGCCGCGTGCCGCATATTCCCATTCCGCCTCGGTGGGCAAACGATATTTCATCCCTGTTTTGGCATTCAGTTTTCCAATAAACTCCTGTACTTCTTCCCAAGTGACACGCTCTACCGGAGACCGTTCGTTCTTGAACAAAGAGGGGTTATTTCCCGTCACTAATTCCCATTGCGCCTGTGTGACCTCGTATTTACCGATGTAGAAATCGTTCAATGTTACCGGGCGAACCGGTTTTTCATCGGCATAAGCGTCTTTTCCCTGTTCGGCGCCGCCGCCCATGGAGAATTTACCGCCTTTCACCCATACCATTTCGATTTCCGGCACTTCCGGCTTTACCGGAGCGCTTACCTGCCGGTAAACGGCTACCGACCGGGCAGCTACACGCGTTTCAAGTTGTTTGCCTGAGCTGGTAACCGTCCCTTCGGGAGGAATCATGCGGTCATCATCGGGTAAAGCGTCTTCTTCATAGCGATACACTTCAAATTCCGCCTCCACGTCGTTTTTTATGGAAAGCGGTAAATCCCTGCCGGAGGCATTGGCAATCACGTATGTCCATTTATTTTCCCCATCCCTGAAAGCAGTTCCTGCAATGAATTCGTCTTTCAAATCCATCGGGTAGATGACCGCACCGGAACGGATAAAGCGGGTCAGTAGGGAGTAGGCGTAATATTGCGGACGGGGAGCATAGTCTTCCTTAACGTTGCCGTTGTGTACATAGCTGTCTTTTTTAAAGCGCCACAAGCCGCATTGCATCAGGTCGGTGTTGGCGGAATAGTCATAATACTGGTCAAAAAGGCACCAGTAACTAACGCCTGTGGCTCCTCCGTTCAGGAAATTGAGCGCCATCCTTGCCAGGAATACGCCCCGTTCAAAGGCATCCATATCTTTCTGACGCGTGTACCCGATCATCTGATTGGAACCGAATTCGCCTATAAAATGCGGTTTTCCGGCCGCATCCGTCCATGCTTTGTTCCTCTTTTCCCATTTAAGCATTTCGGAATTGGGCGTAGTGGGTCCGAAATCATAACAGTGTGTATTGAACAGGTCGGCTATGCCGGCAAGTTCTTCCGTACACTTCCGCAAAAACTCCGCATCGTAGGTGTTGTCCGACAGGTTGAACAGCAATCGTTCCCTGATCTTGTCTTTCCGGAAGCGCGCGTCTAATTTTTTGCACAGAACAGTGTAGTCGTCGGTGGAAATCTGCCCGTTAGGTTCGTTCAAAGGCGTGACGGCTTCGATACAGGCATATTTCCTGTCTAAGAGCAGGTGTTG
This sequence comes from Bacteroidales bacterium, assembly GCA_031265445.1. Taxonomy (GTDB): domain Bacteria; phylum Bacteroidota; class Bacteroidia; order Bacteroidales; family UBA4181; genus JAIRLS01. The sequence continues at coordinate 9,683 of JAISCQ010000301.1, forward strand.
CATCAAAATGGAGAAACTTTCACACCATTCGTCGAAATCTTTGTTTTTCCCCATAAACCATAGTACAATGGTCACACGTACCTGATTCGCCTGTGCCAGGTCAAGTTCCCTGTACAGCGACTGCATCTCCTTCGACTTGAACGTCACGTTATTCCAGTTGATGACGGCAGGATCATTGTTGTCATTTTCCGGTTCAAACCATTCTGACTCTACCATGACACGGAAACGTTCTATTCCCATTTTGGCGACACGCGGCTCAACCACATTCTTCCACTCCGCATCTGTTGTGCCGCGCGACACATTGTACGAAAAGAAATGCGGATCAAACTCCACGCCGACGCCCGCCACCTTCACGCCGTCGGTTTCGCCGATCACCACGCCGGTAGCCTCTTGCCTGTTGCAGCCAAAAAACATCCCTGCGATAACGACACCTATTAAAAAACCGATAATTTTATTACACATATTGATTTTATTAATCATTATTTAAAGAATAGATCAGCACATCGCCAGGAGTGACGGTATGCGTATCGCCGGAGATAACCACAGTGGAACCGTCTTTTTCGATTCTCTTCAGGGCATTTCCTTTTATCATGACGGTCATATCGCGGTGGAGGTCGCGGTTGACCATCACTAAGAAACAGTCTTCCCCCTTTTTCAGCAGCGATACCACAGCGCCGTCGCTGCCGGTAATGTCAAGCGTCCGGATAGCATCGGGCAGCTTTACGCGGCTTAGAGGAGTGCACAGTGCGTGGGGGCTTCGTCCGGCGTGCGCCGTCCATAATACTTCGGCGCGGAGAAACACTTTCGAGAGGGCGATAATTTCGCGGTTCATCTGTTGCACAATGCCATAAACAGGATTTTTTGCGCCGGTGTACCAGTCTATAGGCCCGTCATGGAAGCCGCCGCCCTCTTCCGACGGTGTCCAGTAGGTAAAATACTGGATGCATTGGGCACCGTAGGCTAAGTTGCTGTACACCTGCAACCGCAAATCTTGGATGGAAGGAATGGGAAACGCGCACCACGGCACGGAATGTGCCGTAGCCAGGGCAAACGCCCAGAACGGTTTGCCCAGCTTCCTTGCTTCGCCGGAAATGATTTCCAGCGACCGGTACCACAGGGAGTCCGACACGGCGCGTTGGCCGTCTTTCCCTGTATAAATGGGATACTGGTCGAAAGATATGAACGGCAGCATACCGGCAAACTTCCGGAGGTATTCTTCGCGGTACACCTCGGTAATGTCGGCTGCGTTATAATCCACTCCCTTGTTTTCTCCCTTGAATGCGCTTCCGGAATGAAGCAGGTTGATATAACAGGGATGTTCCGGGTCGATACTGCGTATCTTTTCCACCTGCCGGTGCAGCCGTTCGTAATCATAAGTAAAAGGTTCGTCCCACACTTTATAACCAGCCAGCGCGGGATGCGACGTAAAGCGGGAAACAAACGCCGTATCGGCGGCATTTTCCGTCAAGGCGTCACCAACGATGAACACTTTTATGCCGGCGGTTTGCGCATGGTCTAAGTCGGCCAGCACGCGTGAAGGATCCGTCACATAATCGCCCGGCAGGTTGTGGGTGAAACCCGCTTCCTTCATGGTTTGATAATGTACCGCTTCGCTCCGGCTTACCGGTATTCCGAACCAGCCCAGCACAGAAATTTGCCCGCCGGAGTCGTCGTGGCCTGTCTGGGGAGCGGAGGACCGCTCCCCGAAGCAGGCGGATGTGGCAGCGACTGTAATCACAATGGCCGCCGCAATGACGATTCCCTTAAAGGATTTATTCATTTTTCCAGAAATAGATCAGCGCGTCGCCCGGGCTGAGGGTATGGACGGCGTCATTGTCATTGCTAAGAATCTTCGCTTCCGTAACGTCGTCCTTTTGTATCCTGTACAATTTATCCGATCCGCTTACACGGATTTTTTCGGTGCGGTTAATGTCGCGGTTGACAATTACCAGAAAACGGTCTTCCCCCTTTTTCAGGTGCGAAATGACCACTCCGTCGCTTGTGCCTTCAATGTTGATGTCCGTAATGATGGAGGGCAATATGGCCTTGTCAAAAAGTGTACAACTGGTGTGGGGCAGGTTTTCCGCCGTGCAGGCATGGCGCACCCATTCCACGGTGGCGTTCAGGAACACCGGAGAAAGCACCTCTATTTCCTTGTTGACTGATTTTACCAGATTGTAAGTCGTTGTAGGATTGCCGTCTTTATCCACAATGGCGGGGATACCCATCACACGCTGGTCGCCGTCGGGGGTAGAAGCAACTTCCCAGTACGTGAAATACTGTATGCCTTGCGCTCCGTATGCCAGATTGCTGTACACCTGCAAATGGAGGTCGTTCAGCGTGGGTGGGGGATATTCTCCCGCGTCGGCAGTATGTGGCAGCGTTAAGGCAAACGCCCAGAACGGTTTGCCCGTTTCCTTCGATACGCTACTAAAAGCTTCCAGCGTTTCATACAAAGTCCGCAGATGCACTTTGCGCACACCGCCTTCCCTGTAAATAGGATAACAATCGAAAGAAGTCATGTGTAGGATATCCAGATCGGCATATTTTTTGACGTAATCATCGCGATAGTTGCCCCCGCTGATGATAATGGCCGTAGAAGGCAACAGGTTCACGTAAGCGGTTTTATTTGTCCTCGGCCGCAACCAGTTATAGAGGGTGTTGTACAACGAATTCCACGTGCTTTCCTGCGGCTCGTCCATGACTTTATAGCCGGCAAGCGCCGAATGGTTGTCTAATGCCTCAATATATGCCGCACTCACGGGATATTCAGCCGAATGATCTTCCACTCTGCCATCCTGGTCGGTGTCCTGATAAACGAAATGCCACGGATGCAGCGATTCGAAAGGCACAAACGACTTGATTCCGCCTGCCTGGGCCATGTCCAGCAAGTTAGTAACACTCGCGAAATCTATGCCGGTGGCGTCAGTCTCAGGCCAGGCGCCGGGATACTGATCAAAAAAATCGCCGGGAAGGTTATGGGTAAAGCCACAGTCCGCCATGGTTTTGAAGTGATTAACCGAGCGCTTGGCAAACGGCACGCCATACCAGCCCAGCACCGTTAACCTGTTGCCGGAAATATCGCTCAGTTTGACATCGACTTCGGTGTTCGGTTCATCCGGATCATCCGGTCCTTCTATTACAATCGGTTGGTCTTTCTTGCAGGAAAACAGCAGCAGGGCGGCTACCGCAAGCAACAGGGTTAAAAAATTAAATTTGTTTGTTTTCATAATTTTATTTATTATTTGTTATTATTTTAAATTTTTTATTCGAGATCTATTTCAGCGATCATAACCTGTATATTGGCGTTATTCGAATTATCATAGGTGCTTTCCACCACATCAATGGTTAGGTATCTTGCCGACACGGGCTGATCCAGCACATGTACCGATCCTACTTCCGGCGAAGACTGAGAGAACATAAACTGGTCGCCTAAACTAATCTGTGTGCCCATTACCTCTTCCCTTATAAAGCGCATTCTTTTTGGGGGAAGAAATTCATTACTCGAATGAATGATGATTTTGCTGATCGTACATACCTTACCGAGGTCTATGCTTAGCCTGTGCTCCGACGCGTTTACCCAAGCACATCTCCAGGAAGTATTCAGGTCTCCGTCGATGGCATTCTCAGGTCTATTCTCAGGGTTACTACAGTCATACTCATAACAATCACTGGCGCCGATCCATGGCCACAGGTTTTTCGGAAGGATATTAGGGTAACTTACCTTGACCGAACGGATTCCATATCTTGTTGTCGTCCAATAGGTGGGTACTACCGTCCAGTAAAGCGTGTGCGTATTTCCGTTGTTCGTTATGCCGGCGGCTGCAAGTATGGCTTTACACTCGTCTATGGTTACATCGCGGTAGTTGTCACTCGTCACCTCAAACGTCAAGGGTGTTGTTGCCAAACCTGCTTGGGTGGTAGCGATTTTGACGGTGTAGTTGGTGATGCCATCCAGCGGCGTCCATTGAAACCGGTAAGCGGGTGCTTCGTCGTATATGAGCAGGTCTGCGCCGTCGGCAGGCTCTGTCAGGGAAATTTCAGGCGTTACCACGTCCCATGGGTTGATTGTGCCGGTGACGGATACATTTCCCCC
>JAISCQ010000104.1 GCA_031265445.1 Bacteroidales bacterium
TAGTCGTCATAATAATTCACCGTCAATACCTCGCATTTCGAGGCGTCCGCAGGAAAAGCGCTGTTGGTATAGCCGTGGGCGGCGGTTCCGCGATCCTCCCACTGCGCGGCTGCGTATACGTTGCCCTGCAGCGTCTCGCGCGAGGCGGTCGAGGTATACAGCCCGGTAACCGTTATCCGCCCGTGGGCGTCATACTTGGTAAAGCTCCACTCGTTGCGTGTCCGCTGGTCGGCGCCCTGCATCAATACAGGCTGGTCGAGTTTGTTGTAGACAATATATGTCCACCCGGCGCCGGGAATGTGCTTTTCTACCTCGCGTCCGCGCGTATCGTAGCGGCAGGCGTACACGTATTGCGTAAATGCATCGGAGGAAACGCTTACAGACAGGTCGGATGTTTTGTCGACTGCCGGCGGCAGCACGTATGCCTTCCGCCCAAACTCGTCGTACGCCCAATCAGTAACGGCCGTGTTGCCGTCGTTCGCCTGTTGCTGTTCACGTACCGTCCGTTCCTGCAGGTCGGTATAAACGATGGCTTTGCGGTCGTCTTCATCGGTGGTTTCGGTTGCGTGCAGCGTGCCTGCGGCGTAATAACCGTTACTGTATACCCTGCCGCTCTCCGCTTTCCACAGGCGCACCTCGCCCGCGGCATTGCTCCTGTAGGCGATGGTCTGCCGCTTCAGGCCGTCGCGCCATTCCCGGCCCGGGCCATACCGGTAGACGGGCCTGTCTAATGCGGATTCCTGATAAACAATATCCGACCACGGCGCTTCGTCGTAAGGCATTGTTTCCTCCATGCCGAGGTAAAAATTATTTTGGGCGGCAATGGAATACGGTTTGCAGTTTCCATCATTTGTCGCTGCTATGTAAGGCAGGTATTTCCTGGCCTCGCGCCCGAACGAATCAAATCCGGTGGGTGTTACCACATCCTTGCCGGTGGGCGAGGCGCCCTTGTCCACTTCCTGTACCGGCCTGCCAAAACCGTCGTAATATTTGGTATTGACGGACAGCTTTGTCAGTAATGGATCCAGGACAGTGGTCACGCGCACATAGTTGCAGCCGTTGTTGTCATCTATGCTTACAATGGGCTCTTCTGCGGATGTATCAGGGCCTTCGCCTGTCTGCGCCTCCGTCAGATACATCATGTTTCCGCCGTAGGCCCCCATATCGCAGCGGCTGTCCCCCTTTGCGGGAGGTATATAAGCATCGTCGTAGGAACTGTATGGATATCCGGCGTCTATACAGGGGGAATCATCCCGCAGCTGATACTTTCCCGACAGGGGAGCAATAAACTTTGGAGGGAGTCCGATCAGTCCGTTGCTTAAATCTACCCCGCTACGCCCAAGCGTATAATAATTCCTGACGTCGCTGCAAACAATGTCCACATTGTAATTGGGAGACAGCACATATATTTCTTTCTGCGACTGCTTGTTGAACAGGATGCTGTTCCATACGTGAAGATCGCCGCCGGACAGTTCCGCCGGTCCGGACAGCGTTACGATGGCAGGGGCGGTATTGTCGGCAATGGTCACATTGCCCAGGTCGATCAGGTTGCTGCCAAACGACTGGATACAGATCAGGGTATAGCCTGCCGTATTGCCGTATATCAGTGTGTTGTACAACTGGGCGTAGGTGGCCTCCCCGTACGTGTGGATAACGGTTCCGCCTGCTGCAGACGGTGAATGGTTATCCCTGATGATCACGCTGTGGGTTTCCAGGTAACAGGACTTGCCCACCCAGATAGCGGCCACACCGCTCGATGAATAACCGCCGGTAACTGTTACGCCCGAAAGAACGAGCCCTTTGCTGAGATTTGGCAACTGTCCGACAGTGATAACCGTTCCACTCTTACCGCCGTCGATTACCACGGCTTCCGGACATTCCCTGTTTCCAACCATAGAAATTATTTTTTCGATGGAAAGGCGTTCACGGTATGTTCCATCGGCCAGCTTGATGCTTTGATAATTGGCGGAAGCATTGACAGCCCGCTGTATGGTTTTGAACGGTTGCGACGATGTTCCGGGGTTGGAATCGCTGCCCGAGGGCGAAACATACCAGCTATACGAAGCGGCTGCAGCGGCCGTACGAAGGGAACCGGCTGATTTTACCGCCTGCTGCTGTGGCTGCACGATCGCCTCCGGCGAAAAAAAGGATGTTCTTATTGAATCTATCCGGCGCTGTACTTGCAGTCTTTTTGCATAAATAGCTTCTACTTTCTCCTCTGTCAGGGACTGCCCCTGTACGGTCACGGTACAGACCGCTGTCAGCGCTGCTGTGAAAAGACATTTGAACTGTGTTTTCATTGTATTTTGATTATGGGAATTGGAATAACTGGTAATCGAAGAGTTGAAGGATGTCCGTATCGTCCCTTATTTGGGACAGCCGGCCATAACTGTCGCGATCGTAGTAAACCGTTCTGCCCGAAGGATCGGTGACGGAAGTGACGCCAACGAGCGGACTGTAGCCATATACCGTTACCATGGCGCCGGGCAGCAGTGTTCTTAAACTGTTGACTTTGGTGAAGTCGGCTACGGAAGGAATGGCCTTTCCGGCAATGGTACCGACTGCCGATTCGCCGCCCATAAGACCGGTCACTTCTTCGTATGAGGCATTTTCAATTTTGGCAATGGGATATTGGTGTTGATAGCCCCACAGGTACACGGTAGCGGGGCCTCCCTCGCAGGATATGCCGACCGGATGGCCGTAATCGCTGTAGTGACGGTACAGCGTCCTGTTTTCCGGAGCATCGTTATCCGTAAAAGTTTTGATGACGGCAGGCTTGACCCTGTTTCCAACGATTTTATAATCTGCCTGTACTGTCTGCTTTCGGGAGCCTTGCACTGTTTCATGACGCAGCAGGGCGTTGATCTGCCATTGGGAAACAAGCTCGTTTTTTGCCGTCAGCGCATCCCCCGTTAAACTGATATTGTCCTGCGGGTAGGTAAAATTTTCTACTGTCGAAATCCCGTTACTGTTGGTTTGTGTGATTCGGGTCGGGAACAGGTGCGTCAGATTGCCGTACTGGTAGTCTGTCCTGGCAGTAACCCCGTCTTTGGTAACGGTTTCCGATACTTTACGGATACATCCCGACAGGATAATATCGCGGAACAGCGCTATGGGCGGCGTATCGGGCGGATTATTGGGCATTTCCGGATGCACGGCAGAGTACCTGTACTCTTCTCCGTAGTAGGCGCGGAAAATTCTGGTATCGCTGGCGTTCTGCCGGTATGATTGATATGAACAGTTGTACGTTTCCACAAAGGTCTGCGTTTCGCTGTCAAATACAGCTTTTTCCTTCAAATGTCCCAGCCGCCACCAGTCGTTGTAATGATGCGAAAAAGGCGAAGTAACATCCCGTCCCCACCATGTGTCATTGTAAGCCTCGTATTGCCAGGTCGTTCTTAATAATTTGGTGGCTGTTTCCTTATATTCGGCGACATACCTGTACACTACCGGGGGGCCTCCGGCGCGAAACAGGTCGGGAATGCTCCATGATGAATAGGTGCGTATCCGGACGGTGTAGCTATTCCTGTACCGTCTCCGGCTCTCTACCATATAATCCTCCATAGAGGGTATGTGATTGATATAGCCCACTCCGCTTTCGTTCAGCCCGTACCTGTAGCTGGTGACAAGCGTTTGCCCCGTAAAGGGGTCTTCATCCTCAATACGTTCAATCCGCAACCCGCCGGCAAGTCCACAGATTCCCGACTTGTCGAAATAATTCCCTTCGTAGAAAAACCTTTTGCATGCTCCCGTCGGGTAGTATATGGCAGAAAGCATCCCGGCTCCCATGTATTCTTCGCTGGGTTCCCTGTCGGCTTCTCCAATATCTGCCTGTACCGTTTCGCCGGTATATTTCACCAGGCTGATCCGGTGGCGGGGTATGGCGCACATGCTGTTCGACGCGTCTATCTGCGTGTTGCCGCTCCATCCCGATATGGGCGCGCTGTTGCTGTAACCCCAGTGATCTATATTTTTCGATGTTTTGGAAGGCACCATGTCGGTATTCCTGTATCCAAACTGGTACGTTTCCACCGGATAGTTGTTTTTGTCTCTAATCGTTAGCTCGTCCAGCTTGTATTTTTCCGAATGTCCGTTAAAGGGACTTTGCAGAAAGGAGATGGTACGGAAAATACGGTTATCCCCGTCTGCGATGTCGATACGTATCAACCGGTCCGATGCATAGGAAAACAGAACCCGTCCCCCGTCAAAAACGATCTTTTCAATCAGTCTCCTGTCGATGGATGCCGATTTACGGCCCGTCACATAAGGCATTTCAGGGATGTATCCTTCATCCGTAAGCCGGTTTCCGGAATCCAACTCATAAAACTTTCTTTCCGGCTCAATCATGCCGACCCTGCCGATGGAAACAGCGACGTGCGGAAAACTAATCAGTCCGTTTATCCCAACGTATCCGGCTTCCGGATCCTCATCAGAATAATAACATGTATTTTGATCGGTTACGATAATGCCATCCACCAGATTAAGGTGCGATTCCTGCGCACTCTTGTACGTAAAGGAAATCCGGCCTCCTGTCGATGCCGACTGCATGCCGGCGGCTTTAAACTGGGTGGTATTACTTTGACCTAACGTGGTGGTCGTATATTCGGTATAAGCCGGGCCTCCTCCAAACTCATACCGTACCCCGTTCTCCTCCGTAATGACAAACCGTTCTGTCGACGGGTACTGTATCCTCAACGGCTCATAGGGGACGGTTACGATCTGGGACGTATTGCTCCCGCAGGTTTTTCGAAAATGAAAACTGCCGGAACGACCGGACAACTTATAGTAAAACAGATCCGGCCCTCCGTTGATCGCATAGTCAGCCATATGTTTCAGTTGCTCATTTGTGAAATTGCAGTTCAAATCCCCGGATGGATAATCCCCGTAATCTGCGCTGCTATACCCCTGTATCGACCGTGTGATGGAAGGCTCTGCATTCAACGTCCATCCCGAACCGACGATGCCGCTGTTCTCGTTTACCTTCAGCCCCGAAGCATGGTAGCTGAGTGTGATGGGAAGGGTCATATCCCCGCATTTCACCTCATAAAGGGGTATCTCTATTTTTACCAGTCCTGTAGTGTGATCCACCGGATAGTTGACATACTTGGCAATGGCTGCCGCTTCCGGGGATACCGGAACAATGTCGGGCAAGGTCAGGCTGATATTGCCCTGCCCGTAACCTGCCGCACACAGCCAAAAGGCCGCTGTCACCAGTATTGTCTTACTTTTTTTCATGATCGTTCTGTTTTAATGGTTAATGATGAATGATAAATTTTGAGTATTGATGTCAACCGGGCTTCGAATCTCTTGTACATTACATAGATTTTCGACATTCATTGTCGCCCCCAAAATGACACATCCTAAAATTACGATTATTGATTTTATTAATAATTGTTACATCTATTGATGAATGATTGAATAACTAACCCCGAACATTGGTTCGCCAAAAGCAAACTAATTTACTCTTCGTTCTTCGCTTCTCAAAGTTCCCATCCCATCCGCCAAAGCGCCGCATTCGTTTCCGGCGTATGCTGTTTGTACAGGAAATACCCCTGCCGAACCTTTCAGGCTTGCTGTCACACCAGGCATTGGTGTGCCTCCGCACCGCATGTGGTACGGAGGTCAAACCGCATGTGGTGCGGAGGTCAAACCACCTATGGTGTGGGGGTCAAACCACAGGTGGTGTGGAGGTCAAACCACGGTATATGCTGCATCATATATAGCCTCGCGCGGGGCATTCAGCAGGCGACCGCCGGTAAACTGCGTTACCACCTTGATACGGTATTCCCCGGCAGGCAAATCACCCGGTACATAGATGATCAGCTTGGAGGGGTCGTTGGTAACAATATCTTCCGCAGCCAGTTTGGTTTCGGCTCCCGATGAGGCTTCTACCAGATATACGCCTACAGCGGGATCGTCGCCGGCTAATTTCAGGTACGATCCATCCACCTGTGCATTGCGTCCGCGCGGGAGGGTGCCGTCGGCCTGTTTGCTCACTAAGTTCACCACGCGGGTAATCGCCATCAGGTCGGGTTTCACGCCGAGTATCTCCACTTCGGTATCGGCACATTCCCTGCGCAGGTCGGCGCCCTGTATAATGGCTACATAGACGCTGTTGCGCGCCGGGTCCCATTTCTTGCCGTAGAGCGCGCCTGTGATCACCGCCCGCATATAGCACTGCCCCGTGTTCACGTTATAGCCACTGAGCGCCAGCCGCGAGCCTGCCCGCATAAAACGGCGACTGATATCTACCACCGTATCGCGCTGGTATTCGGTGCCTTCGCTCATTACTTCGTCAACTACGCCGTTGAAGTCGACATTCCCCGCCGGTGACAGCACTGCGCTGAAATCATTCGGATTGGGTGTTAGATCATTGGGTTTCAACCAAGCTTTTAATTTGTTTTTCATATGATTAAATGGATTATTGATGAATTATTAAAGCCTCTCCCCCCCCATGGAAATCGGGCTTCGAATCTTTTACATACACATACTTCGACATTCATTGTCGCCCCAAAATTATGCATCCTAAATTGAAAATACAAGCGTCCTGAAAAAAAAAATCAAAAATAATTACGCATAGAAAATAAAGAGGCTGTCTCAAAAGCACACAGATGAGATAGATTTTCGCAGATCAATCATAATGTCATCTGTGTTGATCCATTCAATCTGTGTTATCTGTGTGCTAAGCTGCCGACAGGACCGTTAACATTTTCTTAACAATTCAATAACCAAAACATAAACCAAATGAAACATACACGTAACATGAAGGTCATTCCTTTGTCCTGAAAAATTTAAATATCCGTATGATCAGGAAATTATTGATGTGGAGTGTATTTCTGGGCGTTACGCAATGGGTAACGGCACAGACGGGGGAAATACGCGGTAAAATTATCGAAAAAGCAACCGGCGAACCGATGACGGGCGCAAATATCGTTATCGAATCGCTGACGGTGGGCGCTACTGCCGGTCCGGACGGGAATTACAGCATGAAGGTAAAGCCGGGCGTCTACACGGTGAAAATCTCGTTCGTATCGTACAACACGGTGGAGCTTACCGGCGTGAAGGTGGAAGCAGGCCGGACGACGGAAGCCAACATCGTCATGGAAGAAGCCTCGACGGGCATCGAAGAGGTGGTGGTGACCGCCGTGCGCAGGATGAACTCGGAAGCCTCCATGATCAACGCGTTGAAAACATCCGGCCTGGTGTTGAGCGGCGTTTCGGCGCAACAGATCACCCGCGCGCAGGATCGTGATGCATCGGAAGTGATCCGGCGCATCCCCGGCATCTCGATTATCGACAACCGGTTTATCATTGCCCGTGGATTGTCGCAGCGTTATAATAATGTATGGATCAACAACAATGCCGTACCGAGTTCGGAGGCCGATTCGCGCTCGTTTTCCTTCGATATGATTCCGAGCGGGCAAATCGAAAACCTGATGATCGTGAAATCGCCCGCGCCCGAACTGCCGGCCGACTTTACGGGCGGTTTCGTGAAGGTGGCTACCAAAAGCATGTCCGACGAGAACTCCCTGCAGGTAAGCTATGGCGTCAATATCAATACTTCAACGCATTTCCGCGACTTCAAACACGCAAAGGGAAGCGCGACGGATTTCCTGGGATTCGATAACGGCTTCCGCGATATGCGGAGCGCGGTGCCCGGACAGCGCATGGACAATAGCAATGCGGAACTGGTGACCGACGTGACCGCCAACGGATTCAACAACGATTGGACGGTACGCTCGCGTAAGCCTGTGGCCGACCAGCGGTTCACCATCATGCTGAACCGCTTCGGCAAGCTGGAAAACGGCGGTCGGCTGGGACTGGTGGCAGCCCTGAATTACAGCTACAGTTACGCGGCAAACCGGGAGATGACCAATGCGCGTTTCGGTATTTACAATAAAACGGACGATGCGCCCGTCTATTTTTACAAATATGCGGACAGCCAATACTCCATGACCTCCAAGACAGGCGGAATGTTGAACCTGATCTGGATGTTGCCGGACAGGCATCGCCTGGAGTTCCGTAACATTTTTAACCGGCAGGGACGCGACCGCTATACTTTCCGCGACGGATGGCAGGATGTAAGCGGACGCTATGAACAGCAGAAAGCGGAATATTTCTACTATAGCCGCGGCACGTATACCGGACAGCTGAGCGGCAGCCACGACCTCTCGAAAACAGGCAGGCTGGACTGGACCCTGGGCTATTCGTACGCCAATAAGAACCAGCCCGACCGTCGCCAGACGGATTACCAGAAAACGATCGACCGGTACGATATCGAGACGGTCAGCCGCGACTTCAACCGTCTGGACGAGAACACATTTTCCGCAGGCGTGAACTATAGCCGCACATTCGCATTCGGGTCGTTCGCGCCTTTGCTCAGGGCGGGCGCTTATGGCGAATACCGCGCCCGCGATTACCATACAAGGTATTTCACGTACAGGATCAATTCCCTGAATCTGCCGCAGGATTTCAGATACCGTGAAATAACGGGAATCATGCTTCCCGAATATTACGCGGCCAATCAGCTCTCTATTGCCGATGCCAGCGACAAAACCAACGATTATACGGGCGACGGCCTGCTGGCAAGCGGATATGCAGGCGTAAACCTCCCCCTCGGAAAATTCAACGTGTATGCAGGCGTACGCTACGAAAACAACAGCATGTCGCTCAACAACCACGTCACGATCAATACGGATGAGACCGAAACATTTCAGTACAGGCAGTCGGACTTCTTCCCGTCGGTGAATGTAACCTACAACATCAATAAAACGAACCTGTTGCGTTTTGCTTTCGGAAAATCCGTCAACCGGCAGGAATTTCGCGAACTGTCGCCTTCAACCTATTACGATTTCGACCTGTTCAGCTTCGTACGGGGCAACAAAGAACTGCAGCAGGCATATATCCAAAATTTCGACTTCCGTTACGAAATATATCCTTCCAATGGAGAAATGATCTCGCTGGCGCTGTTCTACAAGAATTTCACCCATCCCATCGAGTGGACTTACCTGGACGGAGGCGGTTCCTATACCTTTACCTTCGAGAACGCCGACAGGGCGGACAATTACGGGGTGGAACTCGACGTCAGGAAGAGCATGGACTTCATGGGGCTGCCCGACCTGTCGCTTTCGTTCAACGGGGCATGGATTCACAGCCTGGTAAAATTCGACGAAGGCAGTATCGAGCACAACCGCCCCATGCAGGGGCAATCGCCCTACCTGATCAACACAGGACTGTTCTACCGGTTCGGCAGCATCAGCCTGGGACTGATGTACAACACCATCGGCAAGCGGATCGTGGGTATCGGCCGCACCGACAACAGCGCGGGAGGAAGCATCGACAACGATGTGCCCGACATGTACGAGATGCCCCGGCACGCACTCGATTTCTCGTTCAGCTGCAAGTTCGGAAAGCGTATGGAATTGAGCGCCGGCATACGCGACATCATTGCAAACCCTGTCGTATACAAGCAGTTTCCCAGGTTTATCGACAGCGACGGGAAGGTGCAGAAGCGGGAGCAAACGACTAAGAAGTACAGGCCGGGACAGAATTTCTCCGTAACGCTCAAACTTAATTTGTAATCATTTATCAAAAATAAATAACATCAATCATTTTAATTTTTAATTAAATCATTCAGTATGAAAACTATCATTCAAAAGTTCGGATTCATGGTTGCCGTTATGGCAATGATCTTCACCGGTTGTAAGGATGACGGCAACGATCCCGTCGCGCCGACATTTTCGACCGATATTGTAAGCGTTGCCGAAGGGTCTTCCGCTACGGCAACGGTTTTGAGCGGCACAGAGCCTTTCACGGTGGAAAGTTCCGCTGAAGCGACGGCGACGGCGAAAGTAGACGGTAAAACCATCACGGTTACGGGTATTGCAGCCGGTACGGCAAGCGTTACCGTTACCGGAAGCGACGGCGGCGAGGCTAAATTGTCGGTTGCAGTTACCCAAAAGGCGGCCAATGCGCCAACGCTCAGCGCGACGACGGTGGATGTGGAGGTTGACGGAACGGCAACGGTAACCGTCTCGGGCGGAACGCCGGCCTTCACCGTACGCAGTTCCGACGAGAATGTAGCAAGAGCTACCGTCAGCGGAACCACGGTCTCGGTACAGGGCATCAGCGGCGGTACCGCATTGATTACCGTCGAAGGCTCGGACAATGCCTCCTCTACCTTTGCCGTTACCGTGAACGACGAACAGATCTTCTTCGGCCCGGATAAAAAACAGCTCGGCAACGGCCAGAAAAGATTCCACATCAAAAAATCGCACACGATCAGAAGGGGCGTTTATACAATGGTAGGATGGATTTACGTGGAAGAAGGCGCCACCCTGACCATCGAGCCGGGCGCCGTCATCAGGGGAAGCAATAGAAACTACGACGGCACGGAGGCGGCTACCGGTTCCACGCTGATCATCATGCGCGGCGCCAAAATCATGGCCGAAGGAACGCCCGCGCAGCCCATCGTCTTTACGTCCGCCATGCCTGCGGGACAGCGACAGGCTTCCGACTGGGGCGGCATCATCCTTTGCGGGAAGGCGAAGAACAACCAGACTGCCATGACCATCGAAGGCGGCGTGGAAGCTGACCACGGCGGCAGCGATGACGACGATAATTCGGGCGTGATGCGTTACTGCCGCATTGAATTTGGCGGATATCCCTATTCGCAGGACAATGAGATCAACGGGCTTACCCTTGGTTCGGTAGGACGCGGCACAACCATCGATCATATCCAGGTATCCTACGCCGCCGACGATTCGTTCGAATGGTTCGGCGGAACGGTCAACTGCAAATACCTGGTCGCTTACCACGGCTGGGATGACGATTTCGATACCGACAACGGCTTTTCGGGAAAGATACAGTTCATCCTGGGCGTACGCGATCCGAAAATCGCCGACCAGTCGAACACCAACGGGTTCGAATCGGATAACAAATCCGACGGCGGAGCACAAACGCCTAACACAAGCTGCGTATTCAGCAACGTAACCCTCATCGGCCCGCTGGGACAGGACGATAATTTTGTGAATCATACAGATTATATCAATGGGTATAATTGGGGTAGCGGCGAGGCAGCAGCAAGTATCCGTCCGGGCATATTCCAGGCTGCGATGCAGATTCGCCGCAATTCGCACCTGAGCTGTTTCAACTCTGTGTTTACCGGTTATCCTGTAGGCCTCATGCTATCGAATGAAGGCAGGGGCAATACTCAGGGAGCAGCCGCAGATGGCTTGCTGAAAGTGAAAAACGTATTTTTTGCAGGCATGGGCAGATTGGGCGCCGACGCCGATAAGAAAGATCCTTCAAGTTGGGAAGGGGATATATCGGCAAATTATTTCAGCCAAGCCGAGTTGAATAACCGAACCGGATCGATTGCCGATTTGAAACTGAAACAGTTCAAGAGCAAGAAAATTGTTGGGGAGAATCTTGTCGACGATGCGACCGCCAGCTGGGCTCCACTGGCGGATAGCCCGCTGCTGGGCGCTGCCGACTTCACCGACGCCTTCCTGAACCATACCTTCTTCTCCGTGGTAACCTATTCAGGCGCTTTCTCCGGCGAATCGGACAACTGGATGGAAGGCTGGACGAATTTCGACCCGCAGAATACGGAATATTAAGAAAATTTTTGATGGCAGCACAACCGTCGAAAATGAAAAACTTGGTGCATTTCCGGAAATAACCGGGAGTAAGTTGGCAACCTGCCATCGTTGAGAAACGACGGCAGGTTTTTTTTGTTACAGGCGCCGTTGAAGGCAAATCCATTCTTCCCGATATGCCCGTCGGCGAATCCGGAGTTTCGAAGTGAGGTATGTTCGGTATATAATTGTACCTTTGCGCCCCTAAAATGAATAGATCATCATGGGAAATATAGCAGCGATTATTGGTCGTCCGAATGTAGGCAAGTCAACCCTGTTCAACCGGTTAACAGGCCGTAAGGCTGCCATTGTCGACGAACAGGCGGGTGTGACGCGCGACCGCCATTACGGAAGAGTGGAATGGAACGGGCAAGAGTTTTCTATTATCGATACCGGCGGATATGTCACCAATTCGGATGATATTTTCGAGGAAGAAATTCGTAAACAGGTAATGCTGGCCATCGAGGAAGCCGACCTGATCCTGTTCCTTGTAGATGTCACCTGCGGCGTTACCGACCTTGAAGAAGGCATTGCCGATATTTTGCGTCGCACCAGCAAGAAAGTCCTGTTGGCAGTTAACAAAGTAGATACCAACGAGCGGCAGTACGACGCCGCTGTATTCTACGGTCTGGGGCTGGGCGATTATTTTACCGTTTCATCCGTCAACGGAAGCGGCACAGGCGATTTATTGGACGCTATCCTCGAACAGTTTCCGGTAAAGGCGCAAATACCGGAAGAACAGGATGAACTGCCGCGCATCACCATCGTCGGGCGACCCAACGTGGGAAAATCGTCACTGGTGAACGCTCTGACCGAAGAAGACCGCAACATTGTAACGCCGCTGGCAGGAACAACTCGAGATACCATTGATACGCTGTACAACAAATACGGACACCTGTTCTACCTGGTGGATACGGCCGGCTTGCGAAAGAAGGGTAAAGTGAACGAAGATATAGAGTTCTACTCGGTCATGCGTGCCATTCGCGCCATTGAAAGTTCCGACGTCTGCCTGCTCATGATTGATGCAACGCAAGGTTTGGAAGCGCAGGATCTCAATATTTTCCACCTGATACAGCGCAACCGCAAGGGTGTAGTGATATTGGTGAATAAATGGGATCTGGTAGAGAAAGATACCCATACAGCCAAACAATACGAGGAAGCCATACGGTCGCGGATCGCCCCGTTTACCGATGTGCCCGTCATCTTCACATCGGTGTTGACCAGGCAACGCATACAGAAAGTGCTCGATACCGCCATGACAGTATATCAAAACCGTACCAAACGGATACCTACCCATCAACTTAACGAAGTGATGCTCCGGGTGATTGATGCATACCATCCGCCCGCCGTAAAAGGAAAACATGTAAAGATTAAATACATCACACAACTTCCCACACTGGCGCCATCGTTTGTCTTTTTCTGCAATCTGCCGCAATACATTCGCGATCCGTACAAGCGTTATCTCGAAAATAAGCTGCGTGAGAATTTCAATTTTTCAGGCGTGCCGATGCAATTGTTTTTCCGGAACAAGTAATTGCGACAGGCGCCCACGCCGCTGTCAGAGTCTATTTCTTTTGATCCGTGCCTTTTCTGACCAATTCGAGCGTATGCCCCATTTTATCGTGTTTTGTTTGCAGGTAACGCCGGTTGTAAGGATTTGGCGCTATTTCTATGGGTATATTTTCCACGATGTGAATACCATAGCCTTCGAGGGCGATGCGTTTTACCGGATTATTGGTCATCAGGCGTATCGGGCCTAACCCTAATTCGCGCAGGATGCTTGCTCCCACCCCATAATCGCGTTCGTCGTCCTTAAATCCAAGGTCAATATTGGCTTCTACCGTATCGCGTCCCTGATCTTGCAAACGGTATGCACTCATCTTATTGTACAGGCCAATACCCCGTCCTTCCTGGTCGAGATATACTACCACGCCTTTCCCTTCGCTTTCAATCATCCGCAAAGCCTGGTGAAGCTGTTCGCCGCAGTCGCAACGGTACGATCCGAGTATATCGCCTGTGAGGCAGGACGAATGGACGCGCACCAACACCGGCTCATCCGGATCCCACGATCCTTTGATGATAGCCAGGTGTTCCAATCCATTGGAAATCTGAATAAACGGAACTACTTCGAAATCGCCGTATCCGGTGGGCAATTTGACACGGTCACCCTTTTTTATAATCGATTCCTTTTGCAGACGGTATTTGACCAGATCGGCAATGGAGATGATTTTCAGATCGAATTTTTTGGCTATTTCCAGCAATTGGGGCAATCGCGCCATCGTTCCGTCCTCATTGAGAATCTCGATAAGCGTACCACCCGGTTGCAATCCTGCCAGGCGGGTAAGGTCAACTGCAGCCTCGGTATGCCCGGGACGACGCAACACGCCCTTTTCGCGGGCTTTCAGCGGCGCTATGTGTCCGGGCCTGCCCAAATCCTCAGGACGGGTGGACGGATCGACCAATGCACGGATGGTTTTGGCGCGATCGGAAGTAGAAATGCCTGTGGTGCAGCCGTGACCGATCAGATCGACCGAAATGGTAAACGGCGTGCCGTGCAGCGAAGTATTGTTGCCAACCATCAAGTCCAGTTCCAGCTCCCGGCACCGCTGTTCCGAAAGCGGAGCGCACACCATCCCGCGACCATACTTTACCATGAAGTTGACGATTTCGGGAGTGATGGTTTCGGCGGCACAAATGAAATCGCCTTCATTTTCGCGATCCTCGTCGTCTACCACAATAATTACTTTCCCGTTGCGTATGTCTTCTATGGCTTCTTCTATGGTATTCAATGCGTTGTTCATAACAGTTTTAAAGATTTTAATGTCTGCATTGTTTCCCATTACAGACGAACGTACAAAGATACAAAAACCATCCGGTTTTTATCCTGTCAGGTTTTGAAACCGAAATTTACGAGCTTGGCGGAACCAAACCCGATAGAATTTGCATCAAAATAAAGAGCTGTCGTTTTTTTACGTCTTAGCTTAAAAATCTGTCCCTGTGCGCCCACAACCCCAATGCAGGATTGGAGATATAAAACACTTCTTCGCCATCGGGCAAGGTATTGAACCCGTCGGTGAGGTTTTCAGGATGGTAGCGTTTCAACATCCCGTCGAGACCGGCATAGCGGAAATGAACGCTTTCGATCTCTTCGCGGGTCAGTTTGCCCGGACAATAGGTCACGGTGAAACGTTCTTCACTTGAACCATGTATCAAGTGGGCGGCAGCGCCAAGATTATCGCGCAATTCCTGGTTCTGTTCCACTGCAGCGAGCGTTTTGGACGTCCCGGCATAACCATATTTGCGGATCAGGCGGTCGATCTCCTTATCTTCGCCGAATTCTTTCAACCCGGGAGCAAGTACAATCAGATCGGCGCCATCGGCTAAAGCCATGCGGGTACGATAGATACTTTTGTTACCGAGCCATGTGCTTTTAAATTCTTCGGGATCGAGCCACACGACAGCCTTTTTGACAGGACGTTCCACCATTTCGAAATTGGCTTCGAGCGACAATGCTGCTGCCAGCCGGAAACATTCGAAATCGTCGCCCGCATACAGTCCGCGAATTTGCAACTTGCCGCTGCTATCCTTGCTCACTACGGTTTGGATGTACACGATGGGCAAATGGTTGGTAAAATGCGTCGAAGCATAATTAAGCACGCTGCGAACAGGCGATTCGGCGCGGCCCATGATACGTTCCATGCCATACACGGCGCCGATGAAATGGCTCTTGTTGATGCCTTCGGAACCACCGGTTCCTACAAAGATATTCTTGTTGTAGTTGGCCATGCCGATCACTTCGTGCGGCACTACCTGGCCGATAGACAGTATGAGGTCGTGCCCGCCATGCGCCAGCAAGCTGTTTACCTGTGCCGGCCACGTATAGTCGAGCTTGCCTTCGGAGACCTGTCGCACGTACTCTGATGGTATGGTACCGACCGTAACTACGTCGTTGCGCCAATCGTGCACACGAAAGAGGTTATGGGGCAGGCTACCGAACATACGGCTGATTTCGCTGTCGCTCATGGGGGCGTGCGTTCCCAATGCGGGTAATACGTCGGTAAGGGCGTCGCCATAATGCTCCCAGGTCATCTCGGTGATGGTTCCCGCAAAGGAATGAAACCGGGTGAAGTCGGGAGGTAACGCCAGCACTTTCTTACGAACACCCAGTTGGCCGTATATTTCAACTAACGCTGTTTTCAGTTCCTCACTTGTGAAAGCGTAATCCTTTGATCCTTTTGAATAATAAAGCATGGTTCAGAAATTGATGATTGACAATAGACCTTGATGATTCATTTCACCGGAAGAACAAAGATAACGTATATTTATTGCATCAACCGAATTTCATTTGAACTTTATGCAAAAACAATCATCGGAAGCAACAGTATATCATTTTATTACAACCATATTTTTCGTAAAAACAAGTTCATTAGAAACGCATATTTATTACATCAACCGAATTTCATTTGAACTTTATGCAAAAGAAATCATCGAAAGCATCAGTATCTCATTTTATTACAACCATATTTTTCGTAAAAACAGGTTCATTAGAAATGAAATATAGTTTTGAAAATTTGGTGCCGGCTCACACCATATATTAAAGCGATCTCGCAGACAACTGTTTCTTCAGTTCTTCGATGAGTCTGTCCTTGTCCTCAAGGGCTTTGTCTTTGTCCTCAAGTGCTTTTTTATTGTCCTCAAGTGCTTTGTCTTTGTCCTCAAGTGCTTTGTCCTTGTCCTCAAGTGCTTTGTCTTTGGCTTCGATGATTTTGTTTTTGTATTGAAGCTGTTTTTTATTTTCTTCCGACTCCTCTGCGATCTCCACTTCAAGAGTTATATGGTCCCAGTACGCCTCATAGGCTTCCATCTCTTCGCGCGTGAAGGCGCCTTCCTCGCATATTTCAACCGCCATGCGGATGGTATCGTCTTCCATCAGCTCACGGTCGACGGCGCCGTCTTTTCCCGTCT
>JAISCQ010000150.1 GCA_031265445.1 Bacteroidales bacterium
CAATCACTGAACAGTTACAGACAACCTCTGAACAGTTATCGACAATCACTGAACGGTTACGGACAATCACTGAACGGTTATCGACAATCACTGAACAGTTATCGACAATCACTGAACAGAACGACGATTTCGGTTTCGACTGTCTGCGGAGACGGAACGTACACGAACCGTCCGGGTTCCCTGGATCAGGCGCTTATTTCTCCTTTCCAGTTGGATGTGGATGGCAACGGCAATATTTTTGTAGGAACCGAGCACGGCTTTCAGGGAGGTAATACGACCGATGTGGGTTTTGTCCGCATCAACGAAACGGAGCAAACTATGGAACTGATCCAAAACATGGGCTCCATCAGCGGCGACAGCTATGGGCCCCGCTTCGAAGGCATCAACGCCGACAAATTTACGGGAATGTTGTACACGACCATACGGCAGCAAGTGATGTCCTATGTTACTATTGATCCGGCGGAGAACTGGGTTCCAAGACTCAAAATGTTCCGATGGGTAAGCAATCCTGCCCATCCGGAGTATGACAACGACCATCCGACTACAACCGGCAATTACATGGGATACAATCAATTCGACGGTTACATGTATACGCGTTTTTCCAACGGGCATATCGTCAGGATTGATCCGAACACCGGAGAAGGTATGGTGGTTTTTAAAACGCCCCAGACAGGCACCTCCATTGGTATTGACTTTGACCCTAAACATCCGAATATGATGTACATTGCCGGCTACAATGCCACAGGAGTGATGCACAGAATATGGAGGCTGGATTTGATAACCGAAGAATGGGTAGCGCTCAACCAATCGTCAAATGCCGGACACCGGGATGGGCACATCAGTCAGGCCATGTTCAATACTCCTTACGGATTGCGCTTCGACATGGACGGCATTGCTTACATTTCCGACTTGCAGAATAACTGTATCCGGAGATATGATCCCGAAACGGGGATGGTTTCCACTGTACTGGGGATTCCGGGTACAGCGGGCTTTCAAAACGGAGGGCAGGAAGATGCAATGTTCGATCAACCCAGCGCTGTCGGCATTGACATGGACGGCAACGTGTATGTGGCCGATCGATCCAACCGCCGTGTCAGAAAACTTGCGATAGAATGAACCGAATATGTTAAAATTAAATAAATCCAAATGAAAAAGCCGATGAAAAAGCATGTATTATTGATATTACTCTTATTAGGGATATGTTCCGGCGTTTTTGCCCAGACCTTCGTCATGGAAGGCGTGGTGTATGATGAAACAGGAGAAACCGTTCCGGGGGCGACCATTTATCTGAAGGATAAAACCGGCATCGGCACTTCTACCGACGTCAACGGTAAATTCAGTATCAAGGCGGAACGGGGGGATAAAATCGTCGTTTCTTTTGTGGGGTACAGCAATGTGGAGTATCTCGTGATAGAAGAAAAAAAGAATCTTGAGATTCGGTTCAGCGAATCGGCTCAGGAACTGGAAGAAGTCGTGATATCCGCTTTCGGAACCACCCAGCGGAAAATATCCTCGGTAGCTGCCGTCAGTACCGTTGACGTGAAAGAGTTACAGGTGCCGGTAGCTTCTGTAGCCAATCTGTTGGGCGGAAAGGTGGCAGGCGTGTTCTCCATGCAGACCAGCGGCGAACCCGGACAGAACATTTCCGAATTCTGGGTGCGCGGCATCGGTACTTTCGGCGCAAGTAGCGGAGCGCTGGTGCTGATTGACGGGCTGGAAGGTGACATCAACTCCATCGATCCCGCCGACATAGAAAGCTTTTCGGTGTTGAAGGATGCTTCGGCGACAGCGGTGTACGGCGTTCGCGGCGCCAATGGCGTAGTGCTGATCACCACCAAGCGGGGAGAAGAAGGAAAGTTGAAAATCACGGCGCGCGCCAACTGGTCGCTTTCGCATCTGCGCAGGGTGCCGGAGTACATCCGTTCATACGATTATGCCCTGTTGGCCAATGAAGCCAATGAAGTGCGGGGAGGATTGCCGCTATACAGAAATATCGAACTGGCCATTATCGAAGACCATCTGGATCCCGACAAATATCCCGACGTCAGCTGGCAGGATGAAATACTGAGGAAAAATTCCTTCAAACAGAATTATTACCTCAGCGCCAACGGAGGAGGAAGTGTAGCCAAATATTTCGTCAGTTTGGGCGGAAGCAGGGAATCTGCCGCCTACAATTACGACAAAAACAGCGCCTACGCTTCCAATGTAGGGTACAGCACCTACAGTTTCCGCACCAATCTGGACATTGACTTAACCAAAACATCCAAACTGTTTTTCGGTACGGATGGCTTCCTGTCCATTCGCAACCTGCCGGGCGTAGCCAATACCGACTACATCTGGATGGCTCAGTCGCAATTAACTCCGCTGTATCTGCCCGTCCGCTATTCCGACGGAAAATATCCGGGCGTAGGCCAAAATGCGGATACATCGCCTTATGTCCTGATCAATCAGACGGGAAGAGCCTCCGAACAGAATTACAAGGGAAAGATAACCATGGCTTACGGTCAGGATATGTCATTCCTGCTTGATGGTTTGAAGTTCAGGATACAGGGCGCATACGACGTGCAGAACTATTTTGACGAAAGACGCTTCATACAGCCGGCGCTGTATCAGGCGCGGGAAAGGAGAACCGACGGATCGCTGGTGATGTACCAGACCGTTCCTGCAATGCCTGCCTCCTACACCAAAGCGACCAGTCAATTCCGGAAGTATCACATGGAAAGCACGGTCAACTACGACCATGTGTTTGCACAGGATCACCGCGTGTCGGGACTGATCTATTATTATATCAGCGATCAGAAACAAACCAGAGACGCCACCAGCAACATGAGCGCCATACCGGTTCGATACCAGGGCGTTTCCAGCCGGTTTACCTACAGTTTCAAGGATACCTACATGATGGACGTTAACTTTGGCTATACCGGTTCGGAAAACTTCCAGCCGGGACACCAGTACGGTTTCTTCCCTTCCATAGCGCTGGGGTGGGTGCCTTCGAGCTATGAATGGGTGAAAAATCAGTTACCCTGGGTGGATTTCTTCAAAATCAGGGCTTCCTACGGTACGGTAGGCAACGACCGTTTGGCCGGTAACCGCCGCTTCCCTTATATGACCAATGCATCATTGAGCTACCAGCGCGTATATGAAAATCTTAGCGCTATTGAAATACTTCGCGTGACCAGGATGGGCGCCGACAACCTGCGCTGGGAAAGGGCGCTGAAGAGCGACATAGGTATTGAAGGCAGATTTTGGGGCAATCGCATATCCTTCGTGGTAGATATTTTCCGCGACAAGCGTGACGGCATCTTCCAGCCGCGCCAGCAAGTGCCGGATTACGTAGGGTTGACCAATATGCCGTATGGCAACGTCGGGGCAATGGAAAGCTTCGGCGCCGACGGCAATGTCAGCTACACGCAGGAATTAGGCAAGGACATGAGTTTTACCGTCAGGGGAAATTTCACCTATTCGGACAACGAAGTGAAATCCTGGGAAGAGACCTATTTGGAGTATCCGTATTTGTTCCGTGAAGGATTTCCCAATGACTCGCACCGCGGTTACCAGTCTCTGGGCCTGTTTAAAAATGAGGATGACGTCCGTTACAGCCCGGATCAGACGGCTGTTGCAGGAAGTACGCCGCTCAAGCCCGGAGATATTAAATACAAGGACGTTAACGGCGATGGAAAAATCGACATACTGGACAAAGTGCCTCTTTCCCGTTCCACCATGCCTGTGCTGATGTACGGTTTCGGCGGCGAATTCAGGTACAGGAAACTGACGGTAGGAGTACTGTTCAAGGGAACGGGCAAAACAGACTACTATCATACAGGTCAGTCGGTAAGGCATACTATTGACGGAAGCGAATATACCTATAGCAACGGTATGGGATATGTGCCCTTTTTCGGAGGAACGACAGGCAATGTGTTGACCATAGCCAACGATCCGCACAACCGTTGGATACCGTCGGATTATGCCGCCACTCACGGTATGGATCCTGCTCTTGCGGAAAATCCCAATGCCCGTTTCCCAAGACTGTTCTACGGAGAAAATATCAATAACTCGCAACTGTCCGATTTCTGGAAAGGCGACGCGCGTTACCTCCGCCTGCAGGAAATCACTGTCAGCTATAATCTTTCCGGCGACTGGCTACGCAAAGCGAAAATATCTTCCATCGATCTGCAACTGATAGGTTCCAATATCTATGTATGGGACAAAGTGAAAATCTTCGATCCCGAACAGGCACAGTACAACGGACGGGTATATCCGATTCCGGCAGTATATACTTTACAGTTGTATATCAATCTGTAAAAGAATTTTAAACTCATATTCACAAATGAATCAATGTATAATTTAATAAAATCGAATAGAATGAAACGGATGTCTTTCAACAGCAAAAAATATGGAAAGGCCGTTCGCTGTTTATTGTCCGGCTGGCTTCCGTCAACAGCGTTGATAATGCTTGCCCTGTTGTCTTCCTGTAAAGATTTCCTGGATGTGGACAATTATTTTGATGATGAATTTAAACTGGATTCTACTTTTACCCAGACGAGGTATGTGGAAGCCTACATGTGGGGCATGGTATCGATGTTTCCCGACGAAGCCTTTACCCTCAGGGTGAACAATACGCCCGGGCCTTTTGCTACCGATGAGGGATTCATCAATATCCGCGAAGGCAACATCGTATATAACGGAATCAGTTTTGCCATGGGATTCATCACGCCCGACGACCTGAAAGAACTCAATACCTGGGGCACTTATTACGATATTGTCCGCATCTGCAATACCATCCTCACACGCATGAGTGAAGTTCCGAACATGATCTATGCGGATCAGCGCAAGATAGAAGGTTATACCCGCTTTTTTCGCGCCTATGCCTACTATAACCTGCTGATGAATTTCGGCCCGCCGATTCTGCTGGGCGATGAAATCGTGAAGAACAACGAGCCGCTGGCCTACTATGACCGCCCGCGCTCTACTTATGATGCGGCAGTAGCCTATATCTGTTCCGAATTTGAGAAAGCTGCTTCCTTCATGTCGTTGGAGGTAAGCATTATGGATTTTGGCCGTCCGTCGAAAGGCGCTGCGCTGGCATTGTCTTCCCGCGTAAAACTGATACATGCCAGCCCCCTCTTCAACGGCGGAAACGTTGCCCGCAGATACTACGGCAGCTGGCGGAGAAAAACCGACGATTCGCTGTATATCTCCCAGACCTACAGCGAACGGCGCTGGGCATTGGCTGCCGCCGCGGCCGAACAGGTCATGGAATTACAGAACAGGGGAGCGCCGATGTATTCGCTTTACACGGTAGATGCCACTAACCAGACGCATCAACTGCCTGTCGTAACTTCCGATCCCGATTTCAATACTAAAAATTTTCCCGACGGAGCAGCCAATCTTGATCATTATCGTTCCTATGCCGAAATGTTCAGCGGAGAATGTGCGGCGCCGAACGTATCCGAATTTATCTGGACACGCCGCTCGGCACATGTACAGGACACCTGGGTGACAGGCCCTTTCCCTTCTTCGCTGAACGGATGGGGACGCTTCGGGCTAACGCAGAAAATGGTGGACGCTTACAGGATGGACGACGGACGCACCATTGAAGAAGCAACAGGCGACGGTTATTATAAAGAATCGGGATATTTGGGAACAACCATAACTTTTTCGGGCTACAGGCTTGGATCTACCGTTTCCAATATGTATGCCAACCGGGAAATGCGCTTCTATGCCAGCGTAGGCTTCAATCAGGCCTTCTGGGAATGCGGTTCCGTAACGGATACGCCGGAACCCGACGGAAGCGGGCTTAAGGATCATATTGCCAACTATTATGCGTATGGCTACGACGGGAAAGGCGTTACCAACGAACCGCTGAACTATTCCATTACGGGTTATGTAGTGAAAAAATGGATTCATTCCATGGATGCCCGTAGAGGTTCCGGAAACAGAAGAATGGAAAAGGTATATCCCATTTTCCGTTATGCCGAGATTTTGCTGAATTACGCCGAAGCGCTGAACAACCTGACCGAATCCCATCAGGTGGAAGTGAATGGAGAGATACGCACCTATTTCCGGGATGAAGAAAAAATCAAAAAAGCCTTCAACCAGATACGTTATCGCGCAGGCTTGCCCGGTATCGTCGCCCTGCCTTCCCGCGACGAATTTCAAAAACTGCTGGAACGGGAACGCATGGTGGAATTTATGTTCGAAAACAGGCGTTACTTCGACGTACGCCGCTGGGGTATCTATGAGGAAACGGAACGGGAAGCCGTCAGAGGCATGAATACCGATGTGGACGAAAGCAACAGGGATGCTTTTTATCAAAGGACATTGCTCGGTAGCGGCGCTATCCGCGGTCGACTGGTAGATTCCAAATTGATGTTTGTGCCGATTCCCCGCGCCGAAATCCGGCGT
The DNA here is from genome assembly GCA_031265445.1 of Bacteroidales bacterium. Lineage (GTDB taxonomy): Bacteria > Bacteroidota > Bacteroidia > Bacteroidales > UBA4181 > JAIRLS01. The sequence goes on from JAISCQ010000150.1 coordinate 6,406, forward strand.
TTGCCTTCGTTAGACCAGAACCCGGGATGGGAATAATTAAAACCTGAAAAATAGAAAAATATGAAATGCTTAAGAATATTCATAACGGTAAGTTTATTGGCGGTTGGACTGAATGCCTGCGACAATGATAAGATTTATGAAAAAGAGCTGTATAAACAGGTCATTGCACTGGTGTGCAGCGACGATTATAACAAGTTTGAAGACAGCCAATCGCTTGGAGAAGAAGCGATCAGGTATGTGGCGGTATCCTGTGGCGGCACCGCTCCCGTAGCGGCGGACGTCCGCATTACGCTGGTAGAGGATGAAGCCAAACTGTTGGATTACAACTGGTCGATGTACGACGCCGATCAATCCATGTATGCCAAACGTCTGTCGGCTTCGCATTACAGTATTAAGGATTACCACATCCTTATCCCGAAAGGGGAAAGGGCGGGAAAAATGGAAATTACATTCCATCCGGACGGCCTGTCGCCGGATACGGCCTATTTTCTTCCGCTTTCCATAGGCGCTGCCTCTGCATACGAAGTAAATCCGAAAAAGCAAAATGTGCTGTATCGCGTATTGATTAAAAACCAGTATGCGGAACAGTTGCCTTCCGGATATACCGAATACAGGATGAACGGATACAAAAATACCTCATCGATCGTGTTCACCAAAGTAGTACAGCCCTTGACATCCGACAGGGTGCGCATCCTGGTCGGCGATGTGCCGTTTGAACCTTCCGAAAGCCTTTTCGCCGGCAGCGCCATCGTGATGGAAATACAGGACAACCGCTCCGTCCGCATATTGCCGTATAAGGATATTACGGTAACGCAAATAGATGATCCCCTGTATCCGAACAAATTCAGTATTGAAACAGACTGGGACAAAACGTTCAAAATCTTCCGGATTCATTATAAATACCAAATCAATGACGGAGCGGAAGTAGAGATGCGTGAAGAGTTGAAGTTTGAAATATCTAAAGAATAAAACAACCCGTCATGGGACGCTTTTTTCCATACATGCTGCTGTTTCTGGTACTGGCAGGCTGCCGTCAAAGCGGCGAAGCGCCCTTCCTTACCCTGGAAACGACCCGCGTCGTTTTCGGGCCGGAACAGGCGGGACAAACGGTTTCTTTCAGGACAAACGCCGATGTTGCCGTAACGTCATCCCACTCCTGGTGTATGGCAAGAATTGTATCCGGCAACAGCAGCAGCGTTATAGAGATTCGTGTAGGGCCTAATCCCGTTGTGGGACGGGAACGCGACGCCGGGCTGACTGTTTCCGCCGCGACGGAATCGGTGGTTGTCCATGTAAAACAGCGCGGAACTGATGCCTTCCTGTTTGTAGACGGCGCCGATACCGAACAGTTGTTTACGGGCGACGGCGCATCGCGGAGGATCACTGTGAACGCCAATGTGGAGTTTACGGCAAGTTCTTCGCATGAATGGTGCCGGACGGAAATTCTGCCGGACGAAACGGCGGATAACCTCGGCATATCCGTTGATCGCAACACCGGAATAAAAGAGCGGACGGCAAAAGTCACACTTCTTGCGCAGGGTTTCGAACCTGTTGAAATCACCGTACGGCAGGAAGGCGTTATTGCCGACCAGCCGGGTATGACCGTCAAAGGATGGGTAAGCTGCGGCAGCGAGCCGGTAGCAGGCGTAGTGGTTTCCGACGGACACGAGGTCGCCGTCACCGATGCAAACGGGGTATATTACCTGCCTTCGCAGAAGCAGACAGGTTTTGTGTTCATTTCTACGCCGGGAAACTACGAAACGGACAGCAGGGATGGCATCCCGCAGTTCTTCCGGCGACTTGAGGCGCCCGCCGCCACAGTGGAACGGAAAGATTTCGCCCTGACGCAGGTAAACAACGACCGGCACGCAGTGCTGGCCATAGCCGACTGGCATCTGGCCAACCGCACCGCCGATCTGGCGCAGTTCAACAACTGCCTGACGGATATCAACGGCGTCATCGACAGTTACAGGGCGGCAGGAGTGAAAGTGTACGGCTTGACGCTCGGCGACATGACTTGGGATACCTACTGGTACAGCAATCATTTCGCCCTGCCGGAGTACCTGACGCAGATGAAACGGGTAAACACCGTCTTCTTCAACACTATGGGCAACCATGACAACAACCGGTACATCACCGACGACCGGATGGCCGAACAGCCATTCAGGGACATCATCGGCCCTACATGGTATTCGTTCAATCTGGGAAAAATCCATTACGTGGTGCTGGATAATATTCAGTACGTCAACACGGGAGGCGCGCAGGGCGTGATCGGCAACGGCAACTACAACGATATGGTAACTGCCGGCCAGATCGCATGGTTGAAAAAAGACCTGGCAAAAGTGCAGGACAAAAGCGCGCCGCTGATCGTTGCCATGCACATACATCTGTACAACCAGCCCAATGTGAACAATGCCGCCGCCGTCCATCTGGACAACGGACAGGAACTGATCAGCTGTTTTGACGGATTCGCCGGCGTGCATGTTTTGACGGGACATCTCCACCTCAATTACCGGGTGAACGCTTCCGCTACGCTGATGGAGCACAACACCGCCGCAGTTTGCGCTACATGGTGGTGGACGGGAAATACGGGACATGCCGGCAACCATATTTGCAAAGACGGATCGGTGGGCGGATATGCCATATGGGAAATGGACGGGAAAAACGCGGAATGGTATTACAAAAGCATCGGCTACCCCCGCAGTTACCAGTTCAGGACGTATGACCTGAATACAATCCGGATCACGGCGGCACAATATGCTCCTTCGGCCAATACCGCTTATGCGGCAAAGGTGCCGGCCTATGCCGGAAGTTATGCAGGCGGCAATACCGCCAACGAAGCGCTGATCAACGTATGGGGATACGACAGGGACTGGCGGATAGAGGTGAAGGAAAACGAAACGGCGCTGCCCGTTACGCGGGTATCCGTCAAAGACCCCCTGCACATCATCTCCTACGAATGTCAACGGTTGAACCGCAATACAGACCCTACGGCAGATTTCGTTTCCGGCAACTCTACCCACTTTTTCAAAGTAACGGCGTCAAGCGCTGTTTCCACCCTGAACATCAAGGTGACCGACCGGTTCGGAAATGTCTATACCGAAACCATGACCCGGCCTAAACAATTAACAGTAAACAGTGAATAGGCAAAAAAATAATGAACAAAATAAATGCAGTAATACCCAATTTTTAAATCTTTATCAACATGAAAGCAAAACATTTTTTAGCGGCAGTTCTGTTCGTATCAGCGCTGGTATCGTGCGGGGATGGAGAAAAGAATCCTTTCCTCGAAATCAATCCGCTTGAAGCGGTTCAGGTAGAAAATGGCGGCGGAGGTGCGCTCATTAAAATCACAACGAACGTGGATGACTGGACATTCGGCCTGGCAAATGCCGCATGGCTGACGGGAGAAGCGACGTCCGAAGGAATCAGCCTGAAGGCGGATGCGAACCCGGACAATACCGCCCGCAGAGCCGTAGTAACCATATCTTCGGCAAAATATCCGTTGGTCAACAAAACGTTGAGCGTTATTCAGACCAATACTTTCCTGATCGTATTGCCTGATGCTGTTTTGGAATTGAGCGGCTACGGCGACGCTACCTCCATTGGCATATCTACCAATGCCGAAGACTGGACGGCAAGCGCGGACAGCGCATGGCTCGCTGTCGCAACCACGCCCGCCGGCATCACGCTCTCAGTGGACGAAAATCCGGGTAAAACGCCGCGTACCGCCCATCTGACGATTCGCTCGGAGAAATACGCTATCGAACGGATATTCTCCATAACGCAGGGCATCACCTTTGTACCCCGGCTGAACGTTTCTTCGTCGGACGACGGACAGCCCGTCGCCAAGGCAGGCGATGAGGTCGCCGTCACCGTAGATACCAATATCCCCGACTGGGAGTATTCCGTTGAAAACAATCCGGACTGGTTGAGCGTCTCGGAGTCAGTCGACGGATTAACGCTGACCATTGATGCAAATCCGCTGAAAGAACGGACTGTAACGCTGAATTTCACATCGGCCACCTACCCGGAGGTGAACTCGCAATTACAAATTACCCAAACCGGTGTTATTGTGATTTTCGAAGAAGATTTCAACTTCCTGACAGGAAGTGATGATATATTTACCGATACAAACCAAAGACGGTTTGAAACATGGGAAACTGCCTATGGAACCACCCACGGATGGACAAGCACTTATGTGCGTGACGGCGGTACAACTCCTTATCCATGGCTTTATAGCCGGAAAGGATATGTTAAATTCAGCAAAACCAGTTACAACGGAGATATCATTTCTCCTGCACTGACTGCGATAGAAGGTACGCAAGACGTGGTGGTTTCTTTTAAAGCTTGTGGCTACACATCCGCCGGAAGCGTATCCGCTGCGGGAACTTTAGACCCGATTCATTATATTGATGGATCTTCAAAAGGTCATGCCGATGTACCCAACGAGTTGAACATTGAGATTATCGGCCCGGGTACGGCAAGCCAGACCATGTTTGATCTGGATAACTACCCGGACGACAACCGCCGTTTACACGGCGCCGGCTGGTTGTGGCAAATGGATCCTGCGGCTACCCGGACTTTTACCATTACCGGTGCAACGTCGGAAACCCAAATCCGGTTCATTGCAGGGAAAAAAGCAGGCATTTCGACCGCAGACGGTACCACCAATGGAACCTACTACACCTACCGCCACGGTTTGGATGATGTACTCGTTTGTGTGTTGGACTAAATGAAATAGGTAAAAAAATAGCTGTATTCCCCAGCGCGCTACCATCGCTGTCAGGATCAATCTCCTAAAGAAAAATCATCCTGAAACAAATATTTTTTTGTTTTTGTTCAAAAAGGATTTATATTTGCCGTCGATTTTTAATGTCAAAAGTATCCTAAAAACATCCTTAATCATGTCGAAATCTTTCGAAAATTTCTTACAGGCCATGTCCGGTGTAACGTTCGGTAAATCACCGAATGGCACGGCTTTTGCAGAGAGAGAGAGAGAGAGAGAGAGAGAGAGAGAGAGAGAGAGAGAGAGAGAGAGAGAGAGAGAGAGAGAGAGAGAGAGAGAGAGACAAACACAATATAATAATAGCGCGCGCGAGAAGTTTATAAAATATATATAAAAAAAAATATAACCA
>JAISCQ010000164.1 GCA_031265445.1 Bacteroidales bacterium
GGACATTGCCTGTAAGAAATTTTCGAGAAATTTCGACATGATAAAGAATGCTTTTGATATGTTTTTGACATTAAAAATCGGGGACAAATATAAATGGTTTTTGAACAAAAACAAAAAAAGATTTGTTATGGGGGTGTTTTTTTATTTTTTTGACCCTGACAGGTCGGGGCGACCCTGTCAGGTCGTTTTACGTAAGCTTACGTATACGAACCTGTCGGGGTCAAAACCGCAAATACGTCGACCACCGCTGTCAGGGTCAGGACCGCTGACAGGGTGCGTTACCCCGTTGAGCGGCATTTGTAATGCCGCTCGGAACACGAGGCAATTTGCAATTGCCTGCGACGGGATCAATTCGCCAGGTTGCCCCGTTGAAGTTATCAGGAGGATCATATTTCGATTCAAGAATCGATTTCCGGATTGCAAATCCGGAAATGTTCCGAGCCGAATTGCAAATTCGGCTCAACGGCGCTACCCTGACAGTGGTCGACAGACCCTGTCAGCGGTGGAGTTTATTGTTTTTACTGACCCTGACAGGTCGTTGACGTTCCCCATTTTACATTCGGCCGACTACCCATGACCAGTTCTATCCTGCCTCCGTTCATGATGTCGGCATAGTCGATGCAGCAGCGGCTGTAAGCCTGTCCGTTCAGCGTTGCCGACTGTATGTAAACATTTTCCGGCGAATTTCCGGACACTTCCACGGTAAATGTTTTTCCACCGGGAAGATTCCAGACAATGCGGTCGAACAGGGGAGAGGTAAGCTCAAAGCGTGTTTCTCCCGGACATACCGGATGAATCCCGCTCGCCGCCAGCACGTACCAGGCCGACATTTGCCCGACGTCTTCGTTGCCGACCAGTCCCTCCACGCCGGTTTTGTAGGCATGCTCGCAGATGAAGCGCGACCATTGCTGCGTTTTCCACGGCTCGCCGAGGCGGTTGTACAGGAACGGGATATGATGCACCGGTTCGTTGGCGTGGTTATAATAGTTGTTCCAGAGCATGTTGGCGGGAGTGTTTGCGAACATGCTGTCCAGGTCGGCGATAGCAGCCCGGCGTCCTCCCATCAGCTCCGCCATTCCGGCGACGTCGTGCGGGACAAACCATCCCTGCTGATACGGGTTCGACTCGGCGCAACCGTAATCCTGCCGGAGGCGTCCTTCGGGGGGCAGGGGGGCAAACGAACCGTCGTTCCGTCGCGGGCGGAACCAGTGCATCTCGTCTGCGTCCCAGATGTTACGGTATGATTGGGACAGTTTGAGGTATTTTTCCTGCTCGGCCGTTTTACCCAACTGTCGGGCCAGCTCCGCCATGCACCATTCGGTGTAGGCATGTTCGAGCGTGCTTGAGATGTCGCCCGAGTGCCCCCGTTTTTCGTTTCCGAAACGTTCGGTCGTTGCCACGGCGTATTTCCATGCGCGTTCCGTGTCGAACCCGCGGATACCTTTGGCGTATGCGTCAACAATGACGGATATGGCGGGATTACCCAGCATGCAGCCGCTGTATGCGTTCAGGAACTCCCAGCGTTCGAGGTAGCCTTCGCCGCTTTCTTCGGCAAGCGTGACAAGCGAGTTAATGAGGTCGTTCACCACGTCGGGGGAGATAATCGTTTGCAGGGGCATCTGGCTCCGGAAGACGTCCCAGCCGCTGAAAACCGTCCGCTTGCGGAACGAGTCGGCCGTATGTACTTGACGGTCGCCGCCAGGATATTTTCCATCCGCATCGCTGAACATGCGCGGGTCAATCATCGTGTGATACAGGGCGGTGTAGAAAATCGTCCGTTGCGCCTCCGTTCCCCCGCTCACGGTGATTCGTCCCAGCGCTTCGTCCCACAGCGCGCGGGTCTGTTCGCGGACTTTGTCGAAATCCCAGTGCGGGATGCCGGCTTCGAGGTTTTTGCGCGCGCCTTCTTCGCTGACAAACGAGATGCCGGTCTTCATCAAAACCTGCTCGCCTGCCGAAGTCTCAAATTCAGTGAAAAAACCAAGATGTTTTCCCTCGTAACTTTTTACATTGCGGATGATCTGCGCGCCTGCCACCAATTGCTGATAGGCGTCGCTCGTCACTTCTTCGCGGCGTCGCACCTGATCATCGGGGATATCGGCGCTCCATACGCCGGTATTTTTCAGCGGTCGCGAGAATTTTGCGCAGTAATATACGGTATAGAGAGCCTTTCCGGCGCCGTTACCCCAGCCGCCGCCTTCGGGCGTACATTCCATTCGTCCGGAGACGGTATGGCCGTCGACGACCTTCAGCGTTTGCCATGTAGATGTTCCTCCAACCCTGCGGGACAGGTCAATCTGTATTCGCGACGTCCTGCTTTCCGGATAGGTGAACCGGAGCATTCCGGCGCGGGGCGTGACGGTCGCTTCCGCCCGGATATCATCATCGGTCAGGTGTACGGAATAGTAGCCGGCTTTTGCCGTTTCGGTCGCCTTGTCGTATCGCGAGCGGTAGCCGGCTTCCGGTTGTTCCGGTTTCCCGGCAATGACCTTCAGGTCGCCGGTTGTGGGCATGGCGAGGAAATTGCCGAGGTCGCCATACCAGCCGACGCCGCTCATTTGCGTCATCGCAAATCCTTCAATGGTCGTATGTTCGTAGCTGTAACCGCAGCCGTTGTCGCCGCCGGTGATCGTGTTGGGACTGACCTGCACCATCCCGAACGGAGACGCCGCGCCGGGAAAGGTTTTGCCTAACCCGTGATTCGCGCCCGCAGCACGGATGTTTGTACTTGCGCCGATCAACGGGTCGACATAATCGGAGAGACGCACTTCCTGCCGGATACCGCATGCATACGCCGGCAAACATAAAATAAAAAGAATCACTGTTTTCATACCTATAATAATATTACATTCGGAACTTTTTGTTGCATTGCCTCTGGGGCCGGGCTATTTGATTCCTTCCTGCCGTAGAAATTCCGCCGTGTAGCTTTTCTTATCTTTCGCCACCTGTTCGGGGGTGCCGCAACAGATCAGTTTACCACCGCCGGCGCCTCCTTCAGGCCCAATGTCGATGATCCAGTCGGCCATCTTGATGACATCCAGGTTATGCTCAATCACTACCACGGTATTGCCGCGGTCCACCAAGCGGTTGAGTACATCCAACAGGGCGCAGACGTCGTCGAAATGGAGTCCGGTAGTCGGTTCGTCGAGGATGTATAGCGTCTTGCCGGTATCGCGTTTGGCCAGTTCGGTGGCTAACTTCACCCGCTGGCTTTCGCCGCCCGACAGTGTGGTGGAAGGCTGTCCCAGTTTAACATAGCCCATCCCCACCTGTTGCAGGGCAAGCAGGTGGGGCAGTATCGAGTGGTGGTTCCGGAAAAACTCCGCAGCCACGTTGATGGTCATGTCCAGCACATCATGGATGTTTTTCCCGTTGTACTTTATTTCGAGCGTTTCGCGGTTGTAGCGTTTTCCGTTGCAGATATTGCAGGGCACGTACACGTTGGGCAGGAAATTCATCTCGATGGTTTGCACTCCGGCGCCGCAGCAGGTTTCGCAACGGCCGCCCTTGACGTTGAACGAAAACCGTCCCTGGTTGTATCCGCGGATCATCGACTCGGGCGTTTTGGCAAACAGATCGCGTACGTCGGTGAACAGGCCGGTGTAGGTGGCCGGGTTCGAGCGCGGCGTGCGTCCCAGCGGCGACTGGTCTACCTGGATCACCTTGTCGATGAACTCCAACCCTTCGATGCTTTTGTAGGGCAGCGGTTCCTGCAACGAGCGGTAGAAATGCCTGCTGAGGATGGGTTGCAGCGTTTCGTTGACCAATGTTGATTTTCCGCTTCCCGATACGCCCGTCACACAGATGAACATTCCCAACGGAAAATCGACTGTTATTTTTTTGAGGTTGTTACCCTCTGCGCCCTTGATGCGGAGTATTTTGCCTTTGCCCTGGCGCCGCTGTGCGGGTATGTTGATGGCTTTTACGCCGTTAAGGTATTGCGCCGTAAGCGAATTGCCCTTAACAATCTCCGATGGCGGCCCCACGGACACGACCTCGCCGCCTTTGCGTCCGGCCATCGGTCCCATGTCCACCACGTAATCGGCCGAAAGGATCATCTCCCGGTCGTGTTCCACCACGATGATCGAGTTACCCGCATCGCGCAGTTGTTGCAGCGCCTGTATCAGCTTGCGGTTGTCGCGCTGGTGCAGGCCGATACTTGGCTCGTCCAGGATGTAGAGTACATTCACTAATTGTGAACCGATTTGTGTGGCAAGGCGTATCCGCTGGCTCTCACCGCCCGACAGGCTTCGCGAGCCGAGGTTCAGCGAGAGGTAATACAAGCCCACGTCGAGCAGGAAGCGGATGCGGGTGCGTATCTCCTTGATGATTTCGTGCGCGATCTGCTTCTGCCTGTCCGTCAGGTGTTCCTCCAGGGTGTCGAACCAGTTGTTGAGCGTGCTCACGTCCATGGCGGCCAGTTCGGCAATATTTTTGCCGTTGATGCGGAAATGGAGCGATTCCTGCTTGAGCCGCGCTCCGTGACATTCGGGACAAACGACATGACGAATGAACTGTTTGGCCCAGGATTGCGCTTTCTTCGACGGGTTTTCGGAATGTTCCTGAGTCACGTAATTCACTACGCCGTCGAAACTTACCTGGTATTCGAATTTCCCGTAAGGGCTTTTTACTTTGAATGCGCCTTCCGTTCCGTAGAGGATTGCTTGCAGGGCCTCATCCGGAAATTCGTTCAACGGCATATTCAGCGTACAGCCGTATTTGGAGGCGATGGCTTCCACCTGGCTGAAAATCATGGATGCCTTGGCCGGTCCCAAAGGTGCGATGCCGCCATTGCTGATGTTTTGTTTGGGATCGGGGATGATCTTGTCCATGTCCGCTTCCGATACTTCGCCCAGTCCGTTGCAGTACGGACAAACGCCCTGCGGCGAATTGAACGAAAAGGTATGAGGGGCGGGTTCGTTGTACGACAATCCTGTGGCAGGGCACATCAGTTGGCGGCTGTAATAGCGGGTGTCGCCGCTCTCCCTGTCGATCACCATCATCACGCCTTTTCCCTGCTTCATGGCCGTTTGCACGGATGCTTTCAGGCGTTTGCCGGTTTTTTTCTCCACCATTAACTTGTCCACCACCATTTCTATATAGTGCAACTTGTAGCGGTCTACCTTCATGCCGGCTTTCAGTTCGCACACTTCGCCGTCGATACGGGCATGCAGGAATCCTTTGCGCCGTATCTGCTCGAACAGTTCCTTATAGTGTCCCTTGCGGCCTTTCACCAGTGGGGCGAGGATATATACCGCTTTTCCGGCAAACCGTTCCATCATCAGGGTGATGATCTGGTCGTCCGTGTACTTCACCATCTTCTCGCCCGTGTTCATCGAATAGGCTTCGGCAATACGGGCATAGAGCAAACGCAGGAAGTCGTACACCTCGGTGATGGTGCCCACGGTACTTCGCGGGTTACGGCTCACGGTCTTTTGCTCGATCGCGATGACAGGACTCAGTCCGGTAATTTTGTCGACATCCGGACGTTCCATATCCCCGAGGAACTGCCGTGCGTAGGCCGATAACGTTTCAATGTAGCGGCGTTGACCTTCCGCATAGATCGTATCAAAAGCCAGCGATGATTTTCCGCTGCCGCTTAGTCCCGTAATCACAGTCAACCGGTCGCGCGGAATGACCACATCGATATTCTTCAGGTTATGTTCGCGAGCGCCGTAAACCTCAACGGTATTGGCCGGATCGCCTGTTCTCTTTGATTTTTGATATTCAATTCGCATGAGATAAGAATGGAGTCGACAAATGTAGTAATTGAAATTTGAAATCTGATCGTTGAAAACCGAGAATTTATTCTTTTTTTGAGGCGCTGTGAGAGAAAGAATGGGGTAAAAAGATCGTTTTTTGCATGTTACAGGAAAAGATTACCTTTGTGAGGTAAAAATTAAAAGACGGGAAGCCCTGAAACAAGAACGGGTACTGATCGGGAGCATCGGCGAAAGCAACGGGGAACATGCGACCGACAGGTACAACAGGGTGGACTTAACCGAATTATCGTTGCTTGCTTTGTGTCAATTTTAATCTGAAATCATTTTAATATGTCTCAAAAACGCGTTCTTCACGCTTCACTCTTTGCGTTCCTTTTCCTGTTTTCCGCTTACGGACAGGACGATAGCCGTTCGCAAAAAATCATCGACGATATGGCAGCCAAGTTTAAATCGTATCGGAGCGTGTCCCTTAAATTTTCCGTAATCATCACGCAATTGCAGGATAAGTCGGAAACGGAGCAGGAAGGGAAAATATGGGTGAAGGGCGACAAGTACAAACTTGAAGCGCCCGATTATACGCTCTATTTCGACGGATCGAAGGTTTACCAGTATCTGCCCGGGGCCAGGGAAGTGAACATCACCAAGCCCGATCCCGACGAAACCGATGAGGATTTCCGATTATTGAACCCGCAAACGTATTTCCATCTTTCGTCAAAAAGCTTCAAAAGCAGACTGATCAAGGAAAGCATCCGGGATAACCGCAAAGCGTACGAAATAGACCTGTATCCCATACAGCTGAAAACCACCAAATATTCGCGTATTCGTATGATGGTCGAGAAATCGACCCTGCAATTGGTTCATTTAAAGGTTTTCCTGAAAGACGGTTCCCAGTATGCACTTTCGTTCAAGCCGTATGATGTACTGCAGACCGCTTTGCGCGATTCCTTTTTTACATTCAATACAATTGAACATCCTGATGTGGAGGTGATTGACCTGACGTTTTAACCTCATTCCAACCCGGTTTGCAGCCTGACAGGGCTGATCGGCGAAAAAAAAACAAGCGGCTGGGAATCACTCTCCGCCGCTTGTTACACATATGAAACAAAAGCTACTTACTTTATTATATCAACGCTCCGATGTATGAATTTGTTCAATTCCTCACCTTTGAGCATATTATTCGCTAACAGGGCCAAATCGACCAATTGGCGGGCGAGTTGGCTGGTTTTACCGTATTCGGCCAACACATTTTTTTTGTTGTTGCGTATCCCGTCTTCCTTTTTTTCCAGTTCGTCGCGCCTGTCTTTTTGCGCCTGATCTATTTCCTCTTCTTTTTTACCTTTGATTTGTTCCTTCAAGACATTCAACTCTGTGCTCACAGGCTCCAACTCGCCGGCAATGGCTTTGAGCTGTTCACCCAGGTCGCCGTTCTTTTCGGCAATCACCTTTTTCACCAGCGGGTGGTCGGTATTCACTGCCAGGTTGAAACTGTCGGGCATCTGTCCGTAGAAGTTCATTCCTCCTCCGCCGCCCAAGGCCGACATATCCTTCATCCTGCGCATAAATTCCGCCTGGGTGATGATCATCGGTTGCGCCCGTTCGCCCATGCTTTCGCAGGTGACGAAGAAGTGTCCGGCTGACGATGGCATCAGCGGTTCGAAAATTTCGCGCATGTCGTCCTGTTCGGCCTGCGGCAGGGCGCTTGCTATATGGCCGTCTTTTTGTATCAGGCGGTCTACTACATCCGAGTCCACGCGGGCGTAGTGCACATCGCTGTTTTTGCTTTCGAGGTAATTGATGAAGTGGATATCCAGCTGTCCGTCCAGGCTCAGCACATCGTAGCCTTTGGCTTTGGCCGCCTCGATGAAACTGTACTGCGCCTGCACATCGGTAGCATAGAGGTATACCGTTTTCCTGTCCTTGTCGGTTTGCTCGCCTTTCACCAACTGGTGATACTCGTCGAGCGTGAAATACCTGTTATCCGTATTTTTCAGCAGGATAAACTTTTCGGTGCGTTCTGCGAATTTTTCTTCGGAGATCATACCGTATTCGATGAAAAGCTTCAGGTTGTCCCATTTCTTTTCGAATTCGGGACGATCCTTCTTGAAGATCTCTTCCAGGCGATCGGCCACTTTCTTGGTGATGTGGCTCGAAATCTTCTTCACGTTCGAATCGCTCTGCAGGTAACTGCGCGATACGTTGAGCGGGATGTCCGGCGAATCGATCACGCCATGCAGCAGGGTAAGAAAGTCGGGTACGATGCCTTCCACCGAGTCCGTCACGTACACCTGGTTGCAGTACAACTGTATCCTGTTCTTCTGAAATTCGATATTGCTCTTGATTTTCGGGAAGTACAGTATTCCCGTGAGGTTGAACGGATAGTCCACGTTCAGGTGGATGTAGAACATCGGGTCTTCCTGCATCGGGTACAGGTCGCGGTAGAACTTCATGTAGTCTTCGTCCTTCAAATCGGCAGGCTTGCGCGTCCACAGCGGGCTGACATCGTTGATGATCCTGTCCTTTCCGGTTTCCACCTCTTTGCCGTCCTTCCATTCCTTTTCCTTGCCGAAAGCGATTTCGACGGGCAGATAGCGGCAGTATTTGCGCAACAGGCCTTCGATACGCTGTTCTTCGAGAAATTCCTTCGACTCGTCGTCAATGTGCAGGATGATTTCCGTACCGCGATCGGCCTTGTCGGAATCCTCCATCCTGTATTCGGGGCTGCCGTCGCATATCCATTTCACGGATTTGGCGCCTTCCCGGTACGAGAGGCTGCGCACTTCCACTTTTTTCGACACCATGAAGGCCGAGTAGAAACCCAGCCCGAAATGCCCGATAATGTTCTGGTCCTTATATTTCCTGATGAATTCGTCGGCGCTCGAAAACGCGATTTGGTTCAGGTATTTATCCATTTCCTCGGCGGTCATCCCGATGCCATGGTCGGTGATGATCAGTTTATCTTTTTCCAGGGCCACGCGTATGGTCAAGTCGCCCAGTTCGCCTTTGAACTCGCCGCTCGATGCCAGCGTCTTGAGTTTTTGTGTGGCATCAATGGCATTCGAGATGATTTCGCGCAGGAAAATTTCGTGATCGGAATAGAGGAATTTCTTGATGATCGGGAAAATGTTCTCGGTGGTTACGCCAATGGTTCCGTTTTGCATATTTTTTTTAGACTTTATGGTTTTATGATTTTACAAAATAAGAATCAATAATGATTTCGTTCAAACAGCAAACAAAGCGTGTGCCATCAGCTAAACGGCTGACATTTTGTGGCAATTTATCCGTGCAGGATGCCAAATTGACATGTAATGCAGATGCTTCACGCAACCCGAAGCTCAAAACCATTTCCGCTTTTTGGGTGGAGTTTCTTCTTGAAGAGGTTCATGATTCATCATTTGCCATACTTTTCCCCACTCCACAAATCCGCCAAGATTACGGTCGTCAATAAAGATATCGGCATGCACCTTGCGGCTCATCCGGGTTTCGTCCCATTCCTCTTCGGGATAGCTGCGGTTAACCGCGTAAAACTCTACGCCGTTTTTCCGGCAAAATGCTACGGCTTCGTCCAGTTCTTTTCCCGAACGGTAAGTCCACAAAATCAACAGGTGTCCTTCCTTTTGCAAGGTCTTGAGCGTCCTGAACGCAAAACGCTTCTCTTTCCCGATACCGGGATAACGATCGTCAACGATCGTCCCGTCAAAATCTACTGCGATAATCACTCTTGATCCGATTTATTTACCTGTTCGCAAAAATACAATAAATTTGACATCCGGAAGGAAATATGAAAACGCGTTACCCTTTGACCCTGTCAGGCCCGGCGAACCCGGCAGGTCGCTGATGTACGTCAAATCAGGCTGTCCATCCTCCATATTTCTGATACGTCCTGTGTATTTACTTGTTATCTTTGTCCTTTCAATCATATTATTATGTATATATTCGAGACATCCATACGGGTGCGTTATGGCGAGACCGACCGGATGGGTTATGTATATTACGGCAATTATCCGTTGTATTACGAGGTTGGGCGCACGGAAATGCTGCGTTCCGCAGGGTTGAGTTATCGGGCAATGGAAGAGGAAGGTATCCTTCTGCCGGTTCATTCGCTGAGCATCAAGTATATGGAACCTGCGCGATATGATGATTTGCTGACTTTGAAGGTGATCCTCAAGGAATTGCCCACAGCAAAAATTCAGTTTCACTATGAAATATACAACGAACAGGGCAAATTGCTGAATACGGGCGAAACGGTGCTGGTATTTGTGGATGCGCAAACCCGTCGGCCTTGCCGGGCGCCGGAAGCGCTTATCAAGGAACTGGAAAAATATTTTCCCGGCTAATCCACCCGGATGTTCGGGTTAATTTCGTCCGACTCCACCTCTCCGTCGCGGAGCCTGATGATGCGGTGAGCATAGCGGGCAATATCCTCTTCGTGGGTAACCAGTACGATGGTGTTGCCGTTGCGGTGTATTTCGCTGAATAGCCGCATAATGTCAATAGATGTTTTACTGTCCAGGTTCCCGGTAGGCTCGTCGGCCAGGATAATCGACGGGCTGCCGACCAGCGCACGGGCTACCGCTACCCTTTGGCGTTGTCCGCCTGACATTTCGTTGGGTTTGTGATGCATGCGTTCGGTAAGCCCTACCTGTTCGATCACTTCCAATGCCCGTTCCATACGTTCCGTTTTGGGTATGCCTGCGTATATGAGCGGCAGTTGTACGTTGCCCAAGGCGTCATAGCGGGGCAGGAGGTTAAAGGTCTGGAAAACGAAGCCAATTTCCTTATTGCGGACTTCGGCCAGCTGGTCGTCGGCCATGGTGCTCACATCCTGACCGTTAAGGATGTAAGTGCCATGCGTGGGCGTATCCAGGCAACCGATAATATTCATCAGGGTCGATTTTCCGGAACCCGACGGACCCATGATGGCTACGTATTCATTCTTTTCGATATCAACGGTTACCGTCTTGAGTGCGGGGACTTCAATGGTTCCGCCCACCATATAAATTTTTGCAATATCTTTTAACTGGATCAGCTTTTCCATACAAACTGTTTTGATGCTTGAAAACGAAATGATAAAGAAAGATAAAAAAATTGTAACGGATGGCGAAATTAACATTTGTTAACGTGAACTGCGATATTTCCGAATAAAAAAAGGCTGCCTCTTTCTATAAGGGCAACCTTCCTTTTGTTGTGGCATCCGGGTATCTATATTGCCTTTTCGATATCCGCCTTCATCTTTTCCACACCCGGAAACCCGGTATACCGGGCCTGTTGTTTCCCTTGCCTGTTGTATATCATGTAGGTGGGAATTCCGTCGATGCCGTATGTTTTGTACCAGTATCCCCATTGTGCTTCGCTTACGCGGTAATGCTCGCCGGATATGCCGGGATAGGTCTTCGTCCATGTGTTCAGGGGCGATGTTTCGCCGGTAAGGTACAGGAACACCACGTCTTTTCCTTTCATCTCTTCCTTCAGCGGGTGAATGGCTTTCATGGCCTGCATGCAGGGGCCGCACCAGGTTGCCCAAAAGTCAACTACAACTACTTTTCCTTTGTACCCGGCCAGGACAGCATCGAACATTTTTTCCTGCGTTACTTTTGGCAGTTCGTTCACGATGCTCTCTTTGTTTTCCCTGTTAGCAGCGATAACGGCAGCCATTTTATCGCTTTCGGCAATCAGGGTTTCGGCATAAGCGGGCCTGTCCTTGAAAGCAGCGCGCAGTTCCTGCTTGTCGGCATCGGTAAACAGTTTCATGTCGCTGAGTTGCCGCCCGTAGAATTGACTCTGTACCACGTCGAACAGGACGCCCTGATCGGCGTCCGGCGCAAATTTTTCCCTGAAGCAGGCGAAACGTTCTTTTGCCGGTTTGTCGTTGCCGTCGGGAAGATTGAAATAATCGATATCTGCAAGCGCATCCGTCAAGTAAAGATAACCGGGAAGGTACGACATGTGATCATTGAGTCCGGTTTTCAGGAACGAGTAGTATTCCGCGTCCGGCTTTTCGGGTTTGAAAGTTACCTTATCCCTGTCTTCGCGCTTGATCCGGTTTATCTGCATGTAGGCCGCATTGACAAACTCTTCGTACTGCATCAGCAGGGGATAAATTTCCATTTTGATGGAGTTTTCTACCATCATCTGCGTATGGGCAGGGTAGTTTTTTTGTTTTACTTCATCCAGTTTCCGGTTCATGATGCCCCATATATGCTGTTTAAATTCTTCAGGTTTCATGTTTACGGTTTCCTGCATCAGCTGCTGATAGTCGAACAGGCCATGCGATGCCCGGTCGATGGCTTTCAGGTCGGCGCTCGTGAAACAACTCCCGACAACATACTGGTAAATGGAATCGCCGGGTTCTTTATCTGTCCGGTAACGCGACAGAAAGCGGCTGCGTTTCTTCAGGTCGATATACATTTTTACTTCCCTGCCGGGAATCAAAAATACAGAACCTAAGGAAGAGCTGGTGATGCCGGTCATGCCCGGTGTGATCTCGCCACTGAACGAGCCGTCTTCGGCAATCGGGAATTTGACTTCGATTCTTTCCCCATAAGCAATATTGGCTGTATAAAAAGTAACTTCACGAGGTTCCATGCCATCGACATAACCCAGCAGCCGGCCGCTCACCTTAGCCGGTTGTGTGCTGCAACCGGGCGCAGGCAGCGGTTCGGATGATGTATTTGCTGCCTCCTGCGGGATGGCGTCGAACGTCACCCTGGCGTTGGGCAACAAATAAATTCCCCAAATCTTGAAGCAGTCGGGACAATCGCTTTCGATAAAGTCGATTTTGGTAATTTCCGGCTTCAATGGAGGGAAAAAGAGCTTGAACGAAATGGTTCCCGACTCGGGCATAAAGGTCTCTTCGTCGAGGTTAATCCCCTCGGTCCACACTACCTGCAGTTTATCGCTGCCCCCGCTTTCGCGAATGTAGGTGTCCTTGCTGATCCTGATCCAGTTGTGCGGGCGGAAATATGCATCGATATGGAAAACCGTAGCCGAATCGGACATTTCTATTTTATCGATTTCGAGGGTAGGGCCGCTCGACAGATCAAATACGGGCCGCTCGACAACCGCAGGCCGTTCCGGGCTACAATTATACAAGCCCCATACGCAAAGGGTTATGATGATTAAATTTTTCAAATTTTTCATACTGTTTACATTTTGATGATTGATGATGGTTGATAAATTCTATTGTCGGACAAAGTTACATATTAAAGACGATGCAAAAAAAAAATTGTTACACGAAGATGCAATTCTTTTTGTAAGGCAACGACGCGATAAGCGGTGCAATTCAAATTAGCCAGCCTGTCAAGGCAAAACAAGTTCATTTCTGTATGTCCATATTCACGAAAAACGAGGTTTCATTCAATGTGAACATTGAGTATTACCGTACTCGACACTCGAGTACGGTAATACTCAACACCCGAGTACGATAATACTCAACACCCGAGTACGATAATACTCGACACCCGAGTACGGTAATACTCGACACCCGAGTACGGTTGTACGCGGGTGTCAGGTACAGTCATACCGGATTAAACTGTTAGCGGCCTGGCAAACCTTCCGGTTTTCAACTGCCTGCTTTCTTTGGTGTTGCCTTGCGAAAGCGTTGTGCGGACTTCTACATAATCCCATACGCAAAGGACTTGTCAATAAGTTAGCGTATCAATACGGTACGATCATGTAATTCCACCCGGTTCCGCCTGCCGCATCGGTAGATGCACCGGTTTGAAGAACTTTGTTGCTTATGTCTGCATCATTTTGGGACCGGATTACGATTCGTTTTCGCTGAACGCGGATACCCCGCTCGGCGAAGCCTGCGCCGTGCAGAGGAAGCTGCCTTTTCGCTCCGGGTAGCTGCCTTTTTGCTTCGGGCAGCTGACTTTTCGCTCCGGGCAGCTGACTTTTTGCTCCGGGTAGCTGACTTTTTGTTTCGGGTAGCTGACTTTTCGCTCCGGGTAGATGACTTTTCGCTCCGGGCAGCTGACTTTTTGCTTCGGGCAGCTGACTTTTTGCTCCGGGCAGCTGACTTTTTGCTTCGGGTAGATGATTTTTTGTAAAATCCGGTCATCTTTTTGTAAAAACAGACATTTTTTTTGTAAAAACTGTTTATAGCTTGTAGAAATTGACCGATTTTTGAATTTCTATTGTTTTTTACTGAAATGCAGCATACTTTAGCAGCCTTACATATATATCATACCGGTCATGCAGCTATTTTGCAAACACATCCTCACTGTTTTGTTCTTCATCGCCTGCTGTTCCTGCAAGCATGCGGCGGATTATGGCTATGTGCTTCCGCGTGAAGCAGATGATTCCCAGACCACATCCCCGCTTGTGTCGTACCTCAACATAACGTCATTCTGCCGGGATTCGCTGGGTTACATGTGGATTGCCACGCTGGACGGACTGAACCGCTACAACGGATACGAATTTGTACATTACCGCCACGACGCGAATGATTCCACTTCGCTGGACAATGTGTTTATCTATTCGCTCTTTCTCGATTCGGCTCATCGCTTATGGATCGGTACCGCCACCGGCATCAACCGCTACGACTTCGCCGACAACCGTTTTGTACGTTACACCAATCCGGAAATAACCGGCTACACCGCCTTCTTCGAGGATCATGCGGGATGTATCTGGGTCGCCACGTTTTCAGGACTTGCCTACATGGATACCGTACATCAAACCGTAAAACTGTTGCCCGACGGCCCGAAACAGTGCAGCCTGGTCCGGGAAGACAAACAGCGCCGGCTATGGACAGGCACCAAGGGAGGACAGGGACTGGCCCTGAAAAAGAACGATTCATGGGAATATTTCCCGCTGCCCGGAAACCGTCGCGTAAACTGTATCTACCAGGATTCGCAGCATATCTGGTGGCTGGGCACCGAGGCCGGCATCGCGTTATTTGACCCGTTGAACGGAACATTCGGCGAACCACCCTTCCCCTGCTCATGGGATATTAATTTCATCGAAGAGATAGAACCGCTGAAACTGCTCATCGGCACAAACGGACAAGGCATGTTCCAATATGACATCGTTTCGAGGCGGTTAGTGCATGACGAACCCCGGAAACTGAATCCGTTTCATTCCGTCCAGATGCTCTCCTGCTACGTGGACAAACAGAACAATGTATGGACAGGAACTTTCGACAAGGGTTTTTTCGTATGGAACAAAGAACTGGACTATTTCAACGCCGACCATCAACTCAGCGACCGCTTCAAGGGCAAATTTATCACGCGCATTACGGAAGACCGCTACGGCAATCTCTGGATCGCTACCCGTTACGACGGCCTGTTCTGTTACACATCCAAACAGAAACTGATTTCGTACCGGGCGCAAAACCCGGATTTATTCCCCGATGAAAACGATTTTTTAGAATCTATTTTCATCGATTCGCAGGACCGAATCTGGATCGGCCTGGCAAACCGCCTGATCGTAGCTCGCATCTCGTCCGGCGGAGAACTGCGCGCGCCGGAATACGTTCACCTGCCCGACGTAAGAACGACCAAGGAAGACCTGCACGGCAATATCTGGATCGGCACCCGGTCGGAACTGTTAAAAATAGAAAGCGGGCAACCTCCTGTCGCCCTCAAATCCATGCTGAAGCAGTTCAGCAACGTTCCCGATATTTGTATCCGCTCGAACGGCGACATCTATTTTTCGGTCTTCGAAACCGGCATTTTCAGGATCGGGGAAAATGATACCGCGATACAGAAGGTGAAAATCCCGCCGGAAGCTCAAAAAATAGCCCATCGCTGCGTTACTTTTTTTGAAGATTCCAAACATCGCCTCTGGATGGGAAGTTACGGTAACGGCATGGCCTGCCTGGCAGAAGAAGAATGTATGATTTTCACCCGTAACGACGGATTGCCGAACAACAATATCCTGTGTTTCTGCGAAGATTCGCAAGGCGACATCTGGATGAGCGCCTCGCACGGAATCTGCAAACTGCGTTTTTCCGATACCACGCTTACCAACTATTTCAGCAGCGACGGCGCCCTGGGCGATCAATATTTCGAAAAGGCCGGATTGCGACATTCCGACGGACGTATTTTCTTCGCCGGCAACCACGGATTTACCTCCTTCAACCCCATCGAAGTCTTCTCCAACAAACATGCGCCCAGGATATGCATCGAAGACTTGAAAATATCCAACCGAAGCGTCAAACCCGGAAAAGGATCCGTACTGACCAAAAACATCCTCCTCACCCGTGAGGTCACGCTCAACCACAAGCAAAATACCATTTCACTGGACTATGCCGGCATCGACTATCTGTTGCCGGATAAACTGACCTATAAATATCAAATGGAAGGAATAGACACAAAATGGAACCTCGTAGGAAACCTGCGCCGAATATCCTATCCTACTCTTCCGCCGGGAAACTATACGTTCAAAGTACACGCCGTCAACCGCGATGGCGTGGAAAGCCTTCGCCCTGCAACCTTATCCATCAGCGTCAAACCGGCGCCCTGGTTCTCATGGTGGGCCTGGTCGCTGTATCTGTTTGCTTTCCTTTTACTGACATTCATGCTTTTCCGGTTTTCCTTTAAACTGAAAATGGACCGCCGTCTTCTCGAACTGGAACATAATGAAAGGAAACGCGAACGCGAAGTATCGGAAATGAAAATCACCTTCTTTACCAACATATCCCATGAGCTGCGCACCCCGCTCACCCTCATCTCCGCCCCGCTGGAACAGCTCCTTTCCATGGATTCGCCGGACGAAAACAACACATGGCTGCTGAAAATCATCTCCCGCAATGTGCAAAACATGTTACGCCTGATCAACCAGCTAATTGATTTCAGGAAAATAGAAGACGGAATACTCGCACTGCAGGTACAGCAAACGGACTTGATACGGCACGTACGCAACATACGGGAAAATTTCGCCTATCCGGCCGACCGTAAAAACATCACGATGCCCTTTTACCCGCATGTGCCGGAATTGTACGCCTGGACGGATACGGACAAACTCGAAAAAATCCTGCACAATTTATTATCCAATGCGTTAAAATATACGCCCGAA
The DNA here is from genome assembly GCA_031265445.1 of Bacteroidales bacterium. Lineage (GTDB taxonomy): Bacteria > Bacteroidota > Bacteroidia > Bacteroidales > UBA4181 > JAIRLS01. The sequence continues at coordinate 16,740 of JAISCQ010000164.1, forward strand.
AACGGATGCGTGGAAATCCTGACCGGCGAACTGACCGGAACAGTCGCCGCAGAAAAATATCAAATCAACACCGGACAGGAACATCCGTTTGTAGAGATTACCGTGACGGACACCGGCGCCGGCATCCCCAACGACAAACTCAGCGAACTGTTCATCCGCTACCGACAAATCAAAAATCCATCAGGAAACAAACCGGATTACAGCGGTAGCGGGATCGGGCTCTACTATACCAAACGACTGGTGGAAAAACACCATGGAAAAATCCGGGCCGAAATAAAACCCGGCGGAGGTATGATCTTTTCGTTCATCCTCCCGATGGCAGACATCTATTCAAAACATGAAAAAATATCCCAAACAGACATCATACCCGATGACACCCCAAAAAACATCCCATTGTCGAAAAAAAACGGGACACAGGAACATCCGTACTGTATTTTAATCGTGGAAGACAATATCGAGCTGAGAGATTTTATCCGGCGCATGCTCAGTGACAGCTACCGGGTAAGGGAAGCTCCGAACGGAGAAACGGCCTGGAACATGATACAAAACAACTCCATCGACTTAATCCTGAGTGATATCATTATGCCGGGAATATCAGGATATCAGCTTTGTTCCCTGGTAAAGGAAAGCCCCGAATTTTGCCATATCCCCGTTGTGATCCTGACCGCCAAAAGCAGTATCAACGACCAGATGGAAGGCTTGGAACATGGCGCCGACGCTCACATCTGCAAGCCATTTCATGTGAATCACATGCTCCTGGTCATTAAAAATCAGTTTATCAACCGGGACCGGCTGCGCCGATACTTTTCCACGCCACAGTCACAGGAAAAGACGTCCATTCCGGTACCTATCAACGAATATGACCGGAAATTTATGGATAAACTGACGGATCTGCTGAATCAAAGATTATCCGACCCAAACCTTGATATTGATTTAATCTCCCGGGAAATGGGATTCAGCCGCACAGGATTCTACCGGAAAATTAAAGGACTGACAGATACGGCGCCCGTTGATTTTTTGAAAAGCTACCGCTTGCGACGGGCCGCCGAAATGATGATGAAACATATCCCATTGATCGACATCGCAGAACAAACGGGCTTCAATTCCTATTCCTATTTTTCAAAAGCATTTAAAAAACAATACGGAGTATCTCCAAAAGAATATCAAAACTCCCGGCTAACACCCATCGATTGAAGCGAGTGGGGTAGCCGGCGGAAGGGGTGCGTCGCTGTCTTTTTCACCGCGATCAACCTGTCAGCAGATAATTTTTTCCAGCACGCCGACATTTTTAGCAATATCTTCGTCAGATAAAGCGTAATTGGTCAGATCGCCGGAAAAATACTGGTCGTATGCAGCCATATCCACCAGTCCGTGACCCGAGAGGTTGAAAAGGATTGTTTTCTGTACCCCTTCTTCTCTGGCTTTCAACGCTTCGTTGATGGTAGCGGCAATAGCATGTGACGACTCCGGCGCAGGAACAATCCCTTCGGTGCGGGCGAAAAGAACTCCGGCTTCGAATGAATCCAGTTGCTGGATGTCCACCGCTTCCATCATTCCGTCCTTCATTAGCTGGCTCACAATCATCCCTGCGCCGTGGTAACGCAACCCTCCTGCATGGATGTGGGCGGGGGCAAACTGATGTCCGAGCGTGAACATCGGCAGCAGCGGGGTGTAACAGGCTTCGTCGCCGAAATCGTACTGGAAGACGCCGCGTGTCAGTTTGGGACATGAAGCAGGTTCGGCAGCGATAAACCGTGTTTTGCGTCCAGCCTTGATATTGTGGCGCATAAACGGGTACGAAATGCCCGAGAAATTGGAACCTCCGCCAAAGCAACCGATCACGATGTCGGGGTATTCGCCTGCAATTTCCATCTGTTTTTCGGCTTCAAGCCCGATCACGGTCTGGTGCAGCGACACGTGGTTCAACACGCTTCCCAGCGTATACTTGCAGCCGGGTGTTTGCATGGCCAGCTCAATGGCTTCGGAAATGGCCGTACCGAGGCTTCCCTGATAGGTAGGATGATCGGTGAGGATCTTGCGTCCTGCCTTGGTCGACATGCTGGGCGATGTGATCACCTGCGCGCCCCAGGTCTGCATGAGCGAACGACGGTAAGGCTTCTGCTCATAACTGATTTTCACCATATAAACAGCCAGCTCCAATCCGAAAGTTTTGGCGGCAAACGACATGGCCGTACCCCATTGCCCGGCGCCCGTTTCGGTAGTGATATTGGTCAGTCCTTCCTTTTTGCAGTAATACGCCTGCGCCAGCGCCGAGTTGAGCTTGTGCGAACCGACAGGACTTACGCTCTCATTTTTGAAATAAATGCGCGCGGGAGTATCCAGCGCCTTTTCCAGCCCTGTAGCGCGTACCAGCGGCGACGGCCGGTAAATTCTGTATTTCTCGCGCACTTCTTCCGGTATATCGATCCATGTATCGGTCTGGTTCAGTTCCTGCCGCGCCAATTCTTCGGCAAAGATGGGATACAGGTCTTCGGGCTTCAGCGCCTGCTTGGTTCCCGGGTGCAGGATCGGCAGCGGTTTGTGAGGCATCTCGGCCATGATGTTATACCATTGCGCCGGTATTTCCGATTCGTTGAGTACAATTTTTTTTGGGTTTGTCATGATAATTGATTTTTAGAATGATAAATAATTGATTTTGATTTTTCAAATGCGTATTAAAAACAAAAAGAGCCTGTTGATACGAACAACAGGCTCTTATGATGCTATATCCATAACAGGCACAACACACCTCATTGTTCGGAGAGCAATGCGTGCCACCACCAGAAATTCGAATGGATGTTTGTGCTTACGTACATTTCTTACTTTTTTACTTTTTGATGCTGCAAATATAAATGTAATTTTTTAAAATCAAAAAAAATATTGATTACTTATCAACATGACAAATGCTCATACTTTTGATTACGCAGGATCGGTGTGAAACCTGCTTTGCGAATAGCTTCCCGCATGCCGGCAACATCCGTTTGATGCTTTGCGCCGGCGGCCGATACTACGTTTTCCTCCATCATCACCGAACCCAGGTCATTGGCCCCGGCGTACAACGCCAGCAATCCGGCCGGTATTCCTGCTGTAAGCCACGAAGCCTGTATGTTGGTAACGTTAGGCAGCATCACACGGCTGACGGCGATCATACGCAGATGATCCTGCGTGCGGATGCTCATGTTGCGTTCGAGCACTGTTCCCGCACTCTGGAATGGCCACGAAATGAAAGCAAGAAATCCGTGAGCGCCTTCCGGCTTTTGCGCCTGCAGGTCGCGGATATGAATCAGGTGCTCGATGCGTTCCCTCTCGGTTTCCACATGGCCGAACATCATCGTTGCCGATGTCGGCAGGTTCATGGCGTGGGCTTCGCGCATGACGTCGAGCCATTGCTGCGTCGTGCATTTGCCGGGCGAGACCATCCGTCGTACCCGGTCCGACAAAATCTCGGCTCCGGCGCCCGGCAAACTGTCCAACCCGGCCTCAACCAGCGCTTCGAGCGTTTCACGGTAACTCATTCCTTCCTTTCCTGCGATATGATGGACTTCCGGAGGGCCCAACGCATGCAGTTTTAGCCCGGGATAACGTTTTTTCAGCTTCCGGAACAAATCATCGTAAAATGGCAGGCCCAGGTCGGGATGCATGCCGCCTTGCAGCAATAGCTGATCGCCGCCGATTGCGAACAGTTCCCCGATCTTTGCATCGTATTCTTCATCGGTCGTGATATATGCATCGGCGCTGTTGCGGGTTCTGCAGAAGTTGCAAAAACGGCAATGCGACACGCACACATTCGTATAGTTGACATTGCGGTCGATCTGCCAGCTTGCCGCATCACCCGGGATATGGATCTGCCGGAGCCGGGAACCCAGTTGCATCAATTCGGCTAAAGGAGCGCGGCGATACAGAAACAGCCCTTCGGCAACCGAAAGAAACTGCAAATCCAATGCCTTATGGTATAAATCGGGAAGATTCATGGGGAAATAAGCTTTTCCGGAAAGGCAGGCCCTTTCTTTGTCAGGGACAACAGCATGGAGCCATCCCGCAGAAAAATGACCGGATTTCCCGTATCGATCAAAATGATCATACCAGCGTCACCTCGATTCCCTTTTCCCGTAAAATTTGCACCACATTGGCCGGGGCGTTCGTATCCGTGATGATCCGGTGTACCCGGTTGAGATCGCAAATCTTCCCGAATCCGCGTTTGCCGAATTTGGACGAGTCGGCAAGCACGATTACTTTTTGCGACGCCCGCATCATCATCCGGTTGAGGTGCGCTTCGCCGATATTGCTGGTGGTGAACCCAAAATCGAGATCAAACCCGTCAATGCCGATAAAAAGCTTGTTGCAGGCCAGGTTGCTCAAGAAGCTTTCGGACTCGGGGCCAATCACCGATGCGGAACTTTTCCGAACGGGGCCGCCTAACTGGATCACTTCGATGTTATGCCGGTAGCAAAGGCTCAGCGAAACTTTTACCGACGAGGTAATGACCGTTAACGGCTCGGTAAAATTAATCCTGTTGGCAAAAGTCAGTACGGTGGTTCCCGAAGCAATGATGATGCGATCGTCCCGTTCCAGGAGCTGGCCGGCTGCATCCGCTATGCGGAGCTTTTCATTCACCATGATCTTCTCTTTCTCGTCAATATGACGGTCGCCGATCAGCGAGCTGAAAAGACTGACGCTCCCGTGGCTGCGGAACAGCAGCTTGCGACTTTCGAGTTCTTTCAGATCTTTCCGGATCGTCACAGACGAAACCCCAATGCGTGCGCTCAGGTCGACAATCGTCGCATAGCCGTCCTTTTCAAGCTCACTCAGGATCAGTTTATGGCGCTGGGAAATATTCATATCATTTTTTTATAAAAACCGGAACAAAGGTAAGGATAAATGAACACAAAACAAATAAAATGCGGGGCAAACAGGCATTTAAAAAAACCGGAGGTAATTGAAGAAATATGCCCGAAGTTCGGACGAAAATGATTCTCCATACGTTTTTGAAAACAAAATCATAGATAGAACAGTTCCGATTTTGGAAAAAAGCATATTGATGAAACGTCCGTTTGGATAAAACCTTTACCTTTGGGGCGTAAATTTAAATACCAAACGATATGGATAAAATCATAGAATTTCTTGACTCCTGCGGAGTCTACTACTTAGCCACGTCCGACGGCAATCAGGCAAAAGTGCGTCCCATGAACTTTGCCCGGAACGTAAACGGCAAACTGAGTTTTTACACCAGCAAGCTGAAAGACCTCTATAAACAGCTGGAGAAGAACCCGCTGGCGGAGGTTTCCGCAGCAGGCAAAGGGGGATGGATTCGTATTCGCGGCCCTGTCATCTTTCAGGATTCGCCGGAAATTTTCGAGAAATGGGCCGCCGAAGCCGAGTATTTCAGATTTGCCGATGAAAACAGAGTTGCATGCAGCTTTGACTTCGCAACGGTCGAATTTATGCCGGGCTATCAGGCTCCCCTGCCGGATTTTGCGGCCAATTGGGAGAAAACGGTCATGCCGGAGGAGGAAATCAAATATACCGGTAAACTGTAATCTCCGTACGATGCTTTTGACTACCGGTCGGGAGCCGTATTGATAGAAAAATGTAAACCAAAAGAGGCTGCCTCGACAGGCAGCCTTCTTTGTCGGTAATTGCTGCTGCCGTCCTTTGGACGGGTGATTTTATGTTGCATAAAAGTACTTGCGTGACGAAGTCTATTGCCGGTACGACGGCCGGGTTTTACCTTGTTCGATATTCAAATACTTGTTGACACAGGCCGGAATTTCACCCGGTTGATGTGATACGAAAATTAGAGTCCTTTCGCGACAGTATGTATTCAGTAAATGTTTTGCCGATTCTATGGCATGTGCATCCATCCCCTGGAATGGTTCGTCTAAGACCAGCATGGGCGGGTTTTTCAACAAAGCCCGTATCAATAGTACCCTATTTTGCTGCCCGGTGGATACCCGCTGAAAAAGAGTTCCGGTAAGGTGGGGAATGGAAAAATAATCGAACAGTTCCTCCATCATGGTAACGATATCGCGGGTAATGACCGTCTTCCCGTATGGGTTCTCCTGTAGTCCGCTCAGCGCGGTCTCGCCACATGTCCGGTCCTGCCGGAAATAAACATGCATTTCGGGCGACACGAACCCCACGTGGTCTTTGATATCCCAAATACTCTCCCCTGTGCCTCGCCGGCGGTCGAACAGGGTGATCTTATTGGCATAAGCCTGCGGATTATCGGCAAAAATCAAACTCAACAGCATGGATTTACCCGCTCCGTTAGGTCCGGTCAGCGCCCATTTTTCGCCGTGACGGATCGTCCATTCGGCATGATCCAATACTGTGGTATCGCCGTAAACAATGGTTACCTGATCCAACATGACGGCTATTTCGAACGTCTTTACGGGCGCGGTCGGCAAGTGTGGCAGAGGTGAAATCTGTCCGGGAACAGACCGCCCGGCTGCATTACCCTCTCGTGTTGATAATCGCTTGGCAGCGAACCGTTCGATCTCCATCACATGGGTAATGATATCGGGCATCTCGCCATCGCCTGCCACCATGATCACCTGTGTACCCATGTGGGTAACCCGGCGCAGCGTTTCTGAAATATAATCCCTTGCTTTTGTGTCCAACCCCGTGTAAAGGTTGTCAAGCAACAGCAATCGCGGTTTTTTGAGAAGCGCTTTTGCAATCAACATCTTTTTGAATTGCCCGTTGGACAGTTTGATGATTTCCATATCCGCCAATCGCCGAATATCCAACGCCTCCAGTTCGGGTAATGTTTCGTCCGTGTTCCATCCGAGGTATTCGCGGACGGTGATAATCCCATCCGTTTCGGTAGCGTGATAGCGCTGCTGGTAGTAGAAATCGCCATAATTGATCGAATGATCATTGAAATACACGGAGGCGATCAAACGATGCGGCTCCGGGTCTATTACCCCGTTGGCAGCGGGCAGGAAGTATGCTGTATCGCCTTTTATCTTGACCAGGCGGCCTTCGACAACTTCGAGAAAAGTGGTTTTACCGGAGCCGTTGACGCCTGTAATGGCCCAGTTCTCGCCTTCATTCATTTCCCAAGTGGTATCGGGGAAAACCGTATATTGGAATTTCCGGAATGTGGCATCTTCGAATCTGATCAGTGGCATTGGCGATTTTTGATTATTTGATTGACGATATATTGATCAATAGTCATCCCTGCTTTTAGCAAGCGTACAAAAGTATAGATTTTATATCAACTTGCATGATTTACCAATTTTCAATGTCCGATACTCGATATTCAATTTTCAATTCCTATCTTTGACCTCTGAAAAATTATTTTCATGCCGGATACAGTAGAATTTCGCACCAACAATTGGGATAAGGAGGACAAAGAACTCGACCGCTCGTTGCGGCCTGCCGGCTTCGTTGAATTCAGCGGGCAACCCAAAGTGGTGGATAATCTCCGTGTATTTGTGCAGGCTGCCAAGATGCGCGGCGAAGCGCTCGACCATGTATTACTGCACGGCCCTCCGGGCTTGGGAAAAACGACCCTGGCCAACATCGTTGCCAATGAATTGGGCGTTAACCTGAAATTATCGTCGGGGCCGGTGCTCGACAAACCCGGCGACCTGGCAGGTATTCTCACCAACCTCGAGAAAAACGACGTGCTGTTTATCGACGAGATCCACCGGCTCAGTCCCGTAGTGGAGGAATACCTCTACTCGGCCATGGAGGATTACACCATTGATATATTGATTGATAAAGGCCCCAGCGCCCGGTCGATACAGCTCACGCTTCATCCGTTCACACTCGTAGGCGCCACCACCCGGTCGGGGTTGCTCACCAGTCCTTTGCGGGCGCGGTTCGGCATTACCTGTCACCTGCAATACTACAATACGGATGTCCTCACGCATATTGTAACACGCGCAGCCCGCATCCTGAAAGTCCCGATTGAACCGGAAGCTGCCGCAGAAGTAGCTTCGCGCAGCCGTGGCACACCGCGTATTGCCAACGCGCTGTTACGTCGCGTACGCGACTTTGCCCAGGTGAAAGGCGATGGAACCATCAATTTGGAAATCACGCGCTACGCACTGGATGCCCTGAACATCGACCGCCACGGCCTGGATGAAATGGACAACCGGATACTGCGCACCATGATCGAAAAATTCCGTGGAGGCCCCGTGGGGTTGACTACCATTGCTACTGCAGTGGGCGAAGACCCCGGAACCATTGAGGAAGTGTACGAACCGTTTCTGATCAAGGAAGGATACCTGAAACGAACACCGCGCGGCCGCGAAGTAACAGCTATTGCATATACCAATCTCGGGATCAGCCGCTACAAAGACCCGGATTTGCTGTTTTAGGAAATGTTCCCACTCACACCCTTCCCAACTGCCTGGCAAGTCCGCCTTCCGATGTTTCCTTATACAGGCTTGGCAAATCGTGCCCGGTTTGACGCATCGTTTCCACCACCTTGTCGAAACTGATGCGGTGCACGCCGTCCGACAGGGTTGAATAGAGGTTAGCGTCCAGTGCGCGGACAGCGGCAAAAGCATTGCGTTCGATACAGGGAATCTGCACCAGGCCGCACACCGGATCGCAGGTAAGCCCGAGATGATGTTCGAGGCCCATTTCGGCGGCGTATTCTATCTGTGCCACGCTTCCGCCGAATAATTGGTTGGCAGCGGCCGCTGTCATGGCGCAGGCTACACCTATTTCGCCCTGGCAACCCACTTGCGCCCCCGATATCGAAGCATTGGTTTTTACGATGTCGGCAATCAGTCCGGCAGTAGCCAATGCCTTGTGTATCTTGCTGTCGGGAAATTCGTAACTTTTGTACAAGTGGTACAGCACGCCCGGCAACACGCCCGACGAACCGCAAGTAGGCGCGGTGACTACTTCGCCGCCGCTCGCATTTTCCTCCGATACCGCCAACGCATAAGCATATACTAATGCCCGGCTTTTTAGCGAAGCCTTGTAACCTGCTGCTTTTATATGGTATGCCGCCGCTTTACGCTGCAAACCCAATCCGCCGGGCAGCACGCCTTCGTTTTCGAGTCCGCGTTGTACGGCAGCCTTCATCATATCCCAAACGTCGGCAAGGTAAAGCCAAATGCCTTCACCTTCTTTTTCAAGAACATATTCCCAATAGGTTCGTCCTTTCTGTTCGCACCATGCAAGGATGTCCTGCATAGTAGAGAGGTCGTACATCCGTACGTTTTCCTTCCGTGTGCATCCCTCTTCCACGATTTCGCCACCGCCGATGCTGAAGAAGACCTGGCTGCCGGTAACGTTCCCGGCTTCGTCAATCGCTTCGAACTTCATTCCGTTAGGGTGGTCGGGCAGAAATACCTTGGGTTCCCAGACGATCTCCACAGGGTATGGATACAATGTTTTAACGATGGCTGCATCCGTAAGGTGTCCTTTGCCGGTTGCCGCCAAGCTTCCGTAAAGCGTCACTCGAAACGACCCGGCCTGTGAGTTTCTGATGAGAAACAGCTCGGCTGCGAACTTCGGCCCCATGGTATGGCTGCTCGAAGGGCCAAGCCCGATCTTGTATATGCTGCGAATTGATTCCATAAAAGATAATTTGCGGGAGCGAAGATAGCGGAAATAAAAGATTTTTTTGCTAACATTGTCTTTTTATTAGAATTTTGCAGGATGTGTTACTATTTTCCTTGTTATAACCATATTACAATGCGGGAAATTATTGTCAACCGGTTCATCGGATAACACTAAAAACTCATGGAAGATCCCAGGATGACCCGTTGGCGCCTTGTGTTGGGCGGACAGGCCGGAGGCGAACTCGGCGATATGCAACTTTCCGGACAGGATTCGGTAATGGATGCTGCATTGGCAGCCATATACGATGGCGCCAGCAGCGGACAGGGAGGCGGTAAAGGCGCAGGTCTTGGCCCTTCGGCTCCAAACCTGGCCAAGTGGCTTACAGATATTCGCACCTTTTTTCCGACCGATGTAGTGAGCGTGATCCAGTCCGACGCCATCGAACGCAAGGGGCTGACCAAACTGTTGCTCGAACCCGAAACGCTTAAAAACGTGAAGCCCGACATCTCTATGGTGGGAACGCTGATGGCTTTGAAGGGACAGATACCCGAAAAGTCGAAGGAAACTGCCCGGCAACTCATCAAGGAGGTGGTGGACGAGATCATGAAGCGCATGGAGCAGGATTTGCGCCGCGCCGTCACGGGAGCGCTCAACAAACGCGCACATTCGCCCATCAGTAATTTTTCGGCAACCGACTGGAAACGAACCATCAATCGCAACCTCCGCAACTACGATACCGAAACGAAACGGCTGATCCCCGAAAAATTCTGGTTTTTCGAGCGTAGCCGCAAGCAAAAATCATGGACGGTAATCCTCGACATTGACCAAAGCGGCTCGATGTGCGACTCAATTATCTATTCGTCGGTGATGGGATCTATCTTTGCCAGTATGCCTTCGCTGGACACCCATGTAGTGGCATTCGACACGGAAGTAGTAGACCTGACGGAACTTTGCCGCAACGACCCCGTAGATATGCTTTTTGGCGTACAGTTAGGCGGCGGCACGGATATTAATAAATCGGTAAGCTATTGCAGCACAATGATCGTCGATCCCCGCAAGACCCTGTTTATCCTCATTTCCGACCTGTACGAAGGCGGTGTGGAAGCCGGCCTGCTGCGACGCCTCGAGGAGATGCATGCCGCCGGGGTGAAGGCGATCACGCTCCTTGCCCTCTCCGACCGCGGCAAGCCGGACTACGACGAACAACTGGCGAAAAAAATCGGCAAATTAGGTATTCCGTGCTTCGGGTGTACGCCCGACCGTTTGCCCGAATTAGTGGAAGCCGCATTGAAAGGTTATGACCTGATGAAGTTCGGCGAGAAAGGAAGGAACGCATGATCCCTGTCAGTCTTGACCTGCATTTTTATCTCCCAATTTTAGCCCGCGCACAGTATAACTGACTCATACTGATTATCAATCAAAAAAAGCATATTTTTTTTTACAAAAAATGAAACCTTATCGGGGCTAAATCAGTATATATATATATTATTACAAATAGGTATAATCAGTATGTATTTATTTATGGAGCAAAAGTTGAAAATAGCATCAAAAACGGACAGTCTGCACTTGGTAGAAAAGTTTGTAGATGATTTCTCGGCGAGCTATAATATCGACCACGACGTATATGGTAATTTGTTAATAGCCACACTCGAAGCGGCCAATAATGCGATTACGCATGGGAATAAGCTTGATGAAAACAAGGAGGTGGAGATCGTTTTCTCCAAGGATGATGAAAAGATTCTCCTGACGGTGAGAGATGAAGGTCTCGGGTTCGATTACAAGCATATACCCGACCCTACCTCGCCCGAGAACCTGGAAAATATGAGCGGACGCGGCGTATTCCTGATGTCAAAGCTTTCGGATGACATAGAATTTGAGGACAACGGAAGTTTTGTCAGGATGACGTTTTCTTTTTTAAGAAAATAGACGTTGGCCATTCGATTCTTCTCTGACGGGATTTCGTTTCAACTTGAAGGTAAACGAAAAATAACACAGTGGCTCAAGCGGGTTGCCGCCGAAGAAGGAAAGAAAGCCGGCAGTTTATGTTACATTTTTGTGTCGGATGACATCCTTCTCGACATCAACAAAAAATACCTGCAGCACGATTATTATACTGATATCATAACTTTCGACGATTCGGTCGGAGACGCGATCTCCGGCGAAATGTACATCAGCATCGATACCGTAAAATCAAACGCAAGAGACTATCATGCAGATTTCCGCAATGAACTGCTTCGTGTTATGGTACACGGGGTACTTCATCTGTGCGGACACAAGGATAAAACCGCAGGCGAGCAACTGGAAATGCGTGCCGCCGAAGCGAAATATATGGATTGGTTCATCGCGGCACGACCTTCATTACATCCTGTTTTGACGGCTGTCCTCTGACCATTGCGCTGAGATACGCTGGATTCTTTGATTTATTCCGTATGGTCGTCGCTTGCGTGATCATGGTCCTCGTTGCCCGAATGTTTCGAACTGATTTTTGATCCCAGTCTTCCCAACAAAAATAATAAGACAACAATGGTTACTGCAACTGCCATTCTTTCCATAAAACATTAAGTATTTCGATCATCTTGCATGTTTTGCAGTTCTTTCCTGATGGTGAAGAAAAATATGCTTCCTTTTCCTTCGACCGATTCTACCCAGATGCGCCCACCCATTCCTTCCACCAGACCTTTGGAAATGGACAAACCTAAACCTGTGCCTCCACGCATTTTGGATTCGGGATTGCCCTGGCGAAAATACTCGAAAATCACTCCCTGCTGATTCTTGGGAATCCCGACGCCGGTGTCTTCCACGAAAAACAGCAATTCCGAAGGATCGTCAGCCGGTTCGCAGCCAAAACGGATAAAGCCTTTATCGGTATATTTGACGGCGTTTTCGATCAGATTGGACAACACCTGTTTGAGCCGTTCGGGATCGTTGAACAGCACGACCGGATGAATGGACCGGCTATCGTCGAGAATGATGTTCAAGGGCTTCCGCTCGCTGAGATACTTTTCCCAGTGTTGCCGTATTTCTTCCATCAGCGGATTCGGTGCAAAATGGGTGGGATATACCACCACTTGCCGTACGTCAAGTTTCGATATGTCGATAATATTTTTGATCAGGTGCAGCAACTGGTCAATGCTTTCGTGTACGATACGGATGTATTTGCTGCGTTTTGCGGCCGGGATGTCTTCTCTTTCGATGAAGCCGATAAACCCAAGGATGGCATTCATGGGTGTACGTATTTCGTGCGACATATTCGAAAGAAATGCCGATTTGAGCCTGTCCGATTCTTCGGCCTGCTCCTTGGCCTTTTCCAGCGATATTTCCACTTCTTTTTGCCGGGTAATGTCGATCACAAAACCATCCCAAACAATATCGCCATTCTTTTCCGGATGGGGTAACGAACTGTGGTATAACCATGCTTGCCGGTGACGATTCGTATACCGGTGCTCGAAAGAAAAGGGAGTCATCGTCCGGATGCTCTCCTTCTCCTTTTTCTTCAGTTCGCTGACGATTGCCGAATCGTTGATCAAAGGCATCAAAATCTCTTTTTTCCGGAGGATGGCACCGGCAGATATGCCGACCAGTTGCTCCACCATGTTACTGATGTACGAAATATATTCGCTGCCGTCGGGTCTGGTGACCTTTCGGTAAATGAATCCCGGCAAATTGTCGCTTAGATGACGGAGTTGCTGCTCCTTATCGGCTTGTTCCACGGTTTGCGTGCGCACCATTTCCTCGAGATACTCTTTGTACATGTTCAATTCGTCGGTCGACCGGCGCAGTTCCTCCTGTATTTGCAGTATTTCCTCGTGCTGTTCCTGCAACCGGACGTTGTTGCTGCGTGTGCGACGGCGGCTCCGGATGATGATCCCCAACAGCACCGCTAAAAAGCCTGTGGCAAACAGGATCATGAAGATGCCGAGGCGATGGCGATCGATGAGTTGCTGTTGTTGTTTTACCTGCGCTTTCCATTCGGCTTCCTGCCGGTCCTGCTGCTCTTTTATTTCGTATTCCATTTGCAGCAACTCCAAGCGGTTCCTGCTTTCCACGGCAGCTATCGAGTCCTGTACACGGATGGATTTTCGTTTGATCCGGTACGCAGACCTGTCATCGCCCCTGAGTTGGTATATTTTAGCTAATCCGTCATAAACAGCCGGTTCCGGAGCGGCTGTCGCCACCTGCTCGCTCCACCTGAGCGCATCCCGGAAACAGGTTTCGGCTTGCTCCGTTTCGTTGTTTGCCAGGTAGAATTGAGCAGCACGCAGGTATACATCGCTGATGGTAGCCGCATGACCCGATAAAAGCGCCTGATGAATGGCTTTGTCCAGATCATGCCGGGCGCTGTCCGGTTTACCGGCGGCCTGGTTCAGATGAGCCGATTCCTGATATAAAATGGCCAGGTTATGATGTTGCGGATCGTGTTGCATGTTGTAGAGCATCAGCTTGCCCGTATCGGTCTTTTCGTGCCTCAAGCTGTTCCTCAGGCTGTCGGCCGGCGGAGTCGCCACTTCGCTATCCCTGTTTTGTTGATTATATGGCGACAAATGCACGGCTTTTAAGGAAAATGCGGAAACATCACAGGACAAACCTCCTGCCCACAGGATACATCCCAATGTATGAATGTATAAAAACTTCATCTTCGCCTGTTTAAAAACTTCATTATTGTTGCATCTGATCATAACCGGAAAACCATGTCACTGCGAGGAGGAACGGAGCAATCGCGTGCTGTGGTGCGACGGCTTCGCAACCGTTCGCAATGACGTGTCCATATCAGTCTGTTTCCCGAATGTCCGCTATGATCTTTTTTGCCAAAAGGTCGGCGCCTTCCCTGGTTTTGCTTTCGGTATAGATGCGGATGACCGGTTCGGTGTTCGATTTCCGCAAATGCACCCATTCGTCGGCAAAATCAATCTTGACGCCGTCGATGTCGTTCACCTGCTCATGGGCATAACGCTGCTTCATTTTCATGAGTATGGCATCCACATCCACGCCGGGGCCAGGTTCAATCTTGTTTTTCGACATGTAATATTCGGGATACTGCGCCCGCAACTGCGAACAGGTTTTCCCCGATTTCGCAAGATGTGTCAGGAACAGTGCGATACCCGCCAGCGCATCGCGCCCGTAATGCAATGCGGGATAGATGACGCCGCCATTTCCTTCGCCGCCGATCACCGCGTTATTGGCTTTCATGGCGGCAACCACATTTACTTCGCCTACAGCCGCCGCCGTGTATCGCCCGCCGTGCTGTTGTGTTACATCGCGTAAAGCACGCGACGACGACAGGTTGGATGATGTGTTGCCTTTCGTGCGGCTCAGCACATAATCGGCAACAGCCACCAGCGTATATTCTTCACCGAACATGCTCCCGTCCTCGTTAACAATGGCTAAGCGGTCGACATCGGGATCAACCACAAAACCGACGTCGGCGCCGTGGTCTTTCGTTACTTTCGATATCTCCGTCAAGTGTTCCGGCAACGGCTCGGGGTTGTGCGGGAAATGACCGTTGGGTTCGCAGTACAATTCGATGATATCCGCTACGCCCAGCGCCTGCAGCAACTGAGGAATTACGATGCCGCCCACCGAGTTGACGCAATCGACCGATACTTTGAATTTTTTTTCGCGGATCGCCTCTATGTCTACTAACGGGAGTTCCAGCGCTTTGTCGATATGATATTTCGTATAATCCTTCCCGGTAACGCTGCCCAGGCCGTCCACGCCGGCAAACGAAAATCCGTCGCTGGCGGCAATCGACAGTACAAGCTTGCCGTTCTTATCATCAAGGAACTCGCCGTTACTGTCTAACAGTTTCAAGGCATTCCATTGCTTCGGGTTATGGCTCGCGGTAAGGATGAGGCCACCCTGTGCTTTTTCGGCAGTAACCGCCATCTCTACGGTAGGCGTGGTTGCCAGCCCGATATCCACCACATCGACACCCATTCCCGTCAGGGTGCCCGTCACAATCTGCCGTACCATCGGTCCCGAAATACGGGCGTCGCGACCTGCCACTATTTTGATGCGGCCCCTGTACCCCCTGCTTTCGGCCTGTTGCTTCGCCCAAAGGGAGTATGCCGCCGTAAATTTAACGATATCAACGGGGGTCAGCCCGTCCCCCGGGCGACCGCCTATGGTTCCTCTAATTCCTGAGATTGATTTGATCAGTGTCATTGATGGTTATTTTTAAATGTATCAAAAAGTTTTACAAATTTATTTCCAAAACCAATAAGCAGCAAAAATAGACATATTTTTGTAATTTTACGGATCGATCCTGTTGTTGTCTATTGTTGTGGCTCATTATCTTCAAACGCTTATATCGCAGGGCGAGCATCAACATCTTGATTTTAAGTTCGAGATCAGCGATGCCCGCAAAATTGCCAAATCATTCGTTGCTTTTGCGAACACCGAAGGAGGCAAATTGTTGATTGGCGTCAAGGATAATGGTATGATTACCGGCGTGCAGACCGAAGAAGAGCTTTATATGGCGGAAGCAGCCGCATCGTATTACTGCACGCCTCCTGTAGCTTACAGCCTGCGCAAATGGGAACGCGACGGGAAAACCGTGCTGGAAGCGGATATTCCCGAAGGCGCTGAGAAGCCCTATTATGTCAAGCAAAAGAATAGGCCGCCCGAAGCGTACATCCGTGTAGCCGACGAAAATATCAAGGTATGCAGCGTACAACTAACCGTATGGAAGAAACAAAAAAGCCCGTTGGGCCTTTATATCGCAGATGCCGGGGAGAAGAGCCGGGTGCTGGCTTATTTGGAGGAACACCGGTGCATTACCTTCAACGCAGTATGCAAAATATGGATGATGAGTCGCAAAAAAGCGGAACAATTGCTGGCCGACCTGGTTTATTTGAACATTCTTGAAATTGAATATCAGCATGACCGGGTTTTGTTCCGAATGAAATCGCGCGCCCAATAAAGGAATCTTTGCCGGCAGTCGCCTCCCATGAACAGGCGCCATATTTACGATCTTTATGTCATGCGTTCCGGGTTAATTTTCAATTTTCAATTTAAATATATACTTTTGCGTGATGATCCGGGTGATGAAAACAAAAAATTAAAGATACATGCAAAGGTCGTATCATATATGGTTGGTTTGCAGTATGACGCTGTTTTTGGCGGCATGTGGTTCATCGAACAAAAACCAGACGTCCAGAATCAACAAACCCATACTGTACAATCCGGCTTCGTCGTCATTGCATCCGAAACTGGGCGTTTTCCATGTTTCTGATGTTGAGTCGCAGTTGTATATCATGCTCAACACCACCGAATTGCTTGTGAGCGAGGCCAACCAGAACCGTATCCCCCAATCGGAAATCAGGATCCATTACGAATTGTTCGACTGCACTGATATCGAGAATAATAAAACAGTCAATGACAGTTCTACCTTTGTTAATTTCGTAGAAATCAAAAAGCAACAAAAAATCATTGTATTCCCGATCATGATCCCGGTTGAGCAGGGACGACGTTACATGCTGCTGGTGCAAATCACTGATTTATTGCGTCGCAACACCATCAGGCAGTTCCTCACGGTCAATAAAACAAACATCTATTCGCCACAGAATTTCAAGATCACGGCTTTAAACGGCAGTCCTAAACTCGAAAACACAATCACCGGGAACGATATTTTCCGCATTGCCTACCAGCGGAAACCTGTCGACAGGCTTTTCATTAAATATATGAGTACGCCGCGATCCGTCGCTACTTCGCCATTGGCGCCCGCTCCTGCAGAGGAACCGGCGTTCAAGCCCGACAGTATCTGGATACAATCGTACAGTCCCGATACCAATTTCATGTTTGGCTATGAAGGTTTGTACCTGATACAAACAGATACCACCCAACAGGATGGTTTATTACTGATGAATTTTGGCCCCTCTTTCCCGAGCGAAGACCGTACGGCACAATTGGTTCAACCCGTACAGTACCTCACTACCGGCGCCGAATATCAGAAAATGAGCGTCGATAAGGCGCCCAAGAAAATGATGGACGATTTCTGGTTAGCGGCTACGGGCAGTACCGACAAGGCCCGGATGCTGATCCGCGTGTTTTATACGCGCATGTCGTATGCCAACCAATATTTTACCGATTATAAGGAAGGTTGGAAAACAGACCGGGGGATGATTTACCTGATCTATGGTCTACCAAACAGCATCAACAAAGGCTCCGATTCGGAAACATGGGAATATACGCGCAAGCAGCAGGCCAACCCGGTAACTTTTGTCTTTGACAGGAGAACTTCTCCTTACTGCGAAGACCATTTTGTGCTGCGCCGCAACGATCCGCAATCGATTTTTTGGCGGCAGGCCGTTGATAGCTGGCGCAAAGGAAAAGTATTTAACTTCAACGATTTGGAATGACCGCCCCCTCCCAGCAGATGATTTTCGGGTTGCATCCGCTCATGGAAGCGATTGATGCAGGCCGCGAGATCAGCAAGGTATTGTTACGGAAAGGTCTCGCAGGCGACATGTACCGCGAATTACTTGTGTCGTTGCGGAAACATGACATACCTTCGCAGGTGGTGCCTGTGGAGAAGCTCAACCGAATTACCCGTAAAAACCACCAGGGAGTGATTGCGTTCGTGTCGCCGGTAGAATATGTCCGCATCGAAAACCTGATCCCGTCGTTGTTCGAAAACGGTGAAAACCCGTTCATTATCATTTGCGAAGGAATAACCGACACCCGCAATGCAGGCGCCATAGCGCGCACGGCCGAGTGTGCCGGAGCACATGCCATACTCCTGCCCACCAAAGGTTCGGCCATGATCAGCGCCGATGCAGTGAAAACATCTGCCGGGGCGCTGAACCACATTGCCGTTTGCCGGACGGACAACTTGCGATCAACCCTTGTGTTTCTGAAAAACAGCGGATTGAAAATTATTGCCGCCACGGAAAAAGCCCGTGACATATATCATCAGGTCGATCTCACAGGCCCGGCTGCCTTGTTACTGGGCGCCGAAGATGCCGGCATACCCGCCGAATATCTGCGGATGGCCGATGTTGCAGTGAAAATTCCGGTGAAAGGTCATGTATCATCGCTTAATGTATCGGCGGCGGCGGCGGTACTGATGTACGAAATGGTGAAACAAAATCATTGATGAGCGGCTGGATGACCGCAAAGATGAAGTTGAACGACGCATCGGTTCGGTTCCTTCGGTCGCTCACTCTGCAAGCAACCCCTGACACTGCTGACAGGGTTGAGCCGCTCGTAGATTGAGGTTTCTTTGTCAGTGAAAATCAATCTGATAAAATCACAGCGTCTCAAAAAAAGAAAGAACCCGAAAGTAGCCTGTATGATTTTTTTGTTTTTTTTATACTTTTGTCCTCAGAAAATCACATCATAAATCTTAATAAACCAATGTCCAAAAACAAATATGTATATTTTTTCGGGAACAAGACCGCCGAAGGTAACGGTTCGATGAAAGACCTGCTGGGTGGCAAGGGCGCCAACCTGGCCGATATGAACTTGATAGGAATCCCCGTACCTCCGGGTTTTACCATTACAACGGAAATCTGTACCGAATATTACAAGACAGGCCGCGAAGGCGTTATTCAAACCATCTGTCCCGCAGTGGAGGAAGCCATGAAGAAAGTAGAAGCCGCTGTTGCCGGGCCTAAATTCGGCGACAAGACCAATCCGCTTTTGGTTTCTGTGCGTTCGGGCGCCCGCGCCTCCATGCCGGGTATGATGGACACCATCCTCAACCTTGGCCTGAACGACGATGTTGTGGAAGCTATCGCTGTGAAGACCGGCAATCCGCGTTTTGCATGGGACTCGTACCGCCGCTTCGTGCAGATGTACGGCGACGTGGTACTCGACCTGAAACCCGTGTCGAAGGAAGACCACGACCCGTTTGAAGAAATCATCGACCGTATGAAGAAGGAACGCGGTGTTGAACTCGATACCGACCTTACCACCGGCGATTTGAAGGAATTGGTGGCCCGTTTCAAGAAAGCCGTCAAAGAAAAAACCGGGAAAGACTTCCCTGCCGATCCATGGGAACAACTATGGGGCGCTGTCATGGCTGTTTTCGGAAGCTGGATGAACGACCGCGCCATCCTCTACCGCAAACTGAACCAGATACCCGCCGAATGGGGTACAGCCGTGAATGTACAGGCCATGGTATTCGGCAACATGGGCGCCAACTCGGCCACAGGTGTTGCTTTCACCCGCGATGCCGGTACGGGCGAAGCCTTATTCAATGGCGAATACCTGATCAACGCACAGGGCGAAGACGTGGTAGCCGGAATCCGTACTCCGCAGCAGATCACCAGGATCGGTTCGCAACGCTGGGCCAAACTGGCCGGCGTATCCGAAGAGGAACGCGCCGCCAGGTACCCGTCGCTCGAAGAAGCCATGCCGTCGGTTTACAAGGACCTGTTCGACACCCAGAAACACCTGGAAACACATCACAGGGACATGCAGGACATCGAATTTACCATCCAGGACGGTAAGCTCTGGATGCTGCAAACCCGTAGCGGCAAACGTACCGGTGCGGCCATGGTGAAAATAGCAATGGATATGTGCCGCGAAGGCATGATCGGCGAGGAAACAGCCGTATTGCGCTGCGAAGCGCAGAAACTGGACGAATTGCTGCATCCTGTTTTCGATAAGGACGCTTTGGCAAAAGCATCGGTGATTGCACAGGGATTACCTGCTTCTCCGGGCGCTGCCACCGGACAGATCGTATTCTTTGCCGAAGATGCCGAAAGTTGGGCTGCCGGCGGCAAGAAAACCATTCTGGTACGTGTTGAAACCTCTCCGGAAGATTTGAAAGGAATGCATGTAGCACAGGGCATCCTTACTGCACGCGGCGGTATGACCTCACACGCCGCCGTCGTGGCTCGCGGCATGGGGAAATGCTGCGTATCGGGCGCCGGGAACCTCGTGATCGACTACAAGGCGCGCACATTAACCACCAAAGGCAAGACTTACAGGGAAGGCGACTGGATTTCGCTCAACGGATCAACCGGTAATGTCTACGAAGGCCGAATCAAGACCAGGGAAGCCGAACTGAGCGGCGACTTCGGCGAACTGATGTGCCTGGCCAGCAAATACGCCCGCCTGCAGGTTCGCACCAACGCCGACACACCGCACGACGCCAGGGTTGCCCGCGATTTCGGCGCACAGGGCATCGGCTTGTGCCGCACCGAGCACATGTTCTTCGACGGCGACAAGATCGTCCCGATGCGCGAAATGATCCTGGCCGACGACGAAACCGGACGCCGCAAGGCGCTCGCCAAACTCCTCCCGTTGCAACGCGCCGACTTCGAAGGTATTTTCGAAACCATGCAGGGCTTGCCGGTAACCGTTCGTTTGCTCGATCCGCCACTGCACGAATTTGTACCGCACGATGAAAAAGGTCAAACCGAAATGGCGCAGGTAATGGGCGTTTCGTTGCAAAAAGTGAAAGAAAAAGTAGAATCGCTGCACGAATTCAACCCGATGCTTGGTCACCGCGGTTGCCGTTTGGGGAATACTTATCCTGAAATTACCGAAATGCAGACCCGCGCCATCATCGAGGCTGCTTTGAACCTGAAGAAACGCGGTATCGAAGCCATCCCCGAAATCATGGTTCCGCTGGTAGGCATCCTGTACGAACTGAAATTGCAGGAAAAGATCATCCGCGAAACCGCCCGGAAAGTTTTCGACGAACGCAACGATCATATCGACTTCAAGGTAGGTACGATGATCGAAGTGCCGCGGGCTGCGCTTACCGCCAACCGCATTGCCGAGGCGGCCGAGTTTTTCTCGTTCGGCACCAATGACCTGACGCAAATGACCTTCGGCTATTCCCGCGATGATATTGGCAAATTCCTGCCGGTATACCTGGAAAAAGGCATCCTGAAAAACGACCCGTTCGAAATCCTCGACCAAAAAGGCGTCGGACAACTGATCAGCATGGCCACCGTCAATGGCCGTTCCATCCGTCCCGATTTGAAAGTCGGTATCTGCGGCGAACATGGCGGCGAACCGAGCTCCGTGGAATTTTGCCACCATATCGGCCTCAACTATGTGAGCTGCTCGCCTTTCCGCGTGCCCATTGCACGTTTGGCAGCCGCACACGCAGCCATCAAGGGAAACCACTAAACAAAGTGCGAACGGTTCATGATGCATGCACCATGAACCGCAACCGGCTATTGTTGAATATCTTGAAACCCGGCAGATCAACCATTTGCCGGGTTTTTTTAATGAGAAACCTGACTGTAGAGACGCGATGCATCGCGTCTCCAACCCCTGTAGCAAAGACGCGTCTCCAACCCCTGTCGGCAAAGACGCGATGCATCGCGTCTCTACAACGCAGCCTGTCAGGTTCGTATACGTAAGCTTACGTAAAAAAACGACCTGACAGGGTCGCCGCGACCTGTCAGGGTCAATAACAATAACAATAACAAAACCACCGCTGACAGGGTCTGTCGACCACTGTCAGGGTAGCGCTGTTGAGCCGAATTTGCAATTCGGCTCGGAACATGAGGGTGTGTCAAAAGTGGCACATCCTCTTTTTCTATTGGAAGTGCCTCATGCGGCATGTTTCATTTTGAAGCACCATTTTTGCCTTACTTTTGATTGTGGG
>JAISCQ010000170.1 GCA_031265445.1 Bacteroidales bacterium
AGGGGAGCGCGATTCGCTGTACCGCGCATTGTCGCTCCGCGAACAGAAGTACGGGGAAACCGTCGACTCCCTGAACGCCGTCATCACAAAGATACAGACCGTACAGACCCAAAACCGCATACAGTATGAAAACCGCCGCGACAGTATTGTCCTTATGCCTGACAGTGAGCTTTACCGCATGGTCACAGGCTACATCGAAAGATACCGCAGCCGTTCTGAGCGCTGAACAGTTCCGCGCCACGGCATTGATTTTCGCCGAGCATGAGTTCCTGCAAAAGGATCATGCCCTGCTGCAACAGCAGATAAACGCTTTGCAGCAATCCCTTGCGGAAAGCGAAAAGATGATGGCGGATTACCGTACCGCCCTCCGCGAACTGGAGGCCAACCGATCGGAAGCCGACCGGCTGCGGCAATCCGTCGCCGACAGCTACCGGGAACAGCTGCGGCAACAGCGGAAGAAAACCCGCCGCAGAACGATCCTCTGTACCGCAGGAGGGATAGCGGCGGGAATCATTGCAGGGATCGCTATCGGTCGCTGATGTAAGCCGGAGTAACCGTTCCAAACCCTGTCGGCAGCTTCGCAGCCTGACAGGTTGTATACGTAAGCTTGCGTAAAACGACCTGACAGGGTCGGCAGACCTGACAGGGTCAAAACCGCAAGTTTACGTCAATGACCTGACAGGATTGAAACGATGTATTCCACCGCTGTCAAGGGTCAAGACCACGTTTTCCTATTCCGTTTTCAGGCTCTTTACCGGGTTGGCGGTTGCTACTTTCCACGTTTGATAGCCGGTAGTGAGCAGAGTAACCGCTAATGCGACGAACCCGACCAGCAGGAATACCCATGCGCTCAACGGGGTCCTGATCACAAAGCCGTTCAGCCATTCATGCAGCCCGTAATATGCTACCGGGCAGGCAATAGCGAAGGCAATAACGATCCAGAGTAAAAAATCCTTATTGAGCAGCACAAAGATGTCCCTGACGGTGGCTCCATGCACTTTGCGCAGGGCGATCTCGCGGACGCGGCGCTGGGTCGCATAATAGGCCATGGCAAACAGGCCTGCCACAGTAATCATGAACGTGACGAGCATGGCAAAGGACAATACTCTGCCGGCGTTCATTTCCGACGTATACAACTGCTTATAGGCGTCGTCCAGGAAATGACAGGCAAACGGATGGCCGGCTTCGCGCTCTTTCCACTTCTGTTCGATAAAGCCGATGGCGCGCTGGGGATCGCCCTCTATCTTGAAGAATACGGTATTCCACGCCTCATCGTTCAGCTTGATATATAGCTGCGGGTCTACGTCCTGATGAAGCGATTTGGTATAGGCATTACGCACCACGCCTTTAACCGTATAGTTTTCGTCCTCCCCGTCAAGGGCTATCATTTGTCCGACAGGCTGCTCCAGCCCCAGCAACAGGGCTGCTCTTTCATTGATGACAACATGTGTTTCGGAAGACGACTCCGGAAAAAACGGATTTTCCCCATCGATCATTTCCATATCGAAAAAATCAAAATAATCAGGGCTGATACGGCATATTTCCATGACGACAGGCAGCGCGCCGTTCGACGGTATGCTCCTGACTCCCCAACCCTGCTGCCAATCGGTTGGGAGCGAATTTTTCCTTGCCATGCCTTTGATGGCCGGTTCCTGAAGGAACTCGCCTTCCAGCGCTTTGTAATTCCGTTCGAACCTGTCACGCCCCTGTACATATACTACATGCTCCTTATTGAAACCCAGATCGTATGAAATGATGTAATCTACCTGCTTTTGCATGAATCCAACCACAATCAGCAAGGTGATGGATGCTGCAAATTGAGTAATCACCAGACTTTTCTGGAAGAACGACACTTTCTTTCCCTTGAATTTCCCCGAAAGGGTTTCGATCACATTGAACCGGGTCATGTACAGCGCCGGGAACGATCCTGCCAGCGCCACTACCAGTACGAACAGCCCGGCAAGGAAGATATATATCTGTGGCGACGTGAAATCCAAAGTCAGGTTTGACTGTACGAAATTATTGAATACCGGCATGATCAACGAAGCAAGAAACAGGCCGACGGCTATGGAAACAAGGACATAACAGGCCGTTTCCCTGTAAAATTCGCGTATCAGCAAGCCTTTTCCTGACCCGATGGCCTTCTTGATCCCGATGGTTTTGGCGCGAATAAACGAGGTGGCTACAAACAGATTGGTAAAATTGATACAGGAAATCACCAGTATCACTACAGCCGTCAACACAAATATCATGACCAGCGACTTATTGCCTTTGATAATACGGTCGAATATTGTTTGGGAACTGAAATGCATATCATTGATCGACTCCAATGAAGTAGTCGCTCCCATATTTTTGAAGGGCGCAAATTCCCTTTGTACAAGTTGTGTCAGAGGTTCTGCCAGTGCATCGGGCTTCACTCCTTCCTGCAACAGGAAAAAAGTGACGTGATCATCATTCTTTCCCCACTCATTACCACGGTCATCGAAAAAGGGAAACACCAACTCGGCTTGAATGCTCGAATTTTTCGGTATATCCTTCATCATCCCGCTCACTGCAAAATCTCTGCCCTGTAACCTGATCGACCGGCCTGCAGGATTCTGCCCCGGAAAGTATTTTGCAGCAGCCGATTCGCTGATCACCACCTTGTCGGGACCGGAAAGGATATTTTCCATGTTGCCTTCCTTCAACGGAAAGGTGAAGAATCGGAAGAAATTCGGATCCGTCACCAAAATCCTGGCAGAAAGATGTAAAACATCATCGATGCTGACATCCCGATTCTGTACAACTACCCGGCACATATCCTCTATCACGGGAAGTTCTTCCTTAGCCTGCTCGCCAAGGGGACGGTAAGTTGAACCGAGCCTGTTCAGCGCCCCATTGAACGTAATATTTGTTATCGTTCGGTATATGCGTCCGCCGTTTTTATGGAACTTATCAAAGCTCAATTCGTTAATAGCCCACAGTCCGACAATGACAGCCACCATGACGCCAAGCGAAAGACTGCAAATATTGAGTAAGCCGACGGTGCGTTGCTTTTTGAAATTACGGAAAAACCGGATCATACTTTTTTGTTTTAAAATCGTAATGAATAAATATCACTACCATTTTACAAGATACATGCCTGAAATACATCATCCTGATTTTATGCCGAATACGTATAACCCGGATGGAAAAACCGTTCGTTTCCGTACACTTTCTGTACGGAAACGATACAATGGAAATAAAAATCCAAATAAGGACGTCCTTTTCGGATACTGCCGTCGCTTCCCTGTCTGTACCGTTGCGTCTCCTTCGGCGGATCGGCCTCTGCTCAAAGCCCGTCATCACCCGGTCGTCTGCGCCGGGTGATCTTCCGGCATCAACTAACTTTCCATAGGCGGGATGGGCGGTTCGTCAGCGGTTTTCTTACCGTTTTTAAGACGGGTGGCCCTTGCCTTGAGTTGCTGTATGTAATAACTGTTCAGCTGATTCAGTCCGTTCACCAGCGGGGTATAGTCCAGCTCTTCATGAGCGAAGGCGCAGTACTGCACGGCGTCGAAAAACTGTACCAGCGCTTTGGCACAGGCGATACGCAGGCGAAGACCGTCGATATGCGGCTCTTCGCTCTTTTCGAGGATATAGTCGGCAAACAGGCTTTCGTATTCCCTGTTGACCTCAAACAGTCGCGTAGACATCGTCAGCAGACCGAATGACGACAGGGCCGACTGTATGCCTGCCGATCCGCTGATCTCCTTTTCCAGACGTTGCAGCCTTTCGGTTTCCGCAGCGCGGGAATCGGCGGCGATGGTTTTCACCCTGTGCTTTTCCAGCAATGCGGTCAGCGTGTCGTAAGGCAGTTTTATTTCCGGCAACTCAACATGTTCAAAACCTTTGACAACCTTGACGATGCAGTTGATCAATACGTCGCGTTCCATGTCCGTCGCGTTTAATTGTGTGGCTTTGTCGTTTTTGCGGAGATAAACGGTGAGGGCTTGAAAATCCGGCTCAAACGACGTCAGTTCCTGCCACGATTTCCCGAGATATAACCCGTCCGGATTGTATCTTCTGCATATTTGCAGCGTTTGACCGTAAACCGACGGAAACTCATCGACTCTCAGGCTTGCATAATGTATGCGCTCAATCTTTACTTTCATATCGTTCTTGTTTTAATGAATGATCG
>JAISCQ010000279.1 GCA_031265445.1 Bacteroidales bacterium
GCAATAAATGACCGGTGACACGTCAATGGTCGAAGAATGTACGCAATAAATGACCGTCACAACGTGAATGGTCAAAGAATGTACGTAATAAATGACCGTCACAACGTGAATGGTCGAAAAATGTGCACGATATATGACCAGTGACACGTCAATGGTCGAAGAATGTACGCAATTTGTAACCGCCACCACGCCGTAAGGCAATTACAAATTGCCCTGTGTTCCGAGCCGAATTGCAAATTCGGCTCAACGGCACGGCTCAGCGGCGATGTAGAGACGCGATGTAGAGACGCGATGCATCGCGTCTCTACCGTCAGGGTCAATGGTCAAAAAATGTATGCAATAAATGACCGGTCGGTAATGTTCAAAAATATTTTCCGGGATAATTGATGCAAGTATTATCTTTGCAGCGGATTCAATCGAACATCAAAAAAGAAAATTCTTTTCCATGTCTAACCTGAGATTCAAAGCAATAGAAGAGGCTTCCAAGCGGAAAGCAAATCCTGTCCCCTATTTCGAGAAGAAAACGTCCGATTATTACGGCATGTTTGTTTTTGACCGTAACCAGATGCGCAAATACCTGTCGAAAGAAACGTTACGCACGGTACTCGATGCCATCGACAAAGGGGCGCCGCTGGAACGGAACATTGCCAACCATGTGGCAGCCGGCATGCGCATGTGGGCCATGGAGCTGGGCGCTACGCATTACACCCACTGGTTCCACCCGCTCACCGACGGTACAGCCGAGAAGCACGATGCGTTCATCGAACACAACGGTAACGGCGGCGTTATCGAGGAGTTTACCGGCAAGCTGCTGGCACAGCAGGAACCCGATGCATCGAGTTTCCCCAGCGGCGGCATCCGCAATACCTTCGAGGCGCGCGGCTACACGGCCTGGGATCCTTCGTCGCCTGCCTTTATTGTGGACGATACGCTTTGTATCCCTACCATATTCATATCCTACACGGGCGAAGCGCTCGACTACAAAACGCCCCTGCTGAAGTCCATACAGGCGGTGGATAGGGCTGCAATGGCCGTATGCAAATATTTCGACCGCAGCGTTAAAAAGATCGTTTCGTACCTTGGCTGGGAACAGGAGTATTTCCTGGTAGACGAAGCGCTCTATATCGCCCGTCCCGACCTGGCGCTCACCGACCGTACGCTCATGGGGCACGAGAGCGCCAAGAACCAGCAGCTGGAAGACCACTATTTCGGCGCGATACCGGCCCGTGTATCGGCTTTCATGCGCGAGCTGGAGTACGAGTGCTACAAGTTGAGCATCCCCATAAAGACGCGCCACAACGAGGTTGCGCCCAACCAGTTTGAGTTCGCCCCGATTTACGAAGAAATGAATCTGGCCGTGGACCACAACCTGCTGCTGATGTCGACCATGAAACGTGTGGCCGAACGGCACCATTTCAGGGTGATCCTGCACGAAAAGCCTTTCAAGGGTATCAACGGATCGGGCAAGCACTGCAACTGGTCGCTGGGCGCCGACTCGGGCGTCAACCTGCTGGCGCCGGGACGTACGGCACAGGAGAACCTGCAGTTCGTTACCTTCCTGGTAAATGTCCTGATGGCGGTATACAGGAACAATGCCCTGTTGAAAGCAAGCATCTCGACGGCTACCAATGCTTATCGTCTGGGCGCTGCCGAAGCGCCGCCGGCCATCATCTCCGTCTTCCTCGGCAGCCAGATATCCATGCTGCTGGACGAACTGGAAAAAGGAGAAGGCATTTCGCCCATCCGGGTTACCGAAAAGACCGGTACGCGCCTTTCGCTAAGCCATATCCCAGAGATACTGGTGGATAATACCGACCGTAACCGGACGTCGCCGTTCGCCTTTACGGGCAACCGTTTCGAGTTCCGCGCCGTGGGTGCGTCGGCCAACTGCGCCTCGGCCATGATTGCGCTCAACAGCGCCGTGGCATGCCAGTTGCAGCAGTTCAAAACCGACGTGGATGCTTTCATTGCCGGAGGCCGCAGGAAGGACGAAGCTATTTTTGCGGTCGTACGCCGGTATATCACCGAGTCGAAACCCATCCGCTTCGACGGCAACGGGTACAGCGACGAATGGAAAGCAGAAGCCGCACAGCGCGGACTCGACTGCGAAACCTGCGTGCCGGTGATCTACGACTCGTACCTCAGCGAACAGTCCGTGGAGATGTTTGCTGCCGCGGGCGTGCTGAATGAAAAGGAGTTGCATGCCCGCAACGAGGTGAAATGGGATGTATATACCAAGAAGGTACAGATAGAAGCCCGCGTGCTGGGCGATTTGGCGATGAACCACATCATCCCCGTATCCACGCGTTACCAGGGACTGCTGCTGGACAATGTATACAAAATAAAAGCCCTGTACGATAACGAACGGGCGGCATCCATCTCTGCGCAGGACTTTGCGCTGATCGAGGAAATATCGGAACACCTGAACTTTATCAAAGAGCGGGTAGACCGGATGATCGAAGCCCGCAAGGTCGCGAACAGGATCGAGAATGAACGCGAAAAAGCCCTGGCATATTGCCGTACCGTAGCGCCGTTCTTCGATGAAATCCGTTACCACATCGACAAGCTCGAACTGATTGTGGACAACGAAATGTGGACATTGCCCAAATACAGGGAATTACTTTTTTTAAGGTAAAGAGAAGACCATTCAACAGTCAAAAAATGCAAAAACCATCCATACCAAAAGGAACGCGCGATTTTACACCGGTCGAAACAGTGCGGCGCAATTATATTTTCGACACCATCAAAGCTATTTTCCAGAAATTCGGATTCCAGCCGATAGAAACGCCGGCCATGGAGAACCTCTCTACTTTGCTGGGCAAATACGGCGAGGAAGGAGATAAGCTGCTGTTCCGCATCCTCAATTCGGGCGATTTCCTGTCGGATGTGTCCGACCTGGATTGGGCAGAAAAAAATCCGAACAGGCTGTCGCCGAAAATGTGCGGGAAAGGGCTTCGTTACGACCTCACGGTGCCGTTTGCACGTTTTGTGGTACAGCGCCAGAGCGAGATATGCTTTCCGTTCAAGCGTTACCAGATTCAACCCGTATGGCGCGCCGACCGACCCCAGAAAGGCCGTTATCGCGAGTTCTACCAGTGCGACGTGGATGTGGTGGGCAGCAACTCGCTGCTCAACGAGGCCGAACTTTTGCAGATCATCGCCGAAGTATTCCGGGCATTGAACATCCGCGTGACGGTGAAGCTAAACAACCGGAAAATATTGAGCGGTATTGCCGAACTGATCGGACAAAGCGATAAAATAACGGATATTACGGTAGCCATCGACAAACTTGAAAAAATCGGCATCGAAAAAGTAAACGGGGAATTGCTGTCAAAAGGACTGTCGATGGAAGCAGTAGAAGCGTTGCAGCCGGTCATCCTGCTTTCAGGGCCTAATGATGAAAAGCTCGATAAACTCGACGGTTTGTTTGCCTGTAGCGCGACCGGACGTGAGGGCGTAGTCGAAATGCGCGCCATCCTTGCCTATGCCGATACATTGAAGATACTGGTACCGATAGAACTCGACCTGACGCTTGCCCGCGGGTTGAACTACTACACAGGCGCCATCTTCGAGGTGAAAGCTGCCGACGTACAGATCGGAAGCATCTGCGGCGGCGGACGCTACGATAACCTGACCGGTATTTTCGGACTGCCGGATGTTTCGGGCGTAGGCATCTCCTTCGGCGCCGACCGCATCTATGACGTACTCGCCCGGTTGGACGCTTTCCCGGCAGGTATCGTGCAAACCACCAAACTGCTGTTCATCAACTTCGGGCCAACCGGGGAAATGCATGTGCTGCAACTGCTGGCCAAGGCTCGCGAAGCCGGCATCCATGCCGAGATGTATCCCGAAGCCGCCAAAATGAAGAAACAGATGGCCTACGCCAACAGCAAATCGGTGGCTTATGTGGCGATGGTGGGCGAAAACGAAATGGCCAACAACCATATCAGCCTGAAAAACATGGCTACCGGCGAGCAAACGACTGTGACGCTGGAGGAAATGATCCGACAGTTAACATCGGGAAATGGGTTATAATGGTTTTACGTGTCGTCGGATTTTATTACTTTTGTCGTTCTGTTTCATCCATTAATAAAAATTATGGCACGTTATTTAGACCCCAAAACCGACCTGACCTTCAAGCGGATTTTTGGAGAGCACAAACATTTATGTATCAGTCTGCTCAACAGCCTGCTTCCTCTGGAGGAGTCGGGCCGGATCGTCAGTATCGAATACCTGTCTCCGGAACATGCGCCGCACACGCCTTTGGG
>JAISCQ010000281.1 GCA_031265445.1 Bacteroidales bacterium
GAAAGGTCTCTTACGCCGTCGTAAGCCCATTTCAAATATATTGCACCCCAGGTAAATCCTGCTCCGAAAGCGGAGATTACCAGATTATCGCCTTTTTTCAGTTTCGATTCATAATCCCACAGGCACAAAGGCACTGTTGCCGAGGAAGTATTTCCGAACTTATCTATATTAACCATCACCTTTTCCTTTGGCAATCCCATCCGGTTTCCGGTAGCGCCGATTATTCGCAAATTTGCCTGATGGGGCACTAACCATGCGACGTCATTGGAAGAGAGACTGTTTCTTTGCATCAGTTCCATTGTTGTATCTGCCATTTTGGATACCGCAGCCTTGAATACAGCCTGTCCGTCCTGCACAATATAATGCTGGCGGCGCAGAATTGTTTCCATACTTGCGGGAAGCTGCGAACCTCCTGCCGGAAGATACAAATGTTTCCATCCAGAGCCGTCGGATCTTGTGATGTAATCAACAAGTCCCAAATCCTCGCCTGTAGGCTCGATAAGCGCTGCGGCAGCCCCGTCGCCAAACAGGGGACAGGTCGAGCGGTCGGTGTAATCGACATACATGGTGAGTTTTTCGGCGCCTACGAGAACGATTTTCCGGCATCTTCCCGTTTCGATGAACGACGCCATTGTTACCAAAGCGTATATGAAACTTGAACAGCCGGCATTTATATCGAAACTGAATGCATTTTTGACGCCAAGTTTATCGGATATTATATTTGCAGTGGCAGGAAACGCCATATCGTGCGAAACTCCGCACCATACCAGCAAATCAATCTCTTCCGGCTTTGTCCCGGTTTTTTCGAATAAACTTTTCACTGCTTCGACAGCCATGTCCGAGGTCGCCTTGCCTTCTTCCCTGAGGATGTGCCGTTCACGTATTCCCACTCTGCTCATTATCCATTCGTCGTTGGTATCGACCATCCGGGAAAGTTCCTCGTTAGTAAGTATATAATCGGGAAGGTATCCGGCTATGCCTGTTATAGCTGCCCGTATTCGGGTATCTTTCATACTGTTCCTTTCTTTTCCTGTTTATAATGTGTTCTCCTTTTTGTTGAGAGACGAATCCCTGAATATGCTTTTTACTCTGTCAACCATTTTCGCCCTGATAGTTTTCTCGGTATTGAGAATCATATTTTTTATAGCTTTCGGCGTCGAACTGCCATGTCCTATTATCACGGGAGCATTCACTCCGAGTACGGGAGTTCCTCCGTGATATTCATAGTCCAGTTTACTGAAAAAATCCGTTTCGATTCCCTGATATCGTGCTAAACGATAGAAGCTTTCCGCCATTTTCAGTATCACGTTTCCTACGAATCCGTCACAGACAACAACATCCGCCTTTTCTCCGGTCATCAGCTCGTTGCCTTCGATATTGCCCACAAAATTGAAGTCCCTTGTATCCTTCATCAGCTCGTAGGCAGCTTTGGTAACGAGATTTCCCTTCGTTTCCTCTTCGCCAATGTTAAGCAGGGCGATTCTGGGATTTTTTTCACCCAGGGCGCCTTTTGCATACAGTGAGCCAAGTATGGCGTACTGGTAGAGATTTTCCGGCTTGCAGTCGGCATTCAGACCGACGTCCAGAAGGAGTCCCCAGCGTCCGTTTATAATGGGAAACAGACAGGAAATGCAGGGGCGCAAAATTCCTTCAATCGTCTTAATGGTGTACATGATTCCCGCCATCATTGCCCCTGTATTTCCGGGGCTGGCAAAACCGTCAATCAAGCCCGAGGACAGGTATTTGAATCCCTTAGCCATGCTTGAATCAGGTTTCTGGGCAAACGCTTTTGCCGGGTGGTCATGCATATCAATGATTTCCGTGGTATGAACTACCTGGAATCTCGAAACGTCAAACCCCTTTTCACTGCAAACGGCTTTGATTTGCGTTTCATTTCCAAAGAGAATTATTTCAGAACCGCTCTGCAGTTCCGGAAGAACTTCAATCGCTCCCAGCACCTCGTTTTTCGGAGCAAAATCTCCTCCCATTACATCAAGCCCGATCTTCATCTTCTGTACATATTATGAAAAAACTATGCTTCTGAGTGTTCTATAATCAAGCGTCCACGATAGTATCCACATTCAGGACATACTCTGTGATAAAGAACCGCTGAGCCGCAATTTGAACATGAGGCAAGTGTCGGAACCTCCGCCTTATAGTGAGTTCTACGTTTGTGCTTTCTTTGTTTCGACGTTCTGTGTTTAGGATGTGCCATTATTTATACTTATTTAAAATGTTTAAAAATCATTAATTCTGTTTGTTATATATTTAAGCATTTCGGGATTGCAGAGGCTTTTTCCGTTTTCGTCCTCTCCGTGCACCCTCTGTATCGGCAGAGCCAAACAGATGCTTTCATAAACGTAAACCGTAAGATCTGTTTCCCCGTCTTCCGCATTTACATATATTATGTCTTCGTCCGGATCTTCATCGTCCGGTTTGTCAAGAACCTTCTCAAATACGACCGATAACATGTTTTCGCCTTCTACCGGGACATCAAGATCTTCAAGACAACGGTCGCAGGAAACGGTTAATGTCCCCGAAAAAGTCAAAGCTACATTCACGAACTGGCTAAACTTTTCTACCTCCAGAGATATTTCTACCGAACCTTCGATTATCTCGGGATTCTGAAAATCGGAAAAAAATTCAGTTCCCATCCTGAATTCAAATGTCTGTTTCCTCTTTTCCAAGTTGCGCAACGGCAATACTATGTAATTTCGCACCTCGCTCATGTAACATAAATCGGCGTGCAAAAGTACAAAAAAAATCTATTGTGCAATATATTCCTGTTTTTTGCTCCCCGCTTTATACGGTTTGAGTGATGCAAAAAAAGTGTAAACCAGCGAAATCGAAACGAAAAATAATTATTTATGCTCTTGCCTTTCGATTCAAACATCATCCGATTTTTCTGAATTGCGACGGGTTTTAATGTACAATTGAAATGCATTTGACTGCACCGGATTTCGGTTAAATCATGACATAGTTTTTAAGGATTCGAAATAACTTAAGGAATAAACTGACTGTTATATTTTCTCCGCAAAAGAATAAATATCAATCGAAAATACCTCTGCCGCACAAAGTTGCCCAACTCTGATTTTATTCCCCGTTTCGGCGATAAACTAACCCGTTTCTCAAAATATTTTGAGTTTCGTTGAAAATACATACCTTTGCAGCCGTATTTACCGGACAAAGCACATGAATAGCACTAACGATTTTTGTCGGGGTCATTTAAGTCAGTATTATTTTTAAGATAACAATTATAAAAGATAAGTATATAAGTATGAAGAGTTTTTATGTAAGTGGAGTAGCCCTGATGTTACTTGCTGCAGTTTCCTGCGGAAAACAGAAGACCGGCGGCGCGGAGAACCATGCGCCGGCGAAGTATCCGACAGCCATTGTATCCACCGGCTCGGCGGAGCTGGTAACCGTCTATCCCGTAACCCTCAGAGGGAAGGAAGACATTGAAATCCGTCCGCGTATCGACGGGTTTATCGAAGACATTTACATTGATGAAGGGTCTGCCGTCAAGCGGGGGCAGACACTGTTCAGGATCAATTCGCCGCAGGCAGAGCAGGCGGTAACCGCGGGCAAAGCGGCCGTAACGGTAGCCGAATCGCAGGTAGCCACGGCGAAGCTCAATGTCGACCGCATATCGCCGCTGGTCGAAAAGGGAATCCTCAGTCCCGTACAGCTGGAGACATATCAGAACGCGCTCAGTTCCGCGGAAGCGC
Organism: Bacteroidales bacterium; assembly: GCA_031265445.1. GTDB lineage: Bacteria > Bacteroidota > Bacteroidia > Bacteroidales > UBA4181 > JAIRLS01. Next base: position 3,729 of record JAISCQ010000281.1, read on the forward strand.
TGCGTGCACAGGCGCTTGCACAGCTGAAAAACGCTGAAGCGACCATGTCGTGGGCTTCGGTTACAAGTCCCGTGGACGGATATGTCGGCGCGGTGCCTTACCGCAAGGGCAGTCTGGTAAACAGCCAGAACGTGCTGACCACCGTGGCAAACACGAGCAGCGTATTTGCGTACTTCTCGCTGAACGAAAAGGCGCTGGCGGAGTTCCTCGGGCGTCTCGAGGGAGGTACGCAGGCAGAGAAGCTGAAACATGCTCCCGGAGGTACGCTCAGCCTGGCGGACGGAACCGTGTATCCCGTTAAGGGAAAGATAGAAACAATCACCGGAGTGGTAAACATCTCGACCGGAAGCGTCGGTTTCCGCGCCGAGTTTCCCAACAGCGAAGGCGTCCTGCGCAGCGGGATGAGCGGAAAGATCGCAATCCCCGCGGCTTACGACAGCGTCGTCCTGATACCGCAGAAATCCACGTTTGCACAGCAGGACAAGATTCTGGTATACACGGTTGAGAACAGCGCCGCCAAGCAGCGCATCATCACGGTGTCGCCCACGCCAGACGGGACAACATACGTCGTGCACAGCGGTCTGGCTGCCGGCGAAAGGATCGTTACCGACGGTGTGGCAACGCTTGTTGACGGAGCTAAAATTACTTTTGACAATTAAAACCCGTATCACATGTTAAAAACATTTATTGACAGGCCTGTATTATCGACCGTAATATCCATACTCATAGTAGTGCTGGGAATAATCGGACTGTTCATGCTGCCGGTAGAGCAGTATCCCGACATTGCGCCGCCGACCGTCCGTGTTTCGGCTAACTATCCGGGCGCAAACGCCGATGTGGTAATGAATTCCGTGGTCATCCCGCTGGAAGAGCAGATCAACGGCGTCGAGGGAATGACCTACATGACCTCTTCGGCTTCGAACGCCGGAAACGCGCAGATAACCGTCTTTTTCGAGAAGGGGATAAACCCCGACATCGCTTCCGTAAACGTCCAGAACCAGGTGGCGCGCGCTACCCCGCTGCTGCCGCAGGAAGTTACGCAGATCGGCGTAACAGTCCGCAAGCAGCAAAGCTCCAACATCATGATGATCAGCATCACCACCGACAACCCGGACTACGACCAGACATTCATACAGAACTATGCCAACATCCACCTCCTGCCGCCGATCAAGCGCGTCAGGGGCGTGGGCGACGCAAACGTGTTCGGAGCGCGCGACTATTCGATGCGCATCTGGCTGAAACCCGACGTGATGGCGGCATACAAAATCACGCCGCAGGAAATCGTCGCCGCGCTGCAGGAACAGAACATCGAGGCGGCGCCCGGCGAGCTGGGACAGGAAAGCTCGCAGACCTTCCAGTATGCCCTCAAATACACCGGACGGCTGAAAACAGCGCCCGAGTTCGAAAACATCGTGGTGCGCTCGATCGACGGGCAGATTCTGCGGCTGAACGACGTGGCAGGCGTGGAACTCGGCTCGCTGAACTACACCGTCGTTTCGCACCTTAACGGAAACCCCTCCGTCACAATGGGAATCAACCAGACGGCGGGATCCAACGCGCAGGAAGTCATCAACAATATCAAGGCGGTGCTCAGGGCTGCCGAAGCCTCGTTCCCTCCCGGTCTGAAAGTGGTGTACGTGCAGGACGCCAACGAGTTTCTCGACGCCTCCATCAGCAAGGTGATCCACACGCTGGTCGAAGCCTTTATCCTCGTGTTCTTTGTCGTGCTGATATTCCTGCAGAGCATGCGCTCGACGCTGATACCCGCCATTGCGGTGCCGGTGGCTATCGTGGGGACATTCTTTTTCCTCCAGCTCTTCGGCTTCTCGATCAACCTGCTGACGCTGTTCGCGCTGGTGCTTGCCATCGGGATAGTGGTGGACGACGCCATTGTCGTGGTCGAAGCCGTTCATGCACAGCTCGACGCCGGAACAGTCAGCACCCGCGAAGCCTCCGTCAAGGCAATGAAGGAGATCGCTCCCGCCATCGTGAGCATCACCCTGGTGATGGCGGCGGTGTTTATTCCCGTCAGCTTCATCGGCGGGACTTCGGGCGTGTTCTACAGGCAGTTCGGGCTGACGCTTGCCATAGCGATACTGCTCTCCGCCGTCAATGCGCTGACCCTGAGTCCAGCCCTCTGCGCGCTGTTTTTGAGGGCGCATCACCCGGACGAAAAGGGGAAGGGCTTTTTCAAGCGTTTCGCATACGGATTCAATACGGCGTTCAGGGCGACTACCCGGCAGTACGGCAAGTCGCTGCGCTTCCTCGGCAAGCGCGGACACCGCTGGATCACCGTAACGCTGCTGCTTGCCATGACTGCGCTCCTGTTTATACTGATGGGGGCTATCCCCACCGGATTCGTGCCGCAGGAAGACAGCGGCGGCGTGATGGGAATGATTACCATGGCGCCCGGAGCCTCGCTGGAGCGTACGCAGGAAGTGGTCAGGCAGGTTACGGCAATCGCGCACGACATCGAGCATGTGCAGTATGTTGCCGACCTCGCTGGCGTAAACTTCATGAGCGGAGTGGGCAGCTCGTACGCCACCGTCCAGATTAAAATGGATCCCTGGAACGAGCGCAAAATCACAACCAACGAAGTCGCATCCATCCTGAAAGAGAAAACGGACGACATAAAGGACGCCACGTTTATCTTCATGGGGACGCCGACACTGCAGGGATTCGGGCTGAGCAACGGCGTGGAACTGCAGATGCAGGACCGCACGGGAGGCGACATCAACCGGTTTTTCGACATAACCAACAGCTTTCTCACGGCGATGCGCAGGCGTCCCGAAGTGAGGATGGCAATGACAACCTTCAACCCCAACTTCCCGCAGAAGCAGATCGAAGCCAATATCCCCAAAATCAAGGAGGCGGGACTGACGCTCGGCGAGGTGATGACCACCCTGCAGGCATACGTGGGCAGCATGTACGTGTCGAATTTCAATATCTACGGAAAGCAGTACCGCGTCATGGTGCAGGCTGCGCCGGAATACCGCGAAAGGCTCGAGAACCTCGAGGGATATTTCGTGCGCACGGCTTCGGGCGAAATGGCGCCGGTAACCGAGTTCCTCACACTCACCGACATCACCGCGCCGCAGACGCTGAACCGCTTCAACATGTACGCCTCGATGAGCGTTACGGTAATCCCCAATTTCCTTGAGGGATATGCCACCGGCGACGCCCTGAAGGCGGTGGAGGAAGTGGCAAAAGAGACGCTGCCCGACAATTACACCTACGACTATTCGGGCATGACCCGCGAGGAGGTGAAGAGCGGCGGTCAGACTTACCTGATCTTCGCCATCTGCCTGATATTCGTCTATCTGCTGCTGGCTGCCCTCTACGAAAGCTATATCATCCCGCTTGCCGTAATCTTCTCCCTGCCGATAGGGCTTGCCGGAGTGTTCATCTTCATTTTCGGCGGTCTGGCGATGGGAACGGGCATCGTTAACAATATATATGTACAGATCTCGCTGATCATGCTGATCGGGATGCTCGCTAAAAACGCTATCCTGATTGTGGAATACGCCGTGCAGCGGCGAAAGCAGGGAATGGGCATTGTCGAGGCGGCGGTGAGCGGGGCAATGGCGCGGCTGCGACCTATTCTGATGACTTCGTTTGCCCTGATCTTCGGGCTGATGCCCCTGGCTTTAGCTTCGGGCGCGGGCGCAATCGGCAACCGGTCCATCGGTATCCCCGCCATCGGCGGAATGCTGATCGGCACCCTGCTGGGCGTGCTGGTGATCCCATCGCTCTACATTATCTTCCAGTCGCTTCAGGAGAAGTTTTCCCGTTCGGGACTGATCAATACGGCTAAGGTTATAACAATAGGACTGCTGATATCCGCCGGCGCTTCGTCGTGCCGGGGGACGGACAGATACAGGTCGCCGGAAGTGGACATGAAGGGAATGTACCGCGACGCCGCTGCCGCCGACACGGCTACGGTGGCGACAATCCCCTGGGCTTCGTACTTTACCGACCCCAAACTGCAAAACCTGATCGCCGAAGGGCTTATGGAGAACTTCGACCTGCAGACGGCGCAGCTGAGAATACAGGAAGCCGAGGCGGGACTGCAGGTCGCACGAGCGGCATACTTTCCCGTCGCCGGACTGACAGGGCAGGTTACGCATACGCGGACAAGCGAAAGGAACGGCGAAACCAGCGTGTTCGGATACGGCAGCGGACAGTATCGCCTCGGAATCGCCGTGCAGTGGGAACTCGACCTCTGGGGGAAGCTCAACCGGCAGGAACGCGCACGGTATGCGCAGTACCTCAACAGCATGGAGTACCGGCGGCTGATTCATACCGTGCTGGTGTCGAACATCGCCGCCTCGTACTACACGCTGATGGCGCTGGACGAACAGCTGCGGATCTCGCGCGCGACGATTGTCCTGCTGGAGGAAAGCGCCGCCTCGATGCAGGCTATGATGGACGCCCCCCTGCGGAATGTGAACGCCGCAGCGGTGGAACAGAGCCGGGCGCTGCTGCTGTCCACCCAGATATCCTCGCTGAATCTCGAACAGTCGATCCGGAAGCTGGAAAACGCGCTGTGTGTGCTGATTGGACGGAAACCCGGCGCTGTCGAACGGCAGTCGCTCGATTCGTGGACTGCTCCGGCTGCCCTCCTGCCATACGGCGTGCCGGCGCAGATGCTGGCTCTGCGCCCGGATGTGCGGTCGGCGGAGCTTCAGCTGCGCGCGGCGTTCGAACTGCGCAAGTCGGCGCAGGCTTCGCTCTATCCGTCCATTACTCTCAGCTCGGGAACGATGGCAGGATTCGGCTCGACGACTCTGTCGGACTTCTTCAAGCCGGCAAACCTGCTGGCAAATGTCATCGGCGGACTGACGCAGCCAGTGTTCGCCGGAAGACAGCTGCGCGCCCAGGTAACCGTAACGAAGGCGCAGGAGGAAGAAGCGCTGGTGAATTTCCAGAAGACGGCGCTGACGGCTGCCCGCGAGGTGTCCGACGTGCTGTTTGTCTATGAAAAGGCTCTGGAGAAAACAGACTTCCGCTCAGGACAGATCGAATCGCTAAGGAAATCGGTGTACTATACGCAGGAACTGCTTAAAGCCGACGAGGCTACATATCTCGAAGTCCTCACCGCCCAGCAGAATTACCTCGCCGCACAGCTCGCCGCCGTTAACGACAAGCTGGAAAAGGCACAGGCAATTATCGACCTCTACCGGGCGCTCGGAGGAGGAGAATGAGAGGGTCCGGTCTTAATTCTGAATTTTGAATTCTGAATTTTGAATTGGGCGCGACGCGACGCATGAAGAAATATTACAGGACCTTCGCTTTTGAGGCGAGGGTTCTGCTTTTTATATATACCGTACGCGGTGTAAATTTGCTATGCAGGGCGAACACACAACAGGGCGAACACACAGGTTCGCCTCTACATTGGACACAGACATATTGACGCTATGATTGTTATCGGTATTGTTGGTGATGGCAATCATTGCGACCCTCGCGGTGGGATGTTAAAAATATTACATCCATTGAAAAATAATTGCGTTCCATTTTATGAATTACAATAATGTCACGCCTTCGGCGTTTTGTAAGGTTTGTGTTGTTTTGCTATAATAATAACATCCCTTCGGGATTTTTGTGCTGATATTCAAACATATTCTTATTAGATAAACCCGAAGGCTTGAAATTATTATAGAAAAAAGCGATAAAGCAAATAATGTCAAACCCTGAAAGGGGGGGCATTATATTGGAGGAAATATTTTGCGATAATTCATGCCATTTTTGACAGCCCACCTGACAGGCAATTTCGCAATACGCATTATGTTATATAGCTGGCGCGCGTCAGCGCTTTTAGTTTTTAGTTATTAACTCTTGAAAGTCTGTCTGTTTGATTATTTAATTTTTTTGTAATAAAACTGAAATATTTTCTTAAAATCTCTCCCATACCTTTGCTGCCGGATTTATAGAAAAAATAAATATATATGAAATATAAATTTTAAATTTTAAAATAGAATAATTATCAATTAATTTCAAGACAAATGAAAAGGAAAAACATTGTATTATCTTTCATTTTATTTGCAGCCGCACTTTTAAGCGGATGCTCGAAAGACATTGAAGATCTTTCGTTAAAAGGAATTGCGCTGTCGAAATCGGCGCTGACGCTCAAACCGGGGGCAAGCGAAACGCTCACCGTAACATTCTTCCCGGAAAATGCCGCGAACAAAAGGATTAGCTGGAGCAGCGGGGATACGGGCATCGCCGGCGTCGGCAGCGACGGTACGGTTACGGCCATCAAGCCGGGAACCGCCACGATTTCTGTAACTTCGGAAGAAAACGGCGAGACGGCGACCTGTTCCGTAACGGTTACGCTCAACGAGCCGGTAACAGTAAGCGGAGCGGTGGAAGGCGTGTGGGCAAAGTATTCCGTCATCAACGTGACGGGGCACATCAGCGTTCCGGAAGGCAAGACCCTGACCGTCGAGGAAGGAGTGGAAGTGATTGTAAGTACGGAAGGCCAGGATGCCAACGACACGAAAATCGAGTTTATTGTCAACGGCAAACTTTACTGCTACGGTACGGAAGAAGCGCCCGTCAGGTTTACCGTGCCGGAGAACAGGCGCAGGCCGGAGAATTTCTTTGCCCGTCTCTGGGGCGGAGTTATCGGAAGCGGGACATGCAGCGAGATTGTGTTCGACAACGTGCTGATTGAGTACACCGGCGCGGTTACCACCCGCACTTCCCCTTCGGTTACTGCCGGGCTGTTCAAGCCTGCGGGAGGCGAGGGAATGGTTGCATTCAACACGAACAATCCCTCTGGAAAATATGTGATTGTCAACTCGACTTTCCGCTACACGGGCGAAGACGCCATTTATGTGCAGGGCGGAAGCTGCATTTTCGCGGACAACCTGTTCTATGCCGTCGGTGAAGCCGGAGGTGAAGCGATCAACGTCAAGGCGGGCTGCAGGGTCGATGCCGCACGCAACCTGATGTACAGCCCGAACACCAACGGATTCAAGCTGTCCAATTCGGGAGCCGACGGCGGAGCGCGTTTTCAGGCTCAAATCAATGCCTACAACAATACCATAATCAATGCCGGATGGCGGCGCGACCCCAACAAGCCAAAGGGCGGTTCGGTGTGGGCAGAATCGGGATGCCTGGTGAATGTTTACAATAATTTGATTGTAAACAGCATGTTCGCAGCCAAAGCTCCGAATTTCGGTATCGACGCCACCGACGGACCCGATTTGAACAGCAGGATTGACTACAACTATTATGCTTCCGGAAACGCCCGAAGCGCCATTCCGCAGCATGTTGCCAACGGAACCGTTACCGCCTTCGACGGGTTCAAGCCGGGAGTCGGCGATGTGGTTTACGGAGCGCACGATGTCTCCGGAAATGCCGCCGGCGACAAAAATCCCCTGTTTGTGAACTTCCCGTTTGCGGACAATCCCGTGCTGGCTTACAGCTATAACGAATCCTGGGATTTTCACCTGCAGGCCGGTTCGCCCGCGCTGAACGGCGCCAAAACCGATTTCACGCCTTATTTTGCCGCTTCGGGAGTTACGGTTAACGGAAGGGAATATAAATCGCCGGCGCCTTCCGCCTGGTTCGGCGCTTTTGGAACAAGGTAAGCCATGAAACGTGCAGCATATCTGTTTATTGCCGTACTGGCCGGCGTTTTCACTGCCGCCTGCAGTGAAAAGCCTGTCCGCGCCGCTCTCCCGGAAGTATCCGGATCGGCTGTAAACTTCATCGTAGCCAGCGATCTGGGACGCAACGGCTATTACGAACAGAAGCCAATCGCCGGACTTATGGGCTACATGGCTGAACATATCGATGTCGAAATGATAGCCGCCGCCGGCGATGTTCATCATTTCGAGGGAGTGGCAAGTGTCGCCGATCCGCTGTGGATGACCAATTACGAACTGATTTACGACCATCCCGAACTGATGATCGACTGGAATGCCATTTGCGGAAATCACGAGTATCGCGGAAATACGCAGGCGGTACTCGACTATTCCGGCGTCAGCCGCCGATGGAATGCTCCTTCGCGCTACTATACCCGTGTCGTCCAGTCGGACGACGGCGCGCAGTGCCGGCTGCTTTTCATCGACACCAGTCCCATGATTGACAAGTACCGCAACGACAGTGTTGGCTATCCCGACGCTCACAGGCAGGACGCCGGTGTACAGCTCCGGTGGATTGATTCGGTGCTGACATGTTCGACCGAAAAGTGGAAAATCGTGATCGGACATCATCCCGCCTACGCCTGGACAAAGAAGGAGGATTCCGAAAGGGCGGATATACAGGCGCGCCTGGTTCCCATTCTGGAAAAACACAGGGTGAATGTGTATTTCTGCGGACATATCCACAATTTCCAGCACATCAGGCCTGCTTCGTCCGCGGTCAACTATGTGGTCAATTCCGCCGGCTCGCTTTCACGTCCGGCAGAGAAAACGGACGGAACCGTGTTCTGCAGCGGAGACCCCGGCTTTACCCTGTGCTCGATAGATGCGACCGCCATACGGTTTTTCTTTATAAACCACAGGGGAGAAACTGTTTACAGCTATACGGTTACTCAATAAACAACTGACAGCCCTGTCGATGTAGAATTTATCAATACTTCAGTTAAAACGAAACTGCCGGAGATTTATCCGGCAGTTTTGTTTTCCCGTTTTTTATATGGTATCCTTTTCTTTGCATCGCGAAACTCTTAGTTCTTAACTTTTAGTTTTTAACTCTCCTGTATATCCTGTCGCCTTTCCGGACTTTTTCACTGACGGGGATGGAGCAATACTCGCCTTTAACAGCCCTGTCTACAGGCTTCAATTCGACACGGATCTCTTTCAGTACGATTTCCTGAACTCCGGTAGTAGGTCCGATGATAAGCGTCTCGTCATTAACGGCGAGTTCACCTGATTCCACAAGGATTTCGGCAACGGAGAGATTCGAAAAGAAATTGCTCACCTTGCCTGCATACACTTTGCGTTTGCTTGCCCTGTTGCCGTATGTTTCACTCCATTCGCCCAGGCGTTTACCCAGATAGTATCCGTCCCAGAATCCGCGGTTGAACACCGACGACAGGGCTTTTTTCCACAGGGCTATATTTTCCGGAGTGTAATTTCCCGAAACTATGGCGTCGGCAGCCTGCGAGTAACAGCGGGTAACCGTTTTGACATACTCGGCAGACCGCGCCCTGCCTTCGATTTTGAAAACCCGAACCCCGGCGTCAATCATCCTGTCCATGAAATCTATTGTACACAAATCTTTTGGCGACATGATATACTGATTGTCTATCTCCAGTTCCCTGCCGGTTTCCCTGTCTGTAACGATATACGACCGCCGGCATATCTGATAGCATCCTCCCCTGTTAGCCGAAGCGTTGTATTCGTGCAGGCTGAGGTAACATTTTCCCGAAACCGCCATGCATAGCGCCCCGTGCGCAAACATTTCCAGACGGATATTGCCCTTTCCCGGACCGTGCAGGTCATTTTCGACAATCTGTCCGTATATGTGTTTCACCTGCTCCAGATTCAGTTCCCTTGCAAGCACAGCCACGTCGGCATACTGCGAATAAAACCGCAGCGATTCGAAATTCGTGATGTTTATCTGTGTTGACAGGTGAATTTCCAGACCTTTCTCCGATGCGTACATTATTGTTGCGGGATCGGAAGCAATGACAGCCGAAATTCCCGTTTCCCGCGCCGCGTCAATCAGTTCGCGCATCGCAGGCATATCGCTGTCGAACATAATGGTATTTACTGCAAGATATGTCTTTACATTTTTATCCCTGCACCTGCCTGCCACTTCCGGCAAATCGTTTAGCGTGAAATTGTTTGCCGAACGCGATCTCATATTCAAGTTTCCCGCGCCGAAATAAACCGAATCGGCGCCGGCTTGAATGGCGGCAGCCAGACATTCAAAATTCCCTGCCGGCGACATAATCTCCATGTCTTTTCTTTGCAATGTCATATATTTTAAAGTCTAAGCTTCATTTTTAGTTTTTACTCTCCTGAGACTGTCGATTATCAGCAGCAGTGTGACGGCAAGCCCGATTGTGAGGATATTCGGGTCAAACTCGATCGCTATGCCGGAGAACGAAAATGAGAACCCGGGAATGAAAAGCCTGCATAAATAAAATGCAAGCGTCAGGGAAAAAAACATGCTCAAAATGCCGGCTGCAATCTGCAGATACATGGTCAGCGTTTCTTTTTTCTGCTTATTGAGCGCCGCCTTTTCAATTTTCGGCATCAGCTTTTCAATAAAACCGGAAGGCAGGTCTTCCAGAGGCGTCTCCCTGAGCGTTTCCTTTAACCGATTGTCCAATACTGTTTTATTTCTATTCATTTTCTTTATAATTTACTGCTTAATCTGTCTATTTCGACTGCAAGTTTCCTGCGGATCCTGTGCAGTTTCACCTTTACATTGGACACGGACAAACTGCTTATTTTACTTATGCTTTCAATGGATTGCCCGTCCATGTAGTGCAAAGTAAGTAAAAATAATTCATCCGGAGGCAATTTTTTCATGGCTTCTTCGAGGTACTGCAGTTTTATTTCGGTTTCCTGACCGTCTTTTTCGTCTGTAAATGAACTGTTATCGATCAGCAAACTGTCTTCCGCCGCAATGTAAAACAATTTTCTTTTACGCAATTCCGAAATGGCGGTATTGTAGGCAATTCTGTACAGCCATGTCGAAAATTCCGACTCTTCCCTGAAGCGTTCCAGGGATTTGAATACCTTGATAAAAATTTCCTGCGTAATATCTTCGGCGTCTTCACGGTTTTCAACAATCTTGTGGACAACAGTATAAACCATTTTCCCGTATTTCGATACAATCATCGTAAAAGACTGGATATCCCCGGCTTTTACACGTCGCACATAAAAAAGGTCGTCTCTATTTTCCATACTGAATAGACGCGATAGTGATAATCAGGTTACAAAAATAATGAAAAAAACATGTACCCTCATTTTTTCTGTAACCTTTACGGGAATCTTGCGTCAAACGGGCAAAAATAAATTAAAAATATGTTTAATACTTAAATTTTA